>NZ_JBKEBF010000036.1:0-115021 GCF_047973035.1 Oleidesulfovibrio sp.
AGATGAGTGTTTCAAGTTTTATTGGGTACTTGAAAGGAAAGAGTAGCTTAATGTTGTACGACCAATTTGGCGATCTTAAGTTTAAATACCGGAATCGCGAGTTTTGGTGCCGTGGATATTACGTAGATACAGTTGGAAAAAATAAGGCAAAGATACAAGATTACATTAGGCACCAACTTGAGCATGATAAGCTTGGTGATCAATTATCTCTTCCATATTCTGGAAACCCGTTTACGGGTCGCAAGTAACAAAGATGCAGATGCCAGACGAACGTGCGCCTGCTAGGGCGCTGCTAGTAAGAAAGCCTTATAGGCGCATATGAAGAACCCCCAGCTATGCTGGGGGGTACCTTTTATAGCTTCCAGTAATAAGTTACGCCGTTAGTTTGCCTTTCAGCCAGTCTTGTACGGCTTCTTCAGGCGGGCAGTCCGGAATGCCTGTGACGCAGGTTATCCCTGCTGACTGAAGTTGCTTATCCATGCCGGCTGCAAGGCCGCCTGTAATCAGCACGTTCACACCGTGTTCAGTCAGCCATGCGGGCAACGTAGTGCTGTCTTCCGGTGCGGGCACAGTCTGTTGATTGCTGATTGTTCCCTGTGAAACATCAGCTTCTGCCAGCAGAACGTGTTCACAATATCCTGCATGGCGGCAAAGTTCACCGCCTGCCATGGTTACTGCAACTTTGACGGAACCGGTAACCTCCGGGGTATCGGTGCTGTCGTTGTCAGACAGTGCCAGCACTTCGCGGACCACGTTCATCACTACATTTGCCGCTGCGGAATCCGGCTTTGCCTGTACAAAGACCAGCCCTTTGTCGCCGGAGCGGACAACCTGCGGGTCAAGCGGTACTGCTCCCAGAAACGGAATTTCCATTTCCTGTGCCAGATCTTCGCCGCCACCTTTGCCGAACAGTTCTTCCAGATGTCCGCACTGCGAGCAGGCAATGCCGCTCATGTTTTCCACCAGACCGAGCACGGGATTACCAAGGTCGCGGCAGAATGATATTGAACGCCGGACGTCATCAATTGCGACAGCCTGAGGGGTGGTGACAATCAGGCCCTTAGCTTCCGGTCCCAGCAGCTGCATGACGGAAAGCGGCTCATCGCCGGTGCCGGGGGGGCAGTCTGCAATCAGGTAATCAAGGTCGCCCCAGACCACATCAGACAGCAGCTGCCTGATAAAGCCCATTTTAACGGGGCCGCGCCAGACTACAGCCTGTTCCATGTCCGGCAGCAGAAAGCCAAGAGACATGACGGAAAGATTGCCGCTCCAGCGTACGGGTTCGATATAGTCTTTTTCGATGGTAACGCGGGCGTTATGCAACCCGAGCAGTCTGGGAACGCTGGGACCATGCACGTCCACATCGATCAGCCCCACCCGCTTGCCTGCAAGGGCAAGCCCCGCAGCCAGATTCACTGCAAAGGTGGATTTGCCTACGCCGCCTTTGCCGGACATGACCACAACCTTATGGCGGATCCGGCGCAGCGTACGCTGCAGGCGCATTTCTTCCATATTTAGTTCTTGCATATTCTATCCTGATATTAAGCCTGAAAGGCCGTGGGAATTGTTGTATGAAGGCTTCTGCAGCCGTGATGGACGAATTGCAGATGGTGCCGCAGCTTCGTGTGGTAGACAACAAAAAAGTGCCCGCAGGCATTTTAACGCTTTGCGGGCACTGGAAAGTTGCTCAGTTAGCTGCTTTTTTTGGCTTTTACCGCTTCGCGAATCCAGTCATACCAGTTTTCCAGTCCCTCGCCGGAACGGCAGGAAACAGGCAGGAATTTAAGTTCCTTATTAAGATGTGTCGCAAAACGGTGGGCGCGGTCTACGTCAAAATCGACATAGGGCAAAAGGTCTGTCTTGTTCAGCACCATTGCTGCAGAAAGGTTGAACAGCAGCGGGTATTTTTCCGGCTTGTCGTCGCCTTCCGTAACGCTGAGCAAGGCGACTTTAAAATCTTCGCCGCAGTCAAATTCCACAGGGCACACAAGGTTGCCTACGTTTTCGATAAAAAGAATGTCTGTGGCGTTCAGATCAAAATGACTTACAGCGTCCAGAACCATGGCGCTGTTCAGGTGGCAGCCGCCGTCGGTATTAATCTGAACAGCTTTTGCGCCGGTTGCGGCAACGCGCTTCGCATCGTTGGAGGTTTGCAGGTCGCCTTCTACAACGGCCATGACAAATTCGTCTTTCAGGTCGGTCAGAGTGCGTTCCAGCAGGCTTGTCTTGCCTGCACCGGGAGAGCTGATGAGGTTAAGTACCAACAGGTCGCTTTCTGCAAACAGTTTGCGCAACTCGGCGGCGGTTTGTTCGTTTGCTTCCAGAATGTTGCGGATTACAGGGATTTCCATACCAGTTCCTTATTCTGCTTCGATGTGATCGACGAACAGTTCACGCCCCGTGAGCACTTCGTGTGCAAATTCGCGTCCGCACTTGGGGCAGGGCATGTACACAATGTCGTCATGTTCGGGTGTGAACTCGTTACCGCACCCGCCGCACGCAACGGTCAGAGGTACCTCTACCAGTTCAAGCCGTGCGCCTTGCAGGCCGGCTTCCATAGAAGTTGCCTCAAAACCCATTTGCAGGGCTTCGGGTACGATATTTGTCAGCCTGCCGTAGCGTACCCGTACCATGAGCAGACGGGTGGCGCCATGTTTGGCCATTTCCTCCTTGACGATGCCTATAAGGCTAGCGGCGATAGACATTTCATGCATGCATGTTACGTAAATGAAAAGAAACACGGCGTAAAGTGGGGTTATGATATTCAGGGTTTGCATGCTGAGCGATGTTGCGTGTATGGTTAAGCGCGATGAAACAAGTAGCCATGCGCTTTTCGTTACGGGTGTGGTTTGCCGGTGGCGTGACGTACCGGATATGCAGCAAAAAATTGTAGACCAAGGACGGTACCGTGAGGCTCGATAATTATCTGGGAGTGTACTCTACAGTTGAAAGTGCCCCGTTTTCTGCAGGCAGGCCTGGCAAACCCGCGTCACGCAAGCGCTATTGGAGTGTCTGGGAGAACGATGCCCGATCCGTCACAATACAGGCACTTACCGGTAGTCTGGAAGCCGATGGCGAACCTCGAGTGATTGCCCGTTCCGAGCTGGAAGGTCGCTATATGCACGAGCCGGGCCTTACTGCCATGTTGCCGGAGCAAGGGGGCTTCAGCTCTGAGTCTCAGCTTAAGGCCGAAGTTGATGACGATGATTCTCCTTTTGTCGGTCCTTCTGCCGCGCCGGAGATAATCGATGATAAGAAGCCGGCCAAGCTTGATCTCGATGACGGCCTGCTTGAATACGCAGAGGAAACAGAAAATGCCGCCCGTATGGACTTTGCATTTGCACTGACGTATTTGCGCAGGGGTGATAAAGAAAGAGCTGTGGAACTGTTTAAAAGCCTTGCGGCTGCTGATGAGCGTTATGTGCCCCAGCATCGTCATATGTTTACAGACTTTGGCATCAATCTTCGCAAAAGCGGATTGCCCGAGATTGCAATTTTGCATCATGAACGTGCGTTGCAGTTGACTCCTGCTGACGACCATATTCATTTCAATATTGCCAGAGCGCATTATGATATGGGAGATATGCAGAGCGCATTGCACCATATAGAAGCGTCGCTGCAGTTGAACCCGCAGCTTAAAGCTTCTCAGCGTTTTAAAAAGCATATTTTAACTAAACGATAAAACAGGCCGCCAGGCCATATTTCCATCGGAGTACCAGTTATGAACCGTATTATTGCCATGCTCATTCTGGGGGTGCTGCTCACCGCCATGGTGCTTATTGTGGCAAACTATATGTCGCGCCCCGACATGCCCGAAAATTATGTGCAGGAAGCACCTGTTCCCTCGCAGGCTATTCCTGCACCGCAGGAAGAAGCAAAACCGGAAGAAAGTGACTTGCGCAGCATGTTGCAAAAGCCTGTTCCTGCTCCGCAGGAAGCTCCCGAAGCAGTTGACGGCGGGCTACCTCAGCCCGAACCTGTTGCTCCCGGCGCAGGACAAGACTCGACGCAGCAGAATGCCAGTGTCCCTGTACCGCCTGTTGTTACCCAACCTGTTCCGGAAATGGGTAAGCAGCCTGAAAAGCAGCCCGAGCCTGTACAGATGCCTGTGGAAAAAGCGCCTGAAGAAGTGGCAGCTAAAAATGCCGAAGCAGAAAAGCCTGTCGCTCCTCCTGTGTCCAAACCTGCACCTGAAGCGGGCAAAAAAGTGCAGAAGCCCGCAACCTCCGGCGTACTGGTCATGGAGGCTGCAGGGTTCCGTTTTGACGGTAGCAAGCTGATTTTTTATGTTAAAGGTTCAAACTCCTTCACACACAAAATGTTTACGCTGGCAAAGCCTGACAGACTGGTTGTAGATGTTAAGGGTGCGTGGAAAGGCGTAAAAACTCCCGCCACGCCCTCAAACCGTATTGTTAAGGCAACCAGATCCGGCGTGTATAAGGAGTATGTCCGCTTTGTTCTCGATCTGAAGACTCCGCTGTCTTCTTACTCTGCAAAAATGCAGGGAAATGAGCTTGTAATTATTATGAATTAGCTCTGTTGATTGTTTTTTGAGAGCATAAGCAGACAAGCACCTGCACACTTTTTGTTGTGCAGGTGCTTTTTTGTTATTTTTACTTAGAGTTATGCTGTGGAAGTTTTGAAAATGTAGAATTTTATACATTGCTATTTGCAAAGTGAAGCTGATTAGATTATAACTATGAGTAATTGTTACTATTTGCAATCTAATAGAGGTAAAGTGTTTTGCGTCTCAGGGGGCCTTATGACGTTGCAGGAAAAACTGAATGCTCTGAATGGAAAGTTGGAGAGTGAACTTCCGGCCGAAATTATAGCGGTAATGGGGGCTGCTACTGTGGAAATTCGTTTGTCGGATATTCAGCGTAATGCGTTAAAAATGGGTGATACCGCGCCGTTATTCGGGTTGAAAGACATGAACGGCGAGGTGGTTAACCTTGTGGATAAACTTTTTGAGGGGCCGCTGCTGATCAGTTTTTTCCGTGGCAACTGGTGTCCGTATTGTATCGAAGAATTGCGGGCTCTTAACCGCTATTACTCTCTGGTGCATGATGCGGGTGCTTCAATTGTCGGGATAACGTCGCAGCAGCCGAGGTTTAACCAGAAACTTGCTAAAGACGAAGGCATACAGTTCGATCTGCTTACGGATGTTGCCTGTAAGCTCATGAAAGGGTTTGGCATTGTGTACCAGCTTCCAACTGCCATTAAACGACTTTACGGACATTTTGGCATTGATCTGGAACGCTATAATGGAGCATCGGGCTGGCACCTGCCTCTTACCTCAAGATTTGTCATAGGCAGCGATGCAAAAATTCTGTGCGCCCATATTGATATAGACTACAGCGAACGCACAGAGCCCAAGCATACTATCGATGTTTTGTTGAAAGCGCTGAGGACTAAGCGGAACTAAGCTGTAAATGGGGTTACGCGCACAACAACGCCGTGAGCACGAAAAAGAGAGTATATAATGATGCCCCGACAGTGTTACTGATACTGTCGGGGCATCATTATATCTGGTTGGCAGAGGTTTCACTAAAGTTGTGCTGCCGGAGAAGCTGCCAGCTACTCTGCGTCAAAACCGATTTTTACGATAGCATTTTTGATGACCTGAGTGTCCACAGGGGAGGTGGCGTTCGCATCTTCCCAGCTTGCTTCACCCTTTTCCAAGTCCACGTTCACATTTTTCAGGCCCTCGATGGAAGAAAGCGCATTAGTGACGGAGGTTTTGCAATGGTTGCAGGACATTCCTTTTACTTTGACTTTAGGCATAACGCCTCCTGTGGGTTGCCTGTCGCAAATGTGATTAAATGGCGACAGTAGTACTGGAAAAACATGCTGCGACTAATTGTTAGCATCGATATTTGCTTTTGCGTTCAGAATGAGTATGGTATTTTGAGAATTGATGTCAACAAGGAGATAGCTCATGACCGACGCACATAAATTATCTTCAGTTTCACATGCGGGCACTTCTTCATCAAGTGAAATCCCGAAAGCTGACGCTATCACGATCAGTCAGATACGTATGCCTGTGAAGGGCATGACGTGCGCGGTATGCGCAGGGCGTATTGAAAAGGTTGTGGGCGCGATGCCCGGCGTACAGTCTGTGAGCGTTAATCTTGCTTCTGAAATTATGGATGTTCGCTGGAGTCCGGATGCTCTTGATCTTGGGGAGATAACCAGACAGGTCGGCGAGTTGGGGTTTGAAGCCGTTGCTCCGGCAATGGAAGAAGAGCAGGAGTCTGTTCTTCGCTTTTCTATCGGCGGAATGACGTGCGCTGTCTGCTCCGGACGTATTGAACGTGTTGTCGGCGGGATGGAAGGTGTAGAGTCGGCAACAGTAAGCCTGCCCGGCGAAAGTGCCACTATTGTACCCGTGGCTGGGGTAGCACACCGTGAGCTAGTTGAGCAGATTATAGCCAGAATTACCGAACTCGGGTTTACCGCTGAATATGTTAAGCCTGAGGCCGCGGATGATGCTCATGCCATGTGGGAAAAACAGAAAGAAGAAAGTCTGGCCAGACTTGCAGAGATGCGGGCCAGATTGATTCCGGCTTTTTGTTTTGCTTTGCCGCTTTTTATTATTTCGATGGGTGAAATGGTCGGTTTGCCCATGCCTTCATGGCTTTCTCCGCACTCCGCGCCTGTTAATTTCGCTTTGGTTCAGCTGGCGCTGGTTTTACCTGTTATGTGGTCGGGGCGTCACTTCTATCGTATCGGCATCAAAAATCTGATCAATGGCGGGCCGAATATGGACTCGCTGATTGCGGTGGGTACCGGCGCAGCTTTTATATACAGCTTGTGGAATACCATCGAAATCGTGCTTGGCGTAGATGTGATGCAGCGGGTGATGGATTTGTATTATGAATCTGCTGCTGTGATTATTGCTTTGATTTCGCTAGGTAAATATTTCGAAGTCCGCTCACGGGTGCGCACATCTGATGCGATTCGTGGTTTGATGGAGCTTACGCCTGATACGGCGCTGCTTGTCACGCCCGAGGGGAACAAGCATGTTCCCGTGGCGGAAGTGCACCGCGGTGATGTTCTGCTGGTACGCCCCGGCGACAGAATCCCTGTTGACGGCAGAGTGGCAAGTGGCTCTTCCAGCGTGGATGAGTCCATGCTGACAGGCGAAAGTATGCCTGTGACCAAGGGTGAAGGCGACAACGTTGCAGGAGGGACCATTAACGGTGCGGGAACCTTTACCATGCGTGCAGAACGTGTGGGGGCAGATACCGTTCTGGCCCGGATTATCCGTCTGGTGCAGGATGCACAAGGTTCTAAAGCCCCCATTGCAAACCTTGCAGACAGGGTTTCGCTATATTTTGTTCCTGTCGTTATGGTGCTGGCCGTCGCTTCCGGCTTAGCGTGGTATGTATTCAGTGATGCCGGTTTTGCTTTTTCGCTACGTATTTTCATTGCTGTGCTCGTTATCGCCTGTCCTTGCGCCATGGGACTTGCAACTCCCACTTCAATAATGGTGGGAACCGGTAGAGGCGCGCAACTTGGCGTTCTGATAAAAAGCGGTACCGCTCTGGAAGCTGCGGGCAGAGTTCAGGCGCTTGTTTTTGATAAAACAGGAACACTTACAGAAGGTAAGCCGGTTCTGGAAGATATCACTTTGACAGGCACGGGAGATGCGGATGCCGCAATGCTTGTACAGCTTGCTGCCTCTCTTGAGGCTGTTTCGGAGCATCCGCTTGCTGCGGCAATAGTAGAGGGTGCCCGCAGGCGTGAACTGGCGCTTTTACCCGTTGAAAACGTAACTGTTACACCAGGCCGCGGGCTCCAGGGCGATGTGCTTGCGCCCGGAAAAGAGCAGAGAGTAGCCATCGGCAACCTTGCCTATATGCGTGAAAGTCGAGCGCAGGCTGAATGGGCAACGGTTGAAGCTGTAATGCAGCAATATGCCGAGCAGGGTAAAACGCCGCTTCTGCTTTCAGTAGAAGGTGCTGTTGCTGGCGTCCTTGCGGTAGCTGATCCTTTAAAAGAAAATGCACCTTCTGTGGTCAGCAGGCTTAAAGACATGGGGATTCATGTGGTTATGCTGACGGGCGATAACGTAACTACAGCCCGCGCGGTAGCTGCCAGAACAGGCATTGATGAAGTGGTTGCCGAGGTTATGCCTGATGAAAAAGACAGTAAAGTAGCTGCGCTGCAGGAGCAGGGATACACTGTGGGCATGGTCGGGGACGGTATTAATGATGCTCCGGCACTGGCTCGGGCTGATGTGGGAATTGCCATGGGTACCGGCATTGATGTTGCCGTTGAGGCTGGCGATGTTGTGCTGATGAAAGGGGATCTGGAAGGCGTGCTTACAGCGCTGGCACTTTCCCGTGCTACAGTGCGTAATATCAAGCAGAACCTTTTCTGGGCATTTGGCTACAACGTGCTGGGTATTCCTGTGGCTATGGGACTGCTTTACGCCGTGTTTAATGGCCCGACTTTGTCTCCCATGCTTGCAGGTGCAGCTATGGCCATGAGCTCTGTTTCCGTTGTCAGTAACGCTTTGAGGTTGCGCTTCTTTAACATTAAGTAAGTCACACGGCTTCGGTTTATTATGCGGCTGGCAACCTGTTGCCGGTGAACATGGTGCTGAACATACGATAAGGCGGGAGCGGCTTGATTGCTGCTGCCGCCTTTATTCGTGCATCTGGGGAAAAAGCTATAGTCACGTCTGCGGTAGGCCACGGGAAGGGAAGCCCGACAGGAATATGCCTGAACTCAAATGAAATGATAAGGAGAACACCGGAACCGGATCGTAAAGATATGGTGCCTGAATGACTAGTCAGGCGAAAGGCTGCTGTGTTTTAAGAGAAGCTGTGAAGAGAGGACGTGCGGACAGAGTTAATAATTCTGAATGTACGCGTCCAGATTTTCAGCAGTGCAGTTTTTGCTTACCCAGAACGCTGCCGCCCAGACAGAAAGGGCCGTAGCCTGTGTATCGTCCAGCCTGCGCAGTTTGGCTTCCAGAGAAGCTTTACCGGCACCGTGCTTTGTGTGCAGCATGTTCAGCTCGCACGCATCCTGTACGCGCAACATAAGGTAATCAAGGCGGGTCTGCTCCGGAGTCAGGCGCAGGTCTTTGTGTGCTTCCACAATCGTTTTCAGCTCCGGCGGGGTGAACTGGCTTTTGATTGCGGAAATCGCCCTGAAAAAAGTATCAACTGCCCACGGCAAAATAAATTCAGCTCCGGCACTTTTCGTGCGGAAGTAGTCTTTCAGCCATTTTTCCTGATCGCCGGAAATTCTGGCGGCTACCTGTGGCATTGTGTACCCCCCTTGGATGTGTACTCCAGCTTGCCCCGGAGGGTTTTCCGGTTTTTAGATAGTACAAAAAGGATACCTTGCTCCGTGGTATAGTTCAAGACTTTTTCTAGAGGTTGTACTGAATTTAATAAGGGCGAAGACTTCAGTCTTCGCCCATGAATACTGGAACACAATGACAGGCTGCTTGTATTAAAGGAATATATCACCCTCTAATACTGCATTGTCAGGGATATACGCCTTGCCGCCGGCTGCTATGATAGTTGTGTCGCCTTTGATGACAACGTTTGCGCCAAAGCTGACATCACCTTTTACTGTCAGGCTTCTGCATTCTTTAAGCGAAGGCGGTCCGAAGGGGACACGTTCGCGTAATTTATCGTAATGGTCGTAATACGCGTCGTCCAGCGTCACCTGCGGAGTGGGGTTCTTGCATTCGGGACTGAAGCTGACCGCACCTTCGTTAAGCTCGAAGCAATCAGACATTACAGCCAGCAGGTCTGAACATTTTTTAACAGGGATAAATCTGTCTCGGTTAATGACCACAGCCTTTGCGCCGGGGAACATTGAAATGCCTGCTCCCATAGCCGTTTCAATCTGCCATACAGGCTCGGACTGCTTGTCACGCGGGTTTACTGTTTTAGGGTTCAGTATCACCGGCAGGCGAAGCAGGCCTTCCTGCTCTATCCGCGTTTTCAGCGCCAGCAAGTCCACCCAGAGGTTGTTGGTATTAAACAGGCCGTAGCGGGTGATATCCTGAAACGCTTCAACTTCATCCGGCGGGCACTGGGCAAGTTCGCGCAGAACCATGCCACCGTCGCGGTGTATCGCCAGATGGCCTCCCTTGCGGTCTGATTTCGTTCTGGGAGCCACCTCCATAATGAAGGGAATCTCCTCTTCTGCCATGTAGCCGAGTATACCCATCTCAAGTGTTGCACCCAGATTGTCAGAGTTTGACACAAAGGCATAACGTTTGCCCTGTGCGAGCAGGTCGTTCAGAACTCCTGACGTGACAAGCGAAGCATACAGGTCGCCGTGTCCCGGCGGGTTCCATTCCTGACTGGGGTCTTCGGGGTAGGATGCAGGCTGTAATGTTTTGCGGGAAACTTTGGGGAACTTGTGTTGCACAAAGCACAGCGGGGTGCACTGGCGGCAGTCTTCTTCCTGAATCTTTTTCAGTTCATCCAACGTGTCCTGATGCGTGCTGAAGCTGTTCATCAGCGCAAGAGGCAACGGCCCGCCGCACTGCTTCTGCTGCAGCAAAGCCTGTTGCATGATTATATCCAGAAAGCGTAGCTCTCCGTAAATAGGTATCAGCGACTTGGCGTGCGTCATGCCCATGCTGGTGCCCAGCCCGCCGTTAAGCTTGATGACAACCGTATTACGAGATGCCGCAAGGCCTGCTTCGCGGTATTCTGCAAGAGAGTCTACATGCTGCAGATCGGCTGCTGCTACAGGGAGCAGTTCATGCTCATAAATGTACCCTGTATGATTCTGTGTTACTTCAACGTAGTAACTGCGGAACAGCCTGATCAAATCTTCAGAAAGGCCATGGGCGCGCATTTTTTGCGCAAAAGCCGTAAAGTTTTCTGTTTCGATATCTGTCATAGTCTGGGAACGTGGCGAAATATTTACTGTCATTGAATCGGCAGTGGATGCCCACATGGACATTGCAAGCTCCATTATGTTGATGTCAAAAAAAGGGTGCCCATCCCGAAGGGCATAGTGCCTGATTCTATGACAGCAGGACAAATATGCCAGTATATTTTTTGTTTCAGGAGCAAAGAATATCGGATTTTTTGGTAAAAAAGTGCATCAAAAGATATATTATATTGATCTTATGAAGAAAATGCAAAGGATAGAATAGTATTGGATCGTTGGCAGGGGGCCTTTGTCTGGATGCGTGGGATTGTATGTTTATTAAACAGGTTGGCTGAATAGAAGACGTATTGCGGCCTGCTAGGAGTCTTCTTGTGTCAGGCGCTCAATCAGAACTGTGCCGTTGGTAAGCTCAATAAGCGCAGCTTCTAGTTTTTCGGCATGTTCCACAGGCAATTCAAGCGTGAAAGCGGCATCTGCACCGAATTCTTCGGCCTTAATCATCGCTTCAAACTCGTTCAGCATTCTTTTGAAAACTGTAATATGCGAGTATTCCATGATGACAGAATACCTGACGGGAATAATTTTTTCCCGCACAGGCAAAGACTCCAGCCCCAGATTGACCATGCCGCCATAAGCTCGCACCAACCCGCCTGTACCTAATTTGATCCCGCCGAAATACCGCGTTACCACCACTGCAAGTTCGCCGACACCGCCGTGCAGAAGCACATTGAGCATGGGACGCCCCGCAGTGCCGTGGGGTTCGCCGTCATCGCTCATACCTACACGTGCTGTATCCCCGGGGGGGCCGCACATATATGCCCAGCAGTTATGCGTTGCATCAGGGTGTTTGGCGCGTATGCTGTCGATGAAGGCTTTCGCGGCTTCAACCGTATCAGTGTGTGCCATATAGGTGATAAAAAGGCTGCGTTTGATGGTATCCTGCACAGTATGAAAAGGCACAGCCGGTATGGGATAGCGTTGGTTCATGATGTTGGTGCCTACTCCGTGTCAGCCGGACGGTCAAGCTGCGGTGGCGTATCAGTCTTTTTTTGCAGGATTTGACGCAGGCACTGCAAGCGGGTAGGTAGCGGCTCAAGCTGGCTCTTTGTTTTCGGGCCGGACGACACTTCATACAGTTACATATGTCAAAAATACTTATCATAGCAGAAAAGCCTTCCGTTGCGCGTGAAATTGCCCCTCTGGTAGGAGCGGGTTCCAGACGTGACGGCTTCCTTGAAGGGGCGGAATACATAGTCAGCTGGGCCGTGGGGCATCTTGTGAATATTGCGGAGCCCGAGGAACAGGACCCTGCATGGGGTGGGCGCTGGGCGCTGGAACAGTTGCCCATGATTCCGCAAAAATTCAAGCTGACCGTACTCAATGAGGCCCGAAAGCAGTTTGAAGTAGTACGCAGGCTTATGCACCGTGAAGATGTGGGCGAAGTCGTGAATGCCACTGACGCCGGTCGCGAAGGTGAGCTTATTTTCCGGCGTATTCAGCTGCATGCAGAGTGTGACAAGCCCGTACGGCGCATGTGGGCTAACGACATGACAGAAGAAGGGTTGCGGCGGAGCCTTTCAAAACTGCTGAAAGACGCAGCTAAGCGGAATCTCGGTCTTGCAGCTTTTGCCCGAGCCGAAGCCGATTGGCTTATCGGTATGAATCTGTCGCGTCTGTTTACCCTGAAAGCCAATTCATTAATTTCAGTTGGTCGTGTGCAGACGCCTGTACTCAAGCTTATCTGTGACCGGCGTGACGAGATAGAAAATTTCATTCCCGCAGACTTTTGGACAGTAGAGGCTTGCTTCGGCAAAAATCCCCCGAAAATTGTTTCTGCTGTAGGTACGGCAGATTCTGATGCTTGCAAACAGGAAAGTGCCGGAGGGGCGGTTGATGTTGCGCTGAGTACCTCTGCCCTCCCGCAGACAGATGGCGGGGCTGTCGGGGCACATGCTTCGGCCTCCGACGGGCAGGATACTTCGGGTGTTACTGAGGCTGCAAATACGAATAATGCACAGCCGCTGCAGGATGCGCCCACTGCCGTTGCAGCTTCTGATGATTCCGGTAACGCTTCATCCAAAGCAGCAGAAACTGAATCTGCAGACTCTCAGGAAGATACGTTTCGCGCAGTCTGGTATCTGCCGCCGGACTTCAAGGAAACACGCCTTGAAGCCCAAAGCGATGCAGATGCTGTTATCAGCCGGTGTCAGGGGCAAGCGGGTGTTGTGGATAAAGTGGAAAGCCGCAAGGGAACGCAGCAACCTCCCTTGCCGTTTGACCTGACAACCTTGCAGCGCGAGGCAAACTCCCGTTTCGGTTATTCTGCCAAAGAAACCCTTGCCATTGCGCAGGCGTTATACGAACAGCGCAAACTTATCACGTATCCACGTACTGATTCACGCTATCTGACCAAAGACCTGTTTAAAGAAGTGCTCAAGCATTTTCGGGCTATTTATAAGTTGTATCCAGAAGAAACTGTACCTGCAGTTGAACGAGTCAAAGCGGCTAAAAAATTTGCATGCGTAAACGACAAGAAAGTAACCGATCACCACGCTATCATTCCCACAGCGGCACAGGGCAGACCGGAAAGTCTGACTGAGCAGGAACGGAATGTGTATGACATGGTCTGCCGTCGTTTTATTGCTGCTTTCAGTGCACCGGCGGAATTCGGGGCCTCTACCGTTACGGTGAAAGTGGCTGACGACGTGTTTATTGCACGCGGTAAGGTGTTTAAAAGCATCGGCTGGCTGGCTGTGGAACCGTGGCGTACTGCAGAAGACAACCCCTTGCCGTCTTTGCGCAAAGGTGCCCGTTTGCACGTGCATGAGGTAACTACTGCCAAGCGGCAGACCAAAGCGCCGGCCCATTTTACTGATGCTTCTTTGCTTGCTGCTATGGAAACTGCCGGTAAGCTGGTGGATGACGAAGAGCTGCGTAATGCAATGAAAGAGCGCGGGCTGGGAACACCTGCTACGCGTGCGCAGATAATCGAAACCCTGCTTTCGCGTGGCTACGTTGAAAAGAAGGGGAAAAAGCTTATTGCCACAGATGCTGGAATGCAGGCAGTTGCGCTTGTTTCATCCATGTTGCCCGATATTGCATCGCCGGAACTGACAGGACAATGGGAAAAAAAGCTGAAGGATATTGAAGCAGGAGAACATACCTACCCGCAGTTTATGCATGATATCCGTGTGATGCTGGCGGGAAGCGTGCAGCGTATCAAACCGCGTAATGTTAAAAGTATTCTGGTGGAAACCGCTGCGCGTCTTGCCTCGCGCGAACTGGACGGCAAGTGCCCGCTTTGCGGCGCAGAAGTGGAAGAGCGCGACAAGGGGTTCGGATGCAGCAAGTGGCGGCGCTCTGACGGCGGATGTCCGTTTATGATCTGGAAGACTGTAATGGGTGCAACCCTTGATGCGGAGCTGGTACGCCAGCTTCTGGAAAAAGGATGTACAGATAACGAGCTGGAGCTGACTTCCAAGAGCGGGAATACCTTTAGTGCCAAATTGAAGCTGGAGCAGGGGCGCGTGAGACCTGCTTTTAGCAGTAACGGCTCAGGCGGCTCTGCCCCCCGGTCGGCAGGACTTGATATGCATGATCCTGCGGAAAATCCTTTTCTGGCAGAGGACAATCCTTTTCCGCCGGATATGCCCTGATACATTTATCCTGCTGATTCTTAATGCTTATATGAGGCAACGCAGTCGGCTACTGCGTTGCCTTTTTGTTTTCTGTCAGGGCCGGATTGGGTCTGTATGATTTAATACGTTTGTCTGGATGACGTTATTGCTTTTTTATTTAAATGTGTTACGTGTTATTTGGTTTTTGCTTCTGCTCAGGGGCTAAAAAAAATAAAAAAAGTACTTTACAAAAACTTTCAGTATCCGTATTAGGAATCATTACTGATTGAGAGCGGGGCTTCCCGCACAGAATATAAAACTTAAAAATCAAGAAAACAGGAGCATTGTAATGTCCAAGACCATGGAAAACTTGATGGCTGCTTTTGCTGGTGAATCTCAGGCTAACCGTAAGTACCTTGCATTTGCCAAGCAGGCAGAAAAAGAAGGTCATCATCAGGTTGCAAAGCTGTTCCGTGCAGCTGCTGACGCTGAAACCATTCATGCTCATGGCCACCTGCGCAACGCGGGTAAAATTGGTACCACTGTAGAAAACCTGAAGGCTGCCATCGAAGGCGAAACCTACGAGTTTGAAAAAATGTACCCCGTCATGATTGCAGAAGCAGAAGCAGAAGGCGAAAAGGTTGCTGCTCGTTACTTCGGTTTTGCCAATCAGGCGGAAGAAGTTCACGCCAACCTGTACAAGAAGATGCTGGAAGCAATCGAAAGCCCCGTTGAAGTGGACTACTACAACTGTTCCGTTTGCGGTTACACCCACGAAGGGCCTTTCGAAGGCGATAAGTGCCCTGTGTGCAGCGCCGCTGCCAAGGCTTTCTACAAAGTGGATTAATATCCACACTTGTTAAGATTATTGATCAGCTGGTTACGGGCCGGAAGCAATACGCTTCCGGCCCGTTTTTTACTCGTTAAAATGGACTAGTTCCGTTGCAGCGTGGATGTATAAGTTTCATAATCAGACAATTTGCCATTTGGCTGGACTGACTGATTTAAACAGTACTAAGCGCCGTGTGTCACGGCTAATAGTCTTTGTTTTTTTGCCGATAAGAGAATTTAGGACTTTGGTGTGTTACGGGATACAGACTTGCGAGACTGAAACTTGCCCTGTGGCTGTCATCCCAAGTGCAATAGATCATTTATAAGAATTATTGGGGGGCTTATGACTATCAAAGTTAAGCTGATTGCAGGGCTTGGAACTCTTGTTGTTCTTTCGATTCTTCTCGGGGGCGGGGGCTTGCTGGCTTTGCGCCAGAGCGAAGCAGATCTGGCTCATCTTATTGATGGGCAGGTGCGCCTGAACGATGCTGCAGATGCCATTCGCTATATTGCAGCTCAGCACAGGCGTTATGAAAAGGACCTCTTTTTAAACATCGGTAACCAGAAGAAACAGGAAGGGTATTTGAAACGCTTCAGAGAAGAAGCGGCCAATTTGCAGGAAACTATCAATAAACTTGACGCTGTTATTAAGATTGTACCCGAACTGGAAGAAAAACGCGGTGTTGTTTCAGCATTGCGGACCTCACACCAGAATTATGTAACAGACTTCGAAGAACTGGCGCAAAGGGCTATTGCAGACCCGTCTATTACTCCTCAGCAAGCGAATAAGCTTTTCGGCTCTGCAAAAGAGTATATTTATACTCTTGAAGAATCCACAGACTCCATAGTTAAGTTTGCTTCTGCCGGGATGAATGATTTCATTGAAGAGATCGTATGGCATAATAAAATGCTCAGCATGGCAATGCTTGGCTTGACTATATTTGTTGCGGTGTTTGGCTTTGCCGCGGCTCGATGGATTTTTGTGTCGGTAGAAAAGCCCCTTGGCGCGATTATAGACCATACAGGGCAAGTTGCCGCAGGCAAGCTTGATCATCGTAGTGAGTTTCGTTTTACCGGAGAAATGAAAACTCTGTTTATTGCCATTGAAGCGATGGTAGCCTCCATCAGAGAGCGTATTCTTCATAACCAGGCCATAATTAACGGCATTCCTGACCCTATCGTCGTTACAGATGAAAATCGCGTGATTACCTCCGTTAACGCTGCTGCGCAGTCTTTGCTGGGAACCGGCAATAAGCCGCTTGCCGATCAGCCGCTCAGAAGTTGCCTGAACGAGAATTTTTATACCGGAGAACCTCCTATTGAAACTCTTGCCCGTACCGGAAGCGCAAATCATGCGTTGACGTTTGCGCGGCAACACGAGGGTAAAGAATACTTTTACCACTCCCGCGCCGTCGGCCTGCTTGACCATTCCGGCAAAGTGTATGGTTATATGGAAGTTCTTCAGGACATTACCGCTGTTAAAAGGGGCGAGCTGGATGCCGTGCGTCAATCAGAACATCTTGCCGGTATCGCCCAGCAGGCAGAAGGCATTGCCGCCAACCTTGCAGGTGCGGCGGGCATTTTGGAAGAGCAGGTAGCGGAAGCGGCACTGGGTGCCCAGCAGCAACAGCAGCGGAGCTCAGAATCTGCCACCGCTATGGAAGAAATGAATGCCACTGTGCGTGAAGTGGCCCAGAATGCATCTGATACTCATACCATGACAGAAGATGTGCGTGGGCGGGCAACGCGTGGTTCCGAACTGGTGGACGGGGTTGTTACCGCTGTTAACGGCCTGGAAAGTCATTCCCGTGAATTGCGGCAGGAAATGGAACAGCTGGGCCGTAGAGCTGCGGAAACAGGGCAGGTACTGGGAGTGATTTCTGACATTGCAGACCAGACAAACCTGCTGGCGCTCAACGCCGCTATCGAGGCTGCCCGTGCCGGTGATGCGGGACGAGGCTTTGCCGTTGTTGCTGATGAAGTCCGCAAGCTGGCAGAAAAAACCATGCAGGCCACCAAAGAAGTGGAAGATGTTATCAAAGGGATTCAGCTGTCAACAGAGCGGAGCGTTCAGGCGACAGAAGTTGCTGTGAAGTCCGTTGCAGAAAGCCGCGAACTTGCAGGCGAAGCCGGAAGAATGCTGCATGAAATCGTCAGCTCCGTGCATGCTGCCAGCGATCAGGTAAACTCCATTGCAACAGCGGCAGAAGAACAGTCCGCCACCAGTGATGAGATAAACAGAGTCATCATGGAAGTGAACGAGATATCTGATGCAACAGCCGTGCGCATGGCAGAAGCGGAAAAAGCTGTCAGGGATCTTTCCGAAGAGGCAATAGCCTTGAGCAAGCTTATTGATTCAATGCGCAGCAATACGTAGTTGTTCGCTAAAACATTGTGCTCTGCGCCGCCTTTTTGTACTAGAGGGCGGCGCAGAGAAAAATTCAGTGCAGCATAAGCTGCTTTTTTTATAAAAAGCGTTGTTGCGCCGTGTGTTATTCCTGCCTGTTTTTGAGTCGTAGCTTTTTTAAAAAATATATCTGTTTTTTTGATAAAGAAGGTATGAGTATTCTCTCTGCCGCCCCTTGCGTGCTGCCGGTGTTTGCGTCACTCTTTCGCTTCGGCACACCTGCACCATTTTACCTTAAGGAGATGGTTCCGTGCGATACCGCAACATGACCATGCTTCTGGAAGACCTTGAACGTCACGGTCATCTTATCCGTGTCGATGCAGAGGTTGACCCGCATCTTGAAGTGGCTTCTATTCAGCGTCGTGCATACCGTACCGGCGCGCCCGCCATGCTGTTTACCCGCGTAAAGGGAACGCAGTTTCCGATGGTTGCCAACCTGTTCGGCACCATGGGCCGTACACGTTTTATTTTCCGCTCTTCGTTGCGGGCTCTTGAAGGGCTTTTCAAGCTTAAAGTTGATCCTTTTGACTTCTTCAAGCATCCGTGGCGATATGCTGGTGTTCCCCGTGCGTTGTTCAGCGCCATGCCGCGTACAGTAAAAAAAGGCTCCGTGCTGGAAAATACCACTACCGTCAGCAAGCTTCCGCAGCTTGTTTCGTGGCCGAACGATGGCGGCGGCTATGTGACTCTGCCGCAGGTATATACCGAAAGTCCTGAATACCCGGGCTACATGCAGTCCAACATCGGTATGTACCGGGTTCAGTTGACCGGAAAGCATTACGAAAAAGATAAAGAAGTGGGCCTGCATTATCAGATTCATCGTGGTATCGGCTATCATCACGCGCAGGCTTTGCGTATGGGCGAACCGCTTAAAGTGAATGTTTTTGTAGGCGGCCCGCCGGCCATGACGCTGGCAGCAGTTATGCCGTTGCCCGAAGGAATCCCCGAAGTGGTATTTGCCGGTGCACTTGCAGGCTTCCGTATGCCTATGGTGCGTCCGCAGGGCGAACTGCCCGTTCTTGCCGAAGCTGACTTCTGCATCAGCGGTACTGTCATGCCCTACCAGAAGCCGGAAGGGCCTTTCGGCGACCACCTTGGCTACTACAGCCTTGAGCATGACTTCCCCGTACTGCGCGTGGATAAGGTTTGGCACCGGACAGGTGCGGTATGGCCTTTTACCACTGTCGGTCGTCCTCCGCAGGAGGATACTGTCTTCGGAGACTTTATCCACGAACTGACAGCCGACATGGTGCCGCAGGTGTTCAGCGGCGTACACGAAATTCAGGCCGTGGATGCGGCGGGTGTTCATCCGCTTCTGCTTGCCATCGGCAGTGAACGTTATGTTCCGTGGGCGGAACACCGTCAGCCTCAGGAGCTTATCACCTGCGGTATGGCACTGCTCGGCAATACGCAGACTTCACTTTCCAAGTATGTGATGATTGCTGCCAAAGAAGATGCTCCGGCTCTGACTACGCACAGCTATGATGATTTCTTCAAGCATATGCTTGAGCGTACGGATTTTGAACGCGACTTGCACTTTATTACCCGTACCACCATTGATACGCTGGACTACACAGGCATCAGCCTGAATCAGGGCTCCAAGCTGGTATGGGCTGCCTGTGGTGAAAAGAAGAGAGCGCTTGCGCAGAATATTCCCGCAGACCTTACCCTGCCCGAAGGCTTCAGCGATGCACGCCTGTTCAGGCGGGGTATTGTTGTGATTAAAGGCCCTGTACACACCGCAGCACGTGATGAACATGACGAAGCCATGTTCCGTCTTGCAGAGCATCTGGGTGGTATCAGCGGACTGGAAGGTACTCCTCTGTACGTGGTTGTGGATGATTCAGCCTTTACTGTTAAGGATTGGGCTAACTTTCTGTGGGTAACCTTTACCCGCTCTGACCCTGCAACGGACATGTACGGCGCAGGAGCCTTTACCCATTGCAAGCACTGGGGTTGCAAGGGCCCTCTGCTTATCGATGCACGGCTTAAGTCTTTCCATGCTCCGGCATTGGAAACAGACCCCGAAGTGGAACGCCGAGTGGATGAGCTTGGCGCGCCCGGCGGACCTCTGCATGGGTTTGTCTAGCGGGTATGAGCAGCATAAACATAAAGCGGGAGCATCAGATGATGCTCCCGCTTTTTTTGTGATGATAGCCGAAAGGGTTTCGGTCTGGATCCCGCGAAAAAGAACGGTTGTAGCTGCAATGCTGTACCACTGCAGGCTTCGATGCTTTATGGGGGCAGTCTCGCACGTCGCTTTCTTAAGAGAGCGTTTGTTGTGCCTTATAAGCCTGACTCGTAAACATTGTGTTGCCCTTGGGCTGATATCTGACGGTGTACCTGACCTTATCGTCCGTAATTCTTAAACAAGCGGACGGGAGGCTGCTTTATCAATTACCCACGTCAGTCTGCCGGTCACCGGTGAGACATGCTGAATGGGCAACACACTGGGCTCAAGCAGGTCGAGCGCCTTGGAAAGCATAGGGTATTTGTTGCTGCCGCTAGCCATGGCAACGACGCAACGGGCGTTGTTTATGACAGGTAACGTTAAAGTAAGGCGCGTGCTGTGCAGCGAAGGCACATACTGGTCAATGACCAGTTTTTCGCGTTCTTCCAGCCCTGTTGAACCGGGGAAAAGTGAAGCCGTATGCCCGTCTTCTCCGGCACCAAGCAGCAGACAGTCGAAACGGGGTAATTGTCCCGGTGCCAGTTCAAACTGTGTCCGCAGAAGTTGCTCATAGGCTTCTGCCGCCTTTTCAGGGTGATATTCGCCTTTCATGCGATAGAACTTTGTGGCGGAAACTTTATGCAGCAGCTCGTCACGTGCTACGCGGTAGTTGCTTTGCTCGTGGTCGGGGTCTACGCAGCGCTCGTCTACCCAGTAAAAGCTTACTTTGCCCCACGGAATGCGGTCTGCATACTCAGGGCTGGCAAGCAGGCGGAAAAGCGGAACTGGTGTGTTACCGCCGGAAAGGGCAAGTGTGAATGCATCCCTTGTGGCAATGGCCTTGGAGCATTCTTCTATGATGATTTCAGCCGTCTGTCGGGCCATGGCATCGGGGTCAGAAGTGATAAAAAGAGATATATGCTTTTGCTGAGTCATGATTACCCCCGTGGTAGAATTTACAGTGTGCGTTCTGCCAAGGCAGGGCACCTTTTGCTATGATGCCACACCCGCGTTTGCTTTGGAATATATGCTGCTACACTCAGGTTGAGATAACCTGATGTACGCGTTGTTTTGTGCGAAAGTTATGAATAAAAAAGGGGTCTTGCGACCCCCGGTATTTTTTATGCCTGTCAGCCGATGCGCTCTACTGAAGCGTAGTGCGGTTCATGCAGGGGAATGATGATGTCTGCCATTTCCTTGACTTGCAGCATAATGTTGTAAGCCCGTTCGGGGCTTGTGCATGTGCCGGGAGGAATAACGTCCATCTCCATGCCTTTTACCGCAGCGGGTGGATTCAGGTTTTCATCAATGATGCAAAATCCTGTGATGGCCACTTTGCCTTCTGCCGTATCGATGACAATGGTCATGCCGCCTTCGGTATGAGCAGGTGTGTGTACGGCTCGGATGCCGGGCACAATTTCTTTTTCCGCTTCGGTTATGGTATTTATCTGGCCGTTTTCTTCCACTTCTTCGATGTAGTCTTCCAGATAGCGGAAATCCAGCGGATGCGGGTTGTGAATATGCTCCAGCTCTTTTTCATGCACCCATATCTGCGCATTGGAACATTTACTGTCGTTTTCACAGTGATCGTTATGCAGGTGGGTATGGATGATGATGTGGATATCCTCAGGCGTAAGGCCATGCTTTGCCAGACCTTCTTCAAAGGTCACTATCGGGCCGCCCAGCGCTTTTTCGCGGTCATCCGATTTGATGGGGTGCATCTCACCGGTATCAATCAGAATGTTTTTATCGCCACCCTTTACCAACCAGCTGTAAATGGGAATGGTGTAAGGCTCGCCGTAATTTTGCTGATACGTCATCATACCTTTGTCAAAAACTTTTGATCCTACAACCATCGGGTGGATTGAGTATGTCATTTCTGGCTCCTTGCCTGAAAATTTCATGCGCGGTGGCCTTCTGTGGCGGGACAGCGAATGTTCGCAGACGGGTCGCAGAGGGAACGCCGCAAGGCTGATGCCGTAAAAACTATCGGGATAGTAGTGGAAATGATTTTTGCTGTTTCCGCTGTTTTTTATCCGTACGGCATCCAGACAACTGTGCGTTAAGACAATAGTAATCATAAAACGTTCAGCGGCAAGTCGCAAACCATACCTGTATAGTCTGCTTTGTCTTCGCAACATTCCGGCTATCCTCGCAGCATTACGAAAAACTTGTCGTGCTTCTCTCTATAATAGCAAGCTTATGCTTCGGGCGGCATTCTGTAGGCTGGCGTTTATCGCGCAGCGGAGAGGATGGTTTGTAATGAGAGATTTACGGCTTGCGTATAAAATGGGTTTGGGATTTGCAGTAAGAGTGCTTGAACAGCAGTTTTTCATGCAGGCGCAAGATGCCGTAGCTGATGAAGTGTTTGCGTTGATTGAAAAAATAGATGCGAAAGGCAGGGTGTTGCATGGTCTTGCCGAAACACAGGAGCAGGCAAAAGCCCTGCAGGGCCTTTTGATAACGCTGGAACAATACCGCAAAGCATTTGATGACTATGCGCAGGTGCTTATTGCTCAGCAGGGCCAGCGGGTGCAGATGAATCAGGTGGCGAACTCGGCTGCAGAGCAATGTGAGGCTTTTCATGCAATGGTGTTGGGAATGATGGCAAGGGAAGGCCAGTCTGCAAAAGTGATGATGCTGGCGGCGTTGCTGGTGGCAATCGTTCTCAGCGTAGGCTGTTCGTGGTTTGTTACGCGCGGAGTCACGGTTCCGGTGGCACAAGCATTATCCTTTGCCCGCAGTATTGCAGCAGGCGACCTGAGTGCTTCACTTTCAGTATACGGTAAGGACGAGCTGGGAACACTGGCCCATGCACTTCGTCAGATGGCACATAAGCTGAAAAATATTGTGGGGGATGTTCAGCGTGTATCCCATGAAGTTGCGGCAGGAAGCCATCAGTTGTCTGCTTCCAGCAATGCACTGAGTTCCGGTGCGTCTCAGCAGGCTGCGGCGGTGGAGGAAATATCGTCCAGCGTGGAAGAAATGGCAGCCAACTTCAGCCAGAATGCCGAAAACGCCCGACAGACAGAGGGAATAGCTATACAGGTTTCCCGCCATACCGCAGAAGGCGAACATGCCGTGAGTCAGGCTGTGCAGGCGATGCGCGACATAGCAGAAAAGATCAGCGTGGTGGAAGAAATAGCGCGGCAGACGAATTTACTTGCCCTTAACGCAGCTATTGAGGCGGCACGCGCAGGAGAACACGGGAAAGGTTTTGCCGTAGTTGCAGCAGAGGTACGAAAGCTTGCAGAACGTAGCGGAAAAGCTGCGGCGGAGATTGGTTCCATTACCGGCAGCAGTGTGGCTGTGGCGGATAAGGCAGGCACCATGTTGCGAGATGTAGTGCCGGAAGTACAGCGCACGGCGTCTCTGGTTCAGGAGATTGCAGCGGCAAGCTCGGAACAGGATGCAGGTGCTTCGCAGATCAGTACGTCATTGCAGCAGCTTGATAGCGCTGTACAAAGCAATGCCTCCGCTGCAGAGCAGGTGGCCTCAACCAGCGCACAACTTTCAGGGCAGGCTGAAAGTTTGTTGGAAATCATAGGATTTTTTACTGTGGAAAAGGGCAGATAGTTTCAGAATGTCAGTCGTAGTATAACGTTGCAAACATAGTATCTCTGATTGCAAGCGTGGTGGAGTATGGAGAATAACAAAGACTTACTTGGTGCAGGCCTTTCTATTGGCGGACAGGCTCTTACTTTTTTGCTGGATGACAGCATGTATGCTCTGAGCATTTCCACTGTGCGGGAGATTGTGGACGTAAGCACAATCACAACCATTCCCCGTACACCTGACTTTTTGCGCGGCGTGCTTAATTTGCGCGGCGAGGCTGTTCCGGTTCTTGATCTGCGGCGCAGATTCGGATTGCAGGATTGCTCACTCAGCCCTGATCATTGCGTTATAATCAGCGAGTTGAATACTGACGGCCATAAGGTGACCATAGGCACGCTTGTAGACGCCGTGCGGGAGGTCGTTCAACTGGCAGAAGACGATATCAAGCCCCCGCCGGCAATCGGCATGCCCCTAGATACAGAGTGTATTCGTGGTATCGTCCGGATGAATGGTGACTTTGTGTCGTTACTTGATTTTGAAAAAATCTGCGCCGCCTCCGGCGTTGTAAACGCCATAAAACGTGTGCAGCAGACGAAGCATGATATGGAGGAGGCAGAGGCAGAGGAAAAGTGACTTTCTGCTGAATGACTGTAGTGATAATTTGGCAAACTTGCTGAAATGTCTTCCGTTTTTTCATACTAGTACGCCCCGCGGCTTTAGCCTCGGGGCGTTGTTATATGCAGGATTATCAGTTTTGACCGGCTTTACTCTGAAGTACTGTTATGGCTTGCCGCTGCAGCCTTACGGGCTGTCTTGCCGGGGATAAAAGTTGCTTTAAGAAAAGCAGGATGGAAGAAAAAAAGCGGGTTGCGTACGATGGCGTCCGGTAAAATATGATACCAGCGGTAGCCGCACTCTTTAAAGTAGCGCATGGCTTGAGCCCCGTAACCGGTCTCGCGGGCGGCCAGCATGGCAGCGTCGCGCTGGCAGCGCGAAGATGAAACCGGCCTCAGTAGTCTGGGGTTGTATCCGTAACGGGCCAGCATTGCACGTAGCCGTTTGAATTCTCTGAAACGTGAGAACGCATCAGCCTGACAAAGCACCACACCCCATAGAAAAAGCGCTGCAAGAATAGCAAGAATCCATGCAGGGCCCCATGTCAGCAGCCATTGCCATGAGCCGAGGTGGGGTTCAGTCATTGAGCTTACACTGCGGGCGTGCGCCATCAGCGCTTTAGCTTCTGCGCCTGTAATAAGCGCCAGCAGCGTTACTTTGATGCTTGTCAGATGCGGAAAAGGAGCAGCCTGAACATAGCGGATGAGTTCTTCGGCAAGATTGCGCATCATGGCGTGGTGCGTTCTCCTGTCATTCTGTGCAGCATTGCAGCGGCGGCTATAAGCCGTTCCAGCGTGTGCGTACGCGGCACAGTTCTTTATTGTCGTCTTCGTTGCGGATGCTGTGCAGCAGACAGTTGTCTTCGCCTTGCTGCCCGATGCTGCTGGAAAGATTCTTTCCGGCAAAGCATTCTGCTCTGAAGGAAATATTGATATACTGGATTGTTATGTCTGGTGAAGTGCAGACGGGTTCTGTGGCCCATTCCAGATAGTGCACGTTGTTAACGTGGCCGTTGATATCAAGATCGGCTTTGCGTGTGCGCAACGTCACGGATTTGGCCGGAGTTTTTAACCGAGGCAGTGTGCGCGATTCAAACGGCAGACACGGCGGATTATCCTGCGGGTAGCCTGTAGTAATGAACTCCGGCAGCGGGCTCATGCTCCTGCTCTCAAGGTTTACCGTTACCCATGCACTGGTGCCGCGGGCTAAGGGCTCACCTTCTTCGCTGATAAGCTCATAACAGCGGTAGGCCATGTGTCGCTCATGCGAAGAAGGCCACGTGACAACAACGACAGACTCCCCGACATAGGGTAAGCGTTCAATAACAATCTGAAGGCGGGCCAGAACCCATGCCAGATTCTGTTCAAGCAGGCGTTCAGCAGGAAAGCCCATCGCACGGGCATGGTTTGATGCTGCTTCCTGAAAGTAATTCGCAATGGCTCTGATGCTTACATTACCATTCTGGTCGGCATCATAGGTGCGAATTGTAAACGATTCTTTGTGCGGGTGATGTGCGTGTGTCGTCATTTCTTGCTGTTCTCAATGGTAGCGCTTTGCGCCTGACTCTGTTCTGGTGTGTCGCCGGAGTAAAGGCAGAGCGGGCAGTTTGCGCCCATGTCAGCTTGGTTTGCGTCATAGCGGTAAGCGCTGTGCTTTTCGCATACCTTGCTTTTAGGCGGGGCGCAACGTGCAAAGAAAGGTGTTTTTGTGATGCGATGTTAACTAGGTAGGATTCGCGTTTGTCGCCTCATGCAGAAGCTTATCGCCTCCGAGGGGTGCTTTATTCTCATACGGAAACTGTAATGTGTTGAAAATGTATATTTAATATTTTGAAGGAAGGCCACTGTCTTCATGTGTGACTGGGGGCATGCAGTCCAGAGCGGATTAATGCGTATGCAGTCTTGCGGGGCTGACTCTGTTTATGACGGAGTACACAGCTTCCGGCTGCAACAGCGGATATAGCGTAGTCCTCGCCAGAGTAGAGGATTCGCGTAAGGTACAGGGGATATCCCCTTTATGGAGAACTACGCAACACTGTAAGAATTTCCAGTTGCGAAGCCTGCCATGCAGGGTAGGCGCCTGCCGCCAGCCCCAGCAGTACAGAGCCGGCGCACGTGCCGATAATCAGCAGCGGATCATAGACGAAAGGCAGACCGGCAAAAAAGTATACCAGCGTGATAAGCCCTGCTGATGCTGCAACCCCTGCGGCACCGCCAATGCCCGACATGATGGCCGATTCCATTAAAAACTGCCCCATAATGTTGCCGCGGGTGGCTCCCACTGACCGCCGGATACCTATTTCCAGTCTGCGGGCACGTACCAGCAAAATCATGATGGACAATATGCCGAGGCTGCCCACCGAGAATGAAATTCCCGACGAAAGCAGGCCCAGTGTCCATACCAGATCCAGCGCTTTTTTTTGCAGCTGTGATGCTTCCTGCGCAGTGATTATGGAAAAATCATCACCGCCTTCTTTGGTGTTGTGGCGTTTACGCAGAATTTCTATGGCTGCTTTTCTTGCAGCATCTTCGGATGCTCCGGCTTTCAGGTTCATAAAAACGCCTGAAACCCAGTCCTGATTCGACATGCGGCGCATGTAGGTAGTCAGGGGAACGAATACCTGTTCATCCTGATCGGTACCGGAAAGGTCACTGCCTTTTTCTTCCATAATGCCGACAACTTTCATGTTGGCGCGGTAAAAGAATACTGTCTGCCCCAGAGCGGCTTCGGGCGAGTCGAACAATCTGGCCGCAATGGTGCGTCCCAGTACCACCACTTTGTCCCGTCGCTCCAGCTCCTGCTCTGTAAAAAATCTTCCGGCGTCAATGGTGATGCTGCGTACAGCCGTATAGTCCGGCAGAGTGGCAACAAGCTGGCATTGTGTTGCGCTGCGTCCCACGCGGATGGGCATGGTGCGACTGATGTAGGGAACACCTTTATCGACCTGAGGGATAGATTTGATCAGGGCTTCTGCATCACGCAGGGTGAAGGTTGTTGTTTCTCCTCTGAAGCGTACAGAGCCGCCGCGGCGGAAGCTGATGGTGCCTGATGCGGCCTGAAACAGGTTCGGGCCCAATTTGGCGGTTTCAATTTCCGCTTTGCGCACAAGCGATTTGGAAACATGTAAGACACCTGTCAGTACCAGAGCACCCAGAAAAACCCCCAGCATTGCGAGGATGGTTCGCATACGATGGGTGGAAAGTGATTGCATGGCTATACGCAGCCCGCCGAACATGCCCGTGGTTCTGGTCATATCAGGCGTCTCCTCGCAAGGCACGGATGGGGTCGAGCGTAGCGGCATTACGGGCTGGGCGCAGGCCGAAAATTATTCCTACGGCAACGGCAGACGCCACACCGATAAAGAACACCTTCCACGAAAGTTGCAACTCTATAAGGTCAAACCCTGAAAGTATTTTGCCGAGTACAATACCCAGCCCCAGTCCCAGCAGGCTGCCTATCACTGTCAGTGCTACAGATTCGATGAGAAACTGCATGACAATGGCGCTGTTACGCGCGCCCATGGCTTTTCTCAGACCTATTTCCATCTGGCGTTCTGCAATGGATAAATACAGCAGGTTTGCCAGCACAAAGCCGCCTACCACCATGGCTGATGCAGCCGTGATTCCCAGAAAAACCACTAGGCTGCCTTGCAGCATGGCAAGAAACTTCATGACCTCATCGGCAGTGATGATGGAAAAATCGTCCGGCTCATTGTCGCGCAGGTTATGCAGGTGGCGCAATAGGCTCCGTAAGCCTTCTTTATGCTCTTCCATCGCTTCTGCATTGGTGAACTTGACCCGCAGGGCGGGAAAGTAGCGCCTGTCCATGTTGAACCGCTGGGTAAGCGTGGTCAGCGGCACGATGATACGGTCATCCATGCGCGCGTTGGGAGAACTGGTGCCTCGCTCGCTGAGCACTCCGGTGACTGTAAAGGGAATATCATTTAAAAAAACAGTTCTGCCGATGGGATCACTTCTGCCGAACAGGATTTGTGCAGGCTCAACTCCCAGAAGGCATACCCGGGCACCACGGTCAACATCGGGCTGAGTGAAATCGCGCCCGAGCGAAAGAGGCCAGTTCCATGCCTCGGCATAGTTGGCTGTAGAGCCTATGACACGGCCTACTTCCACATTGTTGCCGTTGGCTTTTGCTGTAATGCCCTGCTTGGAACGCATGGGGACAACCAGATATACACCAGGCAGCATCTGCCGGATGCTGCGGGCGTCACGGTGTGTCAGTGTGGTAAGCCGCTGGCCTACAGCTCTGTTGAAAACATCTCCGCCGAAAATCAGCGCGGCATCCGGCCCGAAGTCACTGGTGATTTCGCGTGCTTTTTTTTGAGCACCGTCCACAGCGGCAACAATGACAGTAAGCGATGCAATGCCCAGCGCAATGGCGGCTATTACAAAACTGCTGCGCAAGCGATGCGCCCAGATGGCGGTAAACGCAATACGCCGTATACGCCACAGGCTGCGCAGCGTGAAGGCAATACGTTGCCGTAGCGTGCGTTCCCTCGTGGTGTGTTCAGGAAAGACAGATGCGTAACGGACAGAGTCAGAGTTCAAGCAGGTGCTCCTTACGGGGAAACTATACCGTTATTATGTAGGTAAAAAAAGCCCTGAAACACACTTGGCGGAAATATGGAGCCTGGGTGTGCCCTGTCTGTTGTGTGCTGTAGTGGTATGAAACTGCGTGGAGATGATAAAAAAGCAGGCCACCTTTGTGATGGCCTGCCTGTTATTATCGGAGATTGAGATCAGCAGCGGCTGTAGCACAGCTCTACGTGTTCCTGTGCTACGGGACGTGTTGCCATGCTGATGCCGATGGCCAGCGCAAATGAAAGGGGCAGGGCCACCACGTTGGGGTCTACCCATTGCAACAGATGCAATGCACTGCCTGGAACAGCGTTTGCCACAAGCGTTGCTTTGCCGGTAAGCCATTTACACAGGCCGATGGCAGCGGCTTCTTTTTCATGCACAAAAAGCAGCCAGAACATGGATGTGACAAAACCGCCTATCATGGATACCTTGGCGCCAGCTTTTGTTATACCCCGCCAGTACAGCCCGAGAGCGTAAGCCGGCAGAAACGTGGCTGCACACAGTCCAAAGAAAAACGCTGTGGCTCTTGCAATAACTGACCCCGGCAGCACCCATGCCCAGATGAGCGATGCCAGAATGGTTACCACCACGCCGATACGGTTGGCTTTAAGCCCTTGGGACTTTTTACCAAGGGTTCTCGTCATGATGTCGTGGCCCAGCGCGGTGCCGCCGGTGTGATATTGACCTGACATGGTAGACATGGCTGCGGCCATCATGGCCAGCAGGAAAAAGCCGGAGAACCAGTCAGGCATCATGGTTTCGACATAGGCGGGAATAATTTTGTCCACGTTGCCTTCACCCATCTGAATGGCGATTTTACCGAACTTCTGAAAGAAAACAGCGTTTGAAAGCGATCCTACGGTAAAGGCTACGCCGGTCATAAGCAGAATGAATACTCCGCCGAAGAGAACGGCTCTGTGCAGCTCTCTGTCGGATGGAACAGTCATGTAACGCACGGCAAGCTGCGGCTGGGCAAGTACACCCACACCTACACCGTATACGATAGTGGTATAGATGACTAACCACAGGGGCGAGCCGGTCACAGTACCTTGGGTCCAGCCAAGCAGGCCGCCAGCCTGCAGTTTTTCAGGCATCAGATGGGCCATGTCGGTCAGCGCCTGATGCGCGGGAACAACGCCCCCCAGCATCCAGTAGGTGTACCCCACCAGTGTAAGCATCATGAAAACCATCAGCGTACCTTGAAATGCGTCAGTATACATGACAGCCTTGATGCCGCCGGTAATGACATACAGCGCCAGAATGGCGGTAACGATGAGCAGGGCGGCTACGTAGGGAATACCCAGCGAAACTTCTGCAAGCCGTGCAATGCCGATGAGAACTGCGGCCGCATACACAGGAATGAACAGAAAAATGATGCTTCCGGAAAAGCCCTGAATAAACTTTGACTTGTACCGTCTGCCCAGCAGTTCGGGAAACGTGTGAGAGTCAAGAGCAAGCCCCATGCGGCGGGTGCGCCTGCCGAAAAAGATCATGGCTATGAAAACACCCACGCCGATATTGAGCACTGTCAGCCACAGGACGGAGAAGCCGAAAAGAGCTGCCGCTCCGCCAAAGCCGATAATGGCTGAAGTTGAAATAAATGTGGCGCCATACGACATGGCCATGACAAACGGGCCTGCCTGTCTGCCTGCAAGCATGTAGTCCGCGTTGTTGCCTGTTTCCTTCCAAGCCTTCCATGAAAGCCAGAAACAGCAGCCCAGATAAATTGCGGTGGCGATAAGTTTGCCCGTCACTGTGTGCTCCTTCTGCGACTGTTAGCGGGTTTCGTGTTCGGGCTGGTCGTCGTCCAGTCCCGGCAGCGGGCCGGAATCCGGAGCGCCTTTTTCATTCCAGTTCCATAAGCCCCAGACAATGCAGCTGCATGCTGCAAACAAGCTCAGCCAGAAGGCCAGAGCAGCCTCCAGTGAACCGAGTCCCAACATCATGCTCATGCTCCTTTGCGTTGATGTCCGGCAGGTGCATGCCGGACAGGTGGTTGCCGGCCAGATGCGTACCGGACGGATGAAACAAAAAAAGGTCGCGGGCTGTAAGCCTGCGACCTTCGGGTGCACTGTGTTTCTGTTTGCTAGTTATCAGACAACAGCATCCACCTTCCGGCCACAGGCGCGACCGAAAAAGAAAAAGCTAAAAAAGCTAAAGTAAAAGGCGGATAGTTGTTGCATCATGTTTATATGCTAGAGTGATACTTTTTATTTGTCAATGGGGAATATCTGTATGGAATGGACGCATTTCTTATATTCATCTGCAGGGTCAGCGCACCTGTTCGCTCTCTATTTGACCGTCGCGGAAGACTATTCTTCGCCTTGCACGTGCGGCAGTCTCTTTATCGTGCGTGACCATGACTATGGTTTTTCCCAGTTCGTTAATTTTGCCGAACAGGTCCAGAATGTCCGCACTGGTTGCAGAATCAAGCTGTCCTGTGGGTTCGTCTGCCAGAATGAGCGCAGGGTCAAGCAGCAGCGCACGCGCCAGAGCCACACGCTGTTGCTGGCCGCCGGAAAGGCTGGAGGGCTTAAAAGTCATGCGGTCGCCAAGGCCCACCTGTTCCAGCAACATAACCGCCCGTTGGCGTAACGTGCGCAGAGGTATATCGCTGTACAGCCCCGGCATAAGTACATTGTCCAGTGCGGTGGAATAAGGGATGAGATAAAAGTTTTGAAAAACAAAGCCTGTCAGCCTGTTGCGGTAGTCGCTTAGCTCATCGTCGCTCATTGTGGAAACATCGCGCTCTTGCAGGTGGTAGCTGCCGCCCGTCGGCCTGTCCAGCAGCCCGAGTATGTGGAGCAGGGTAGACTTGCCGGAACCGGAAGCCCCCTGCAGCGCGACGAACTCTCCCTGACTTATCTCAAGATCAAGCGGGCGTACAGCTTCTACAGTCAGGTCGCCTTGCCGGAATGTGCGGTACAGCCCGCGAGTACGGATGAGCATGCCTTTCTGCGCGTGTGTCATCGCATGCCGCCGCGTTTTTTGGATGCGGAAGCTTTGCCCAGATCGACTCCTACAGCCACTTTGTCGCCAAGCTGAAGCCCGCTGAGAACTTCGCTCACGTCAAGGCCGCGCAGACCCAGTTCGGGGTATGCTTTACGTACCGTGCCGTCTGCATTCTGCACAAACACTGTCTGCTCGCCGTCCACCCACTTCAGGGCGGCATTGGGCAGGGCGGGAACGTTTTCCTTAACTTTTACAATAACGCTGCACTGTGTGGTCATTTCCGGCCGGAGCCTGCGTGAGGTCTCTGGAGTAAGTTTTACAAGAGCCTGATAGTACACGATGTTGTCACGGACCTCCGGCTGGGGATAAATCTGATCCACTGTGCCGGTAAATGTCGTGTCGGGGTATGTGTCCACTCTGAATTCCACAACCATGCCCGGCGTGACTTTGCCCACATCAGTCTCATCAACGTAAATCCACATTTCAAGCCTGTCGGGGTCAAGCACTGTGATCAGGTTGGCAACTTCCAGACCTGCCACAACGGTTTCACCTTCCTGTGCGGTTACCTGGCTGACTATTCCGGTGATGGGGCTGTAGATAGTTGTGTAGGACATACGTATACGGGCAGATTCCAGATTCGCTTCGGCCTGTTGCAGAGCCTCTCTGGCTTTGTCACGCTCCAGCTGGAACTCTGTCTTCAGCCTGCGGAGTGTGGCTTCCCGGGCACGCACCGTGTTACGGGCGACGGTGGCTGCCTGCTCGGCATCATCCAGCTTGTTCTGTGTCTCAAGGCTCTGGGCCACAAGCTGCTGGGTCCGGTCAAGACTGAGCTCCGCAAAACGGTGCTCTGCACGACCGGCCTTTAACTGCGCTTCGGCTTCGTCAATCCGTAGCGGATAAGAAAGCTCTATCTGCCGCAGTTCTGCCTGTGCCCTGTTCATGTTGGCTTTCGCCTCGTTCAAAGAAGCTTTTTGTTCGCGGTCATCAATTTCGGCAATAAGGTCGTCCTTTTTAACCGCGTCACCGACGCGAACGTACATACGGCGGATCAAACCGGTTGCACGAGTGCCTGTTTTTACAATGGCTCCCACTTCCGGTTTTATGATGCCTGTCGCTTCCAGCACTTCACGCACTTTTCCGGTGCTAAGAGTTTCTGTGCGCGTTATTACCACCGCGTGGTCTTTTTTACCGCCCAGCAAAAACCAGCCGCCGACGGCGGCGGTGCAGATGAGAATCAGCGAGATGAGTATAATTTTACGCATAGGTGTGTGTCGCAGAGTTGCAGTTTTTCGGGCAATAGAGCCGTATATCTTTGCAAAAGCTATTAATCCAGTAAAGACTCGTCAATATGCCCCGACTGAGCCTGATGAGGTATTGTAACAGCAAAAGTGTATGATAGGTATTTATTTAAGTTTGTTATCGTCCGTGGGCTGCTGAAATAAAAATGTTCCGGCGCGTTTTGCCAGTTTGTTTTTGTTCCAAACCGCGGGCGATATTGTGTACAGCACATGTGGCCGCAAAGGATGTTGCGGCGGCAGGTCGGGGTGCTCGAACGGGCCTGCAAACTCCATGGAAAGCCGCTGCATGACGGCCTGCGAACGTACATTAAGGACGGCTGTAAAAGAAACAACTTCTTGTAGCTGTAATTTGTTGAAGGCCACATGTAACGCTGCTGCTGCGGCTTCCGTTGCATACCCTTTGTGCCAGTGATACCTGGCCAGCCGCCAACCTACTTCAATGCATGGTGTGAAGGGCAGTTCACTGCCTGGCGTGTGCAGGCCGGTGAGGCCGACGAAATCGCCGGTCTGTCGTTCTTCCACCGCCCAGAATCCCCATCCCCGCTCGTGAATAAGCTGATGGCAGCGGTCTGCCATAGCGTCGCTTGCCGCACGGGGTAAAGTGGCAGGGAAAAATTCCATCACCTCTGGATCGGCATTCAGCATTGCAAATGGCTTATAATCTTCGGTCCGCCATTGCCGCAGAATCAGGCGGGGAGTGATTATGGTAAAAGTAGCCAAGACTTGTATCCGTTCGGTTGTTGTTAAAGTGATGCAGCGGGACTGGCTGCCGACAATCGTTACACAGCCTGATTGGTACCATATGTTATTTTGCCAAAGAAAAGGGCCGGATTACTCCGGCCCTTTGAATATGCTTGCTATTGCCTTCAGGGGCAACAGTGAAAGTCTTGCTAGATATCCAGCACTTCGCATTGCAGGCTTTGTTTACCATCAACAAAGCGGAAGCCGAAGTTGGCCCAGAGAGCTTCCATCAAATCGATGCCGGCAGTAAGGTCGGCGGTGCCGCGATTGTATGAAAAACGGAAGAACTCCAGAAAATCCCGTGTTTTTTCATTCAACATGGGGGCTTCTGCAAGAGCTTCTTCTTTTACGCGATACTCAGGATAATGGTCCATGGTCGCGTATGCATAAATGAGCGAGAAGGAAAGCTGTGTCACCTTGCCGCGTACATTCTGCAGGAAAATGGCAACGTTCGGATTCTTGCGGTATTCGCTGATCTGGAAGCGGATCCAGTCGTAGTATTCACCTCGGTTGTTCAAAAGGCGGATGTTACCGTCGAGTGACTGTTCCAGATCCTGACGTGCTCTGTCTGAAAGGGGCTGTTTGTATACATCGCGTACCAGAGCATCGCGGAATTCAAACGAACGGCGGCTTGCTTCGTATTCGCCGTATAACGCGTATAGATTCATAAAGTAGTTGGCGTACCTGTCGGGGCGGCCGCGGCGAACAAGCAGGGGGAATCGGCCCCGGTTAACCACTTTGGTAAATTCGTGCCAGTAAATGCAGAAGCGCACCTGCTCGTCGTACCATTTGCTAAACAGCTTCGGGTGGAACAGCAGCACATAGCCGGAGGGCGTATGTGAGGTACGGGAAACCGGTTCAAGACCGGGAGTAGAACGGAAGTCGGTTGTTCCTTCCAGCTCGTTGACCTTGGCGTCAAAGTCTTTGGGAACAATAATCTGGTCTACAGGAAAAATAAGCTGAACACGCTTTGCTGCTTCAGCCAGCATACCCAGTTCGTTTTTTATGGCCTGTCGTTGGGTGTTGTTACCTGTTTCTACGTAAATCTGCATGTCATTCTCCCGGGCGAAGCGCCGCCCGCGACTCGTTTAGCGTGTGCGCTGGTGCTTGTAAACCCCGCGTATAATGTGCCAGATACCCTCTGCAAAAAATAAACAGGGTGTGTTGACAGTGTAAAAAGCAGATTTATTATCAAGTCAAGACAACATTCAGGAGGTCATTACTATGGTAATTGATTTCAGTTCTCTTTATGAGATGCCAAAAAGTATTGAAAGTTTGTTTGATGATTTTGCGCGTATGAACAGATCCGCTTACGCAAGGAACGCTACTGCAGGATTGAATATTGTTGAAGATGACAACAATTACTATGTTGATCTTCTCGTACCTTCTGTTGAACATGAAACTATTGATCTGACAATTTCTGATAAAAATCTTATCATCCGTGGTGAAGTGCTTAAGAATGCAGGAAAATATTTCAGGCAGGAACGCGGTCACGGATCGTTCCAGAGAGTTATCACACTGAATGCGCCTATAGATAGAGATGCAGTAGAAGCCACATGCGAGAATGGTGTTTTGCGTGTTGTTCTGCCAAAATCAGAAGCAATCAAGCCCAGAAAAATTGCCATTTCGTAATGGAGGTGTATTATGAGCAGTGAAGTTATAAAGAAGACAGAAAAGGCGATGCAAAAAGTTGTTCCGGCTACAGACATTATTGAAATGGAAGACGGCTTTCATATCATGGTGGAATTGCCCGGAGTATCCGGTGACGGCTTGAATATTGATCTGGAAGAAAATGAAGTGGTGATTACCGGGCGCAGCAGCTATGTAGCGCGTGAAGGAAGAAAGCTGCATAGTGAATTTGAACCGTGCGAGTTCATAAGAACCTTCACAGTATCTGACGTGGTAGATAAAGAACGGATTACAGCCTCCATGAAAAATGGTTTGCTGAATCTGCATCTGCCTAAGGCTGAAGCTGCAAAGCCTAGAAAAATCGAAATCCGTTCTGCGTAGCAGATAATCATAGCGACCTGCTTGGCGCAAAGCGTATCTGTAGTGGAAGCAACAGTATATCTGTAAGCCTGAAGGCCTCCGGCGTGCTTTGTCGGGGGCCTTTTTATTTGATTCATGCGGCAACAGGGTGTTTGCGGGGTTGCCATGCGGACGGCAAAGGCGTATTAAGCCCGTCCGCCCTATGAGGCTTTCCGCCACAGGTTCGTCCTGTGGCTCATTTTTTGCCGGTTGTATACGCCGGACTTCGACAGGTTCGTATACGGATTATAATCCGTCTGAAACAGAAGGGGATCCCATGAGCACATCCGGACTGACGGCTGGCGATAACATTACCACCAGCTGCACCAGATGCAATGACGTTACTGGCCACGTTATCGTGGCTATGGTAGGCAACGAAGTTGTCAAAGTTCAGTGTAAAGCTTGCGGAAGTGAGCATAAGTATCGCGCACCCAAGCAGCCCAAATCCAAACCGCAGGCTCCTGCCGTGAAGAAAGTGCGTGCCGGTGCCTCGCGCGAGTCTGCTGCTCCTCGTGCTTCCGCTGCCAGTGGCGAACGCACTGTGTCTGCATCGCGTTCCGAGGCAGCCCGTAAGGCTGCTGACACACGTGCTGCTGCCCGTGCCGCCCGTGAAGCTGCTCAGACTGCAGAAGTATGGCTGAAAGCTATCACCGAGTCCGAAGACCGCGACGGTACACCGTACAGCATGAAGAAAACTTACGAAGTGGGCGAGGTCGTCTCTCATCCTACATTCGGCGTGGGAAAAGTTCAGCAGCTTATCAAACCTGACAAAGTGGAAATTTTGTTCCGTCAGGGCCTTAAAATGCTGCGCTGCACCATCTAGCGATATATACCAGCAATGGTTCCTGCAGGAATCAATGCCGTAAAACGTCCGGTCTATCTGACCGGACGTTTTTTTATTTTCCTGCAGACAGTTGTAGGTGATGAACGTGCGGATGCAGTCTGCAGAAAGAGAAAGGATGCTTATATACCGTATGGGTAGACTCCAATTGTGAACGGCTTTTGCATATTTGAGTTGCTAAGGAATATTTTGCCTCTTTAGCAGTGGCTGAGTTCTTTGCGGTAGTTATTTGAACCAAGGAGAATATCATGCAGATCAGCGGATACCGTGGATTGGAGTTTTGGAAGCTGGAAGCGGCAACCGGAGCTTCTGAACAAGCTGATTCCTCACCACGGGCTGTAGGAATGAGCGGCAGCGGAGATAGAGTTAGTATTTCTGCTGAAGCATGGCGCCTGATGGAAGAACAGAAGAGCAAGGCAGTGGAAAACAGCCGCCATGCAAGGGGAATCAGGGAAGAGGAGGAAGAAACCGTAGAGAGCATAAAAGCCAGAGCAAAGGCTCAGGGCGAAGAGACTAAAACATTTGCGAGCGGCGGGCAGGAACAGGTGGCGCAGCTGGAAAAACAGATAGAGGCGCTGGAAGAGAAAATTCAGGAGATAATGCAAAGCAGCATGTCGGATGAACAGAAAGAGCAGGCGACAGGCCCGCTTTATTCTCAGATCAACCAGCTACGGCAGCAACTACAGGCACTGCTGGCTTCTCTGCAAGGGTAGCCGAAGAATTTAGATCTATAGAGAACGGTCATCCGTCCGATAATAGTATGAGACGGAGGTGAAACATGGCTATCAGTTTTGATCGATTCCCCCTTGGCATGGATGCCATTCGCCGTGATTTGCAAATGGACGGGGCAGAATTCGGCCCGCGTAAGACTGCAGCGGGAACACTGCATACCGGTACCGCTGCCGAAGCGCAGCAGGCCGTAAATCAGGCTTCGGGTGGCGGCATAGTTGTTGAAATTTCTGACGAGGCGCGCCGCAAGGCGGATGAAGAGTTCGGTCAGTCGTTCACTTCCACATCAGGTAAAGTGGAAAAAGAGGATGAAGACAAAACTTCTGTAGAGCAGGCTATAGACCGCATCAAAGAACGAATCGAAAAGCTTAAGCAGGAAATCAGGGAAATTGAACAGAAGATAATGCCTGAAGAGCTTAAGCAGAATATGCTTGAAGCCAAGCGTAGCGAGTTGATGCAACTGCAACAGCAACTTTCGGAATTGCTCGGCAAGCTGGGCGAGTCGGCAGGTGCAGGGCGCGATGGCCGTGGAACCAGTGCTCAGGGGGCCGGTGAACTGGTTCGGCCTGAATAGACTTGTTTTGAGTTTCGCTGGTTATATCCGGAAGTCATTCGTACTGCGGCGAACGGTTTCCTGTAGCTCGTTTTGTCTGTTGAATCTGTATGCGTTTTTGTAAGCCTGCGCTCCGGCACAGGCTTTTTACATTTTGCAGAGTCGGGCAGGGTGTGGTGCCCTGACTTTGTGAAAATTGTGATTGTGGTGCGGCATGTCGCAAAAGCACAACCATCCTTACGGACAGGTGAAAGCAAAAGGATTACGGTGTTTGTTGTTTCCTATGCTTGTAAAACAGCGTGGTTAGCTGTTTACAGCGTGGCTGGCAGTGTTTTGTTGTAGCGTCTGTAGTAATTGCTCAAACTGTTCCTGCAGCATCGGTTTATGGAAGTAGTATCCTTGCACTGCTCCGCACTGGAGCTCTTTAACCACTTCAAGCTGCTCTGCAGTTTCCACTCCTTCCGCGACCACAGACAAGTTGAGGCTATGTGCCAGCACCACAATAGCCCGCACGATTTCTTTACACTCCGGATCAGACAGAAGAGAACTGATGAATGATCTGTCGATTTTCAGTGTATCCACGGGGAAGCGCTGAAGATAGGCCAGTGAGCTGTATCCGGTACCGAAATCATCAATGGCCATTTTTACTCCCAGATCACGCAGTCTGCTTATGCGTTGCAGCGCACTGTCCGGGTCTGCCATGATGGCTGTTTCTGTTATTTCCAGTTTTAATGCTTCCGCGTCCAGACCGGATGCTATGAGAGCCCGCTCAACTGTTGTCGTCAGGCCGGATTGCGATGTCTGTCGTGCAGAAAGGTTGACGGAAATAAACATATCTTTTGCCAGCGGGAACAGTTGTTTCCATCGTGCCATATCTGTGCAGCTTTTTTCCAGAATCCAGCTTCCCAGTTTAAAAATAAGGCCGCTGTCTTCTGCAACAGGAATAAACCGGGCAGGGGATATGGGGCCTTGCTCCGGATGGTTCCAGCGCGCCAGAGCTTCTACGCCGACAATGGAAAGCGTAAGTGCATCGATGATGGGCTGGTACTCAATGTGCAGTTTTTCAGCGCGGAGTGCGCTGGCAAGGTCGTTTTCCATGGTGAGTGCAAGCATGGCCTGCTGGTGCATACTCTGGTTGAATACTTTGAAGCACCCTTTACCCTGCGCTTTGGCCTGATACATGGCAATATCAGCATCGCGCATGATATCCTGAGCACTATGATAGTCCGCAGTGCGCAGAACAATGCCTATGCTGGCTGTCGTCTCAATTGCTTTGCCGCCGACATGCACAGGTTGTTCAATGATATTGGACAGCCGCTTGATAAGTTTGACAACATCTCTGGGAGTTTTGAATTCTTCCAGCAGAATGGCAAATTCATCACCACCAAGGCGCGCGATAGTGTCCGAAGCACGCAGGATGGGCTGGACGCGACGTGCAATTGTCTGCAGCAGCAGATCTCCTGCCAAGTGCCCCATGGTGTCATTGACCAGTTTAAATCGGTCAAGATCAAGCATCAGCACCGCAAAATTGTAGTTTTCCGAGCGCCCTGCACGCGAAACACAACGTTCAAGGCGTTCATGGAAGAGTGTTCTGTTAGGCAACGCCGTAAGTGAATCGTGCAGCGCCTGATGCGTGAGCAGCTCTTCATTCCGCTTCCGTTCAATGGCAAGAGCCACCTGCTCGGAAATGGCAGTCATCAGAGCCGAGTCACGTTCTGTAATGAAGTCCTGATTTTCGTAATGCTGAATGGTCATGCAGCCGATGACTTTGTCGCGGATTTTAAGCGGGGTGCCTAACCAGCATTGAGAAATCGGGCCCTGCATGTGCGAGTAAGCGCGGATGTCAGAGGCGTACAGCTTTATCTGTTCACCGCCGCGGATAACATCCAGTGTACCGCTCTGCACATCCGGACTGCTGATGTTGTCCAGTGGCAGAATGTTGCGGTGGCGTTCATCAGAAAAATATGGAAATTCCAGCCGGTCTTTTTTTTCATTGACCAGAGCAAAGTAAAAATTGCGGGCATCGACATAACTGTTCAGCACCGTGTGGATGGTTATAAACAGCTCTTTAAGATCGTGGGTGATGTTGATGGCGTTTGATATGTGGAAAAGAATATTGGAAATATTTTCATCTTGCTTTCTGGCTGTGATGTCACGCAGGCATTTAATGGCCCCGGTCATGTCTCCTTTATCATCAAACAGAGGAGACGCAGCGGCCCAGATGTGTTTTTTACCAGTGCTGGCTGTCATGGGAAATTCTGCAATCCACGTATGCTCCACACGTTCAAGCTGGATGGCAGTCTTGGTGTGCAGTCCGGAATTGGCAGCCTGACGTTGCAGCAGCGCATCGGCTTTTTGTGGTTCAAAAACAAAGTCACAGAGCAGAGGGGTACCGCGTTCAAGAAAAAGATCATTATAAAATGCCGGCCCCTGTCCCAGAGCGTCACGTTGGGGTACGTCTGTCAGACTTTCCATTGCCTTGTTCCACGCCAGAATGCATTTTTTTGCATCTATAACCATCGTGGCGTCTGGAAGGAAGTCTATGATGTTGAGTAACTGGGTAGATGTTTTGTGAAGCTGCTGCTGCATCGACTTATATTCGGTAATGTCGTGCATGAACCCTTCATAATCACCTTCACCCTCGTGCTCCTGAATTGCTCTGACGTTTGTCAGTGCCCAGAATATTGAACCGTCTCTGCGTCTGAGCTTGTGCTCTATATTATGTATGCGTCCTTTGTGCGCCAGCTGGTCTAACAGCTGATTTCTATGGTTCGTTGATGTGTAAATCTGCTTTGAGATGTCCGTAACTTCTTTGACCATCTGTTCAGGCGAATCGGCACCCCACACGCGGGCAAATTCGGGATTTACCTGTAGGTAGCGTCCTTCACGCGTTGCTCTGAAAATACTTACAGGGGCATATTCAAAGATGGCTCTGTAGCGTTCTTCAGCTTTGCGGAGTGCTTCTTCTGCATTTCTTCTGCGGGTTGTATCTCGTATGAAGCCCTCTATGCTTATCTGATCCCCCAAGTTGTCCTGCGTTGCACCGGCGTTGATTTCCAGTTCGCGCATGGAGCCGTTGCTGTGTCGTGTCTGGAATGTCACAGCTGGCAGGGGGTGTAGCAGGCTTGCTGACTGAAGCATCTTCTGGATTGCGACAGCCCCGTTGTGGTCTACTGCAAGGGCTTTTATGTCTTGCAGCAGTTCCTCGGCCGGTTTGCCGAGAATATGCTCGATCTGAGGGCTCAGGTACAGAATTCTACCGTCAAGCCGCAGGCGGAAAAAGCATATGTGCGGCGGAAGATGCTGCTCGATGTGGCGGTAGAATTTCCGCAGCCGTCTATAAGATGTATCGTTACGGTCGAGTTCGCGGCGCAGGCGTCTGTTACGTAAAAAAAACGACGATGGCAGTTAACAGGCAAAAAGCGCTGAATCCTAATACCCACGGAGTGAATACCGAAGAATGTGTGATTATTGCCCCGCGCCATTCCGACTGAACCCGCGACAGCTCCTGAGGGGGAATTTCAGCAAAGCCTGCTGTGATGATATCTGCTGTTAAGTCGGCATTCAGTGTCTGGATTTTCAGATGCTGTGTGAAAACCGGTCTGGAGTGACGGAACGTAGGTTTATGTTGGCTTTTGTGGCGTGACAGTAAGGATGTGGTGGAAGGGACTTCACTTAAAAAGACCCTGAGATCGCCAGCCAGAGCCGCGGCAATTATTTCGCCGGTGTTGTTGTACAGGGCCAGCTGTAATGTGGGGTATCGTTCTCGCAGGTGGTGTTCGGCGGCAGAGTTTCTTACAACGCCGATACGGAACCCGGTAAGGTCATTGATGTCCGTAATGCCGTACATGTTGCTTTCAAAAAAAATGGAGGTGGGAACAGTGAGGATAGCAGGGCCGGGGGTAAGTCCTGCATCGCGGGCCTGATCATCAACAAGGCCGCTGAAGGCGTCCGCTGTGCCATTACGCAAGGCTTTGAGGGCTTGTTCAAAAGGCATCTGGATGTAGTTGACCTCAATGCCCGAATGCTTTTCCCATAGGTGCCAGATATCCGGCAACAGGCCCCGCGGCTCTCCTACGCTGTTGATAGACTCATATGGCCAGCCGTGGATATCTCCCACAACAGTCATATGGCTGCCCTGTCTTTCCAGATGGGCAAGGGCGGTAATTGCGGAAGCACCCAGAAGCAGAGATGACAATATAAGGAATTGTAATGTTTTGAGGAGTAAGTCGCGGGATGGCATGAGGGGATAACTACTGTAAAATATGACAAAATGGAAGAGCCGGCAGAGGGCATCGTGTTTCAGTTTGGCGGGTTGCGGGGTGTACAGCGGCTTACTTATTGTATATTACAATTTCAGGGCTGCAGCCTGTGTTTCTGCTGCGGCTATGTGGCGTTCTGATTCACTCTGCTACATTCTGGAGGTTCTCCAATGCTTAATCCCAAAGAATGCATCCTCTACAGCGGCGGGGCACGTGGTGCCGAGTCTGTTTTCGGACAGCTTGCTGAAGAGTTCGGACTGGAAGAAGTGAACTACAGTTTTGAAGGGCACCAGTCGGAGCGTGGGAGAGGGGTTCGTGTGCTGACCAATGAAGAACTTGCACTTAAAGATGTCAGCCTGACCTATGTTTCGCGTCTGATGAATCGTAATTACACCAGCGCTCCACTGTTCCGCAAAGTTTTGCAGTCTATCTGCTGGCAGGTCAGCAGCGGACATGAGGTCTTTGTCGTGGGGTCTATTATGGAAGACCATACTGTTAAGGGCGGCACCGGCTGGGGGGCAGAATTTGCAAAAATCTGCAATAAGCCCCTGTATGTTTTTGATCAGGACCGTGGTAACTGGTATCGCTGGGACAAAAACCATTGGCAGCTGGTCGAAGCGCCTGTTGTCCGGCACAGGCATTTTACTGCCACAGGAACGCGTTTTATGCAGGATAATGGCATTAAGGCTATTCGCGACCTGTTTGAACGTAGCTTTTCCCGCTGATGTAACGGTTGTATTTTGTAGCCGGAGCCTGCGGGTTCCGGCTTTTTTTTTGTAAAAGGATATTCTTGATGCAGGCTTCTGGTAACAGTTCTGCCGTCGGTGCGGTTGCTGCTGTATGTGCGTTTGTATTGTGGGGGCTTCTTCCTCTTTACTGGAAGATGCTGCAAAGCGTTCCTCCTTTTGAGGTGCTTTGTCACCGCATTGTCTGGTCTTTGTTCTTTGTTGCCGTGCTTATGCATATGACACGACGCTGGGCTGAATTGCGTGTTGCGATGGGCTCGACCCGTAACAGGATCAGAATGGCTGCAGCGGGAATTCTGGTAGGTGGTAACTGGTTTCTGTATATATGGGCAGTGAATGACGGCAGAGTTATTGAGACCAGCCTCGGCTACTATATCACTCCGCTGCTTAACGTGTTGCTGGGCTGCCTTTTTTTGGGTGAGAAGCTCAGCAAGGCTCAAAAGATTGCCTTGGCACTGGCTGCCTGCGGTGTCGGTGTTCAGCTTGCAATGCTGGGCAAATTGCCTTGGGTAGCTCTTACTCTTGCCTGTTCTTTCAGTGTTTACGGTCTGCTGCGTAAAACCGCCAATGTGGAATCTGTTCCGGGCCTTTTTTTTGAAACGGCAGTTCTGACTCCCGCTACGCTTGTGTATCTATTATGGCTTGACGGAAACGGCGGAGCATTCGGCCATGCCGGAGTCGAAGTTTCCTTGCTGCTTGCCGGAGCCGGAGTCTGCACTTCTGTTCCTTTGCTTTTATTTGCTTTTGCCGCCCGCAGAATGCATCTGGGAACAGTAGGCATATTGCAATATATTGCCCCGAGTATCGCCTTTGGCCTTGGAGTCTTTGTCTTCAATGAGCCATTTCCAGTATCACGGCTTGTTTCTTTCTGTTTCATATGGTGTGCAGTTGCAATATACAGTGGCGAGCCTTTGTGGAGACGTCGCAAACTACGTCGTGTCCGTGGATAAACAGTATTGTAAGATCATTTTTATTAGTGAAGCGTAATATTGTATTGCATTTCTTATTCCTTTGGGTACTCTACGGCCTGAAGGAGGAGGGCTTTGTTTTTTTCTGCTTCACATCCGGCCTTTGCAAAAAGGTCTTTGCCACGCCAGACACTGCTGCTGATTGCAGCGGCCTGTGCTATTCTTTCTGTTGTTCTTTCGCTTTCTCATCATGTTGCAAAGCAGGCATTGCAGGAGCATGAAAGCCTTTTTCTAAGGCAACAAAGCCTGATGACCTCTTTGGCATCCGAAGCCATGACAGGGCATCTCGCATCACTTGCGAATACCTTGCGAGTTCACTCAATTCCTTTTGAACTTGATTCCTCTGAAACCGAACTGGAATCTCTTTCACCGCAGATACTGCGCATCTTCGAGTCCTATCCCAGCCTTACTGCTGTAAGTTACAGTAATATTGCAACGGGGGCTGAAGGCATTGTTGTCAGGCCCGGAACTTCTGCAGCTATCCGGGGGCAGGCCAGAGTATGGGGCCACCAGACCTTGCTCCATCCTCCGCAGTCCATCCGGCTCCAAGGACACTGGTATGAAACCGTCATGGTGGACAATATACCTCTTGCCGGAATGCAGCTCATATCCGAAGCTGAACCTGGTGTTTTTGTTGTAGCTGTTATCAATATGAAAAAATTGTCCGCTCATTTTGCGGGCGAGTTAAAAATCGGTGAAAGCGGATCGGGCTATGTGCTGGACCAACGGGGCAATATCCTTTTTGATGCGGAAGCTGACGTTATCGGGCGTAATGTTTTTGATGGAATGCACTCAGGTTTTCCCGAATTGCAGAAAATTGATTCCCGGATGCTTAGTTCCGTTGAAGGGACTGGAGTGTATGAATTTATTTCTCGCAGCAATCGTCAGAAAGTTCGTAAAATTGTTGCGTGGAGCAGAGTGCCGCTTGAACCCTACAGCATAGTAATCAGCCTTTCTTCTCCGGTACACGAGATTAATGCCAGTCTGTATGATGTGAGCCGCTTGCAGGGGTTCCTTGCAGGCAGTGCTTTTCTGATGCTTGCTTTGTTTTTTTTGTGGTTTCTGCGGGAACAAAGTACCAAGTCGCTCAGAAGGTCTGAGGAACTCTATCGCCAGCTGGCTGACACCGCTTATGACATGGAAATGTGGCATAATGCCGAGGGGCAGCTCGTTTATGTATCTCCTTCCTGCGAACGAATCACAGGATATCCAGTTTCAGAGTTTTCCGCCGACAGAGATTTGCTGGAAAAAATAATCCATAAAGACGATCTTCCTGTTTTTAAAATGCACATGGGTGCACAGCAGATGCTGGAAGGTGAGTCACTTGAATACCGAATAATTACCCGGTTCGGTAAAGTCCGGTGGGTATCCATGGTCGGGCGTGAAGTCTGGACTTCGGACGGGATACAGCAAGGGGTCCGTTCCTCTGTCAGAGATGTAACTGAAAGCAAGATGATGGAAAAAGAGCTTGATTACAAAGCGTTACACGATGAGCTGACAGGTCTTGCCAACAGGGCGCTTTGTCTTTCCCGTATCAGAGAGGCCATGACCCGCAGTATCCCGAGGGAAGGGGTCGGGTACGCCGTCTTATTTCTTGATGTAGACCGGTTTAAAATTGTGAACGATAGCCTTGGCCATGAGTATGGAGACAAGGTCCTTGCGGTTCTTGCCGAGCGGCTGGTTACGTCGGTACGCCACTACGATACTGTTGCCCGTTTTGGCGGTGATGAGTTCGTAATCGTGCTGGAAGAACTGGATGGTCCGCGCAGGGCTGTTCGCATCGCCAGAAGCATTAAGCAGGTTTTCAAAGAGCCTGTCCGCCTTGAGGGTGAAGAAGTCTGCGTAAGCTGCAGCATCGGTATGGTCTTTGACTACGGTGCGGAAAACGGTAGCGCGCAGAGTGTGGTTCGTAATGCCAGTATCGCCATGTACCGTGCAAAGGCGCAAGGTAGAGATAAGCTGAAAGTTTTTCAGCAGAAAATGCTTGCACAGGCGGCAAGTGTGATGGCGCTGGAAAACGACATGCGCCATGCACTGCAGCGTGATGAGTTTTTTGTGGAATACCAGCCCGTGCAGCGGGCTTCAGACAGCTCTCTGACCGGCTTTGAAGCGCTTATCAGGTGGAATCATCCGGAAAAAGGACTTATCAGGCCTGACCAGTTCATTCCTCTTGCAGAGGAAAGCGGGCTTATTATCGATATCGGAATGAATGTGTTGCGTAAGTCCTGCTTTGAAATGGCCCGCTGGTGCAGGCTGTACCCCGGATGCGACTCGCTGTTTCTTTCTGTAAATCTTTCTGCCCGTCAATTTTTACAGCCGGATCTGGTGTTGGCTATAAGCGCTATTCTTAACGAATCGGGATTACTCCCGCACCAGCTGAAACTGGAAATTACAGAGTCCACGATTATGTCCAACGCAGAGACTGCATTGGGCATGATGCACCGCTTGAAGGAACTCGGGGTGCAGCTGGCAATTGATGATTTCGGAACAGGATATTCGTCATTGGCTTATCTGCAAAAGTTGCCTGTTGACACGTTGAAAGTTGACAGAATGTTTGTTTGCTCCATGGAAGATCAGGCAGGCTGCCTTGAGATTGTACGAAGCATTATTGTGCTTGCGCGCAGCCTGAATATGAGCACTATTGCTGAAGGCGTTGAAACATACAGGCAGCTGGAAGTGCTGCGCAATCTGGGCTGCTCGCATGTTCAGGGCTACTATTTCCATAAGCCCTTGCCCGTTGGAGTGGCAGAGGCCCTTTTATCCAGCAACTTAGTTGTTCCGATGGCTTCTTAGGCTTACAGCACGTGCTCTGCAGAAAAGTGCTGTACGAAGTATGACTTGTGCAGCTGACAACGGACGTTGCTTTCAGAATAATTTAAGAATGCTCCGGCTCCGGCAGATTTTTTCTTTTTCAACCAATATCCGCCATAAACAATCCCCCATAAAATGCCGGACACAGCACGTTATGGGGGATATTTATTTGCTTTATTGTAACCTGCCTGTCAGGCTGCGCTGTTTTTTTCTTCCACTTCAGATTCAACTTCTACAATACCAAAGCGCTCTTCGTAATCTTTTCCCCATTTACAGAGCTGCTTCAGAACAGGCATGATAGTCTGGCCGGTTTCAGAAAGTGTATATTCCACTTTGGGCGGCACTTCAGGGTAGACCTTTCTGTCGACAATCCCGTCCCGCTCCAGTTCACGCAGCTGCTGTGTAAGCATTTTCTGGGTTATGTTGGGGATACTCCGGCGAAGCTCGCCGAACCTGTAGGTGCCTTGTGTTCCCAGATGGTACAGAATTATCGGTTTCCATTTTCCGCCGATAAGCTGGATAGTAAGTTCGACTGAACAATAATAATTTCTTCCAGCACAGTGTTTAAGGGTACAATTGCCGCCCATAAAATCTCCTTATTGCAGTAGCGATTTTTTATAATAATGTCGCTTTTGGTTTCCTGCAAGCATGTATGGTTACAAAAAGCATACTGGGTGACTTAATTGTGTGTACTTGCATAAAATATAACTTTTCGTTTTAGTCTTTTTATAAACCAGCAGGTCATAGAGGGTTATGCCATCTGTATTAAACGGAATGTATGTATAATTAGCGGGTTCCGGTTTGACTGATGTGAAGGTTGTGTAACCACTTGCTACTACTCGTATAACCGGTTGCCTTACCATCTGACAAAGTACAGAGGAATGGCAGGCCGGAACATTTTAGGTGACTGTGCACAGACAGCACAGGAGGGATTTACATGGAACTGATGAAGGCTATAGAAGAGCGCAGAAGCGTGCGGAAGTTTACAGACGAGGCCGTAACCGAAGAGCAGATTACCGTGCTTTTGCGGGCTGCAATGGCGGCCCCTAGCGCAGGTAATGCTCAGCCATGGCAGTTTGTTGTTGTGGATGACCGTAACGTATTGGAAAAAGTTCCTGCGTTGCACCCGTATGCAGGTATGGCTGCAAAGGCTCCTCTTGCAATTCTTGTATGCGGCGATCTTAGTGCTGAAAAGTATCCCGGATTTTGGGTGCAGGACTGTTCCGCAGCTATTCAAAACATGTTGCTGGCGGCTGTCGACCAGGGACTTGGTGCGGTCTGGACAGGAATTTATCCGGATGAAACCCGCGTGAAAAATTTTGTCGGCTTGGTTGGTCTGCCGGAAAGCGTAAAGCCGCTGGCGCTGGTTGTGGTGGGAGTGCCTGATCAGAAAACGGGAGCCAAAGACAGGTTTGACGCGGCAAAGGTGCATCGAAATCACTGGTAGTAAGCTGGCGGGGTAACTTCGCTGTATTTTGAAGTTGTAAGTACATCGTTACATGCTCCTGCCCTTGAATAACTGGAAAAAAACGTATACCTGCCATGCGAAGACATGTTGAAGGTTTTTTCCGGCGCATGTGTTTACATCATCAAAGGAGCATCGCATGAAAGTACTTGCTATCGATAAAGTCTCTCCCGACGCTACCCCCGAGAGGGTGCGTGAACTTTTTATGAAAGAGGTTCATCACACCATAAAAATGTATCTGGCAGACATCGTTCGCGAGATATACTTCAGGGAAGACCGCTCCGGCACTGTGCTGATGCTTGAGGTTCCCTCTCTGGATGAGGCGCGTAAACTTATCGATACGCTGCCCATGGTTAAAGATGGACTGCTTGAGTATGATCTGATTCCGCTCGGACCCTTTATGCCGCTGGCGTTACTGGTAAGAGACGACGAAGAGCCCGAAGCCAAGACTCAATAAGTTCTGGCTGGCACGCTGAGAGATTAAAAAGCCGCAGGATACCCCTGCGGCTTTTTGCGTTTTGTGTCTGTCTCAGCCTGGAGTTGGTTTGCCAGGTCAACCTGCCTGCCGGACAGCTAAAAAAGATCGGCCATAAAGCTGCACACGGTGATTGCTGTTTTTCTAGTCCTCATTGCGCGTGTTGGAGAATTGAGAACGCCGCATTTAAAAAGAGAGACGCAAATCAATAAAGCGAAGTAGCGGCAATTGGAGTGACATGATGAACGCAAGTATAACCGTAAGATGATAGTTTGACTTCGTAACTATATTTGACAAATGACCCTGCCTGCTATCAGATAATACTAAGGAGTAGTGCATATGAGCAGGCAGCAAGTCGGGTCCGTACCCGTAAAAAATATTGAGAACGCACCGGACGTACAGAAGGCTGACAAACCTTCTGTACTGCGCGAAGAAGCATCGCGCAGACTACGCAGGGCCTCAGAACAGGGCGGGTATCAGTTGCTTGATGTCGAGCAGGTTCATGCAATGATTGAAAATAATGAAGCTATGCTGGTAGACCTGCGTGATGAAGACGTGTTTGCCCGCGGGCATCTGCCTGAGGCAATCAATTTTCCGCTACCGATGACATGGCGGGCAAGACTGCAACAACGATGGAAGCTTAAAAGACTGCTGTGTGAACTGGAGTGCAGGCCGGTAATTTTTTACGGAGCAAGCCCCTCATGCAGGCGAAGCGATGTTGCAGCCTGTGCTGCTGTTATCGTAGGCTTTCCTGTGGTGTACCGCTTTGCAGGCGGCGTGGACGCATGGCTGCGTTTGGGGCTTACTCTGGAAATTGAACCGCTGCAGAATGGCGGCGGACAACAGGGACAGCTGCAGCGTCGTTACAGATAGTGCGGAGGCGGTCCGTCATCCAGTTCGCTGTGTTCCTGCAACAAAGGAATGATCAGCCTGAGTTTGGCCTCAATGGCTTTCTGCTGCTTCAGCATTTCATCCATCTGAAATTGTTGCTGGGTAAGGGCTTTATTGAGCTCTGCGATAGTCTGCTCCTGAAAGTAGACAGTCTCTTCCAGTTTAATAATACGTTCTTCTTGTGTTTTCATGGTTACATCTCCTCCGCCAGCTTTGTGATTACTGCATATTCCTCTTCGGTCACTGGCTGTACAGAAAGCCTGTTACCTTTGCGAAGCAGAGCCATACCTTCAAGCCCCTCGACAGTTTTCAGATAGTTAAGCGGGATAGGGTTAGAAAACTGCTTTACAAACTTGACGTCGACCATGAACCAGCGGGGTGATTCAGGCGTTGATTTGCTGTCAAAATGGCTGTTTTCCGGGTCCCATGATGTGAAATCAGGATATGCTTCACGTACTACCTCTGCCAGTCCGACCACGGCTGCGTTTTTTCCGCTATGATAAAAAAGAACTTTGTCCCCTGTTTTCATTTCTTCACGCATCAGGTTGCGGGCCTGATAGTTCCGTACTCCATCCCATGGGGTAGTCTGATCCGGTGAGTTGATGAGATCTTCAAGGGAAAAGCAGTCCGGTTCACTTTTCATAAGCCAGTATTTCATATCTGCGTCCGTATATTTCTGATGTTATCAGGTCTCTGCGGTGTTATTCTTTCAGCCAGCTTTCAAGCGAAGGCGGCTGAGGTGCAAATCCCGGTAAAGGACTCCATTCGCAGCGCGCTGTCAGCTCTATTCCGCGTTGTATTATTGAAACGGGCCTGTCCGATGAGACCACTATGACAATCATATCACCATGAGCGGCGGTAAAACGCAATGCCGAGTTAAAGCGCGCTCCTCTGGCTCTGTTTTCACCGGGAACAGTGCTGCCGTCCAGCAAGCAGGCAAAGTTCAGCAGCTCTCCATTGCCGGTAATGTGCAGCGCGCCGTCAATCTTTGATAGCGAAGTTGCCAGTTCCAGATTGTTAATATCCTGAAGGTCCAGCGGCGTATGCAGCGATTGTCCTGCAAGGTTACGGGGAATATGGCGCAAATCTACTGCCAGCGTGCAACCGTGTTTCCGTTCGCGGGCGTGGCGTACAATATGTGAAACAATGCGCCGCAGTTTGAGTTGAGTTTCCTCCGGCAATGAACTTTCCAGCAGCGCTTCTTCAAACTGGACAAGATTTGCCGTGCGGTTGGAAGAGTTGAAAACCCCCTCTTCAAAGCCGCATATCGACTCGTCATCAAGATACAAAAAGCCGTGCCTGCCCTGAAAGTCTGCAACCAGACTGCCCGGGGGCAAAGGCTTACAGGTAATGCCCACGATTGAACGTCCGTCTGCCACAAGAGTTCTGCCGGAATGTTCTACCGCTTGCAAAAATTTGCGGCAATGGCGCAGGTTGCGCAACGAAGGCTGCTCCATACGCGGGAAGCTGGCAATAAAGTCCATCCGTAAAAGCATGTAAGGCTCAACAAACGCAAGCCTGCCACAAGGCCACGCGCCTTCTTCGCGGGTACATGAAATACCCAGCACCGCATCCAGTGTCGGGTATATGCGAAGCTGGGTGTCAGGCCCCAACAGGTAGTTGCGCTGGTCTACGATATAGTCGCGGATTGCGTGGAAGGCATAACTTTGCAGTACAAATCCGGATGTGGAATTTCGCATGGTGCCGGACAGGGCCATGTCCTGTGCCAGCTGGCAAGCTGCGTGCTCCAGCCAGCGCAACGTCGGGCCGGAGGAACACAGGTCCGGATGTTGTTCCGTAAACCACATCTGGAAAAAAGCAGAGTTGCTGTGTCCGCCGAAAGCAAGTAGGCCGGTAAGCTCCGGATCTTCAGCGGGATATATGTCGCCGCTTCTCATACTGGCTAAAGCTGTTGGAGGAGATTTCCACGACGTGTTGGACCGGTATAATTCATCAAGCCTCGGGGCATGGTCTGTAAGCAGCTGCTGGGGGTCGATAACGTGAATAGGGTCGTCAGGCGAAAGAGCCAGCAGAAGAGCAATTCTGCTTTGGCCGGAAAAATGGCTTAATCCTTCGCGCAGACCGTCAATGCTGTTGTGGATAAACAGACTGCGGTACAGAGATTTCACAGGTATCCCCCTTGGTTTGGTAAACAAGGCCGAAAACAGCGGGTGTCTCATCATGGAAGCCGGACAAAACCTGTCTTGCAGCTAGTGCTGCTTATGCAGTGTCGCGGCATACCCTCAGCCTGTCTCTGACTTGAACCAGCAAAAGCAGCGTCCGTCTAGCGGGCTCCACATAGGCAGAGGCTCATTGTCCTGACAGGAGTCATGCCGGTCCATATATAGATTCAGGCTGTTAGCCTGCATGCCGGTTTGAAATTCATACTGACTATGTCAGGCCAAGCTGCAGGGTGTCATTCCGGTTGCTTCGCAACACTTCATTCTGCATAGCTTTTTGAAGAAACAAAGAAAAGGGACGAATTAATTCTCTGCTTACTGTCAGCGTCGTTTGGCGGAACCTGTCCGGCATTTAGCGTTCTCTACGCTTTTACCATGTTGCAGGTGTCCTTTTTTGCTGTGGGCTTTTTGCTCTGTTTTGCCTTTGTTTGTCCTGTCATCACGTCGTGCTCCGGCAGCAGGCTGACGTTCACTCTTGCCGGACGGCTTGTGCTTGGCCTTGCCTTCCGTCCGTGCTTCGGGACGGGCAGAGTGCTTGCCCTTGGGCTGCTTCCCTTTGGATTGCTGGTTGCGGGCGGGCGTCCCCCGGGTGGGCATCAGAATATGGTGCTGGCGCAGCCGTTCGGCATCTGTTTTGGCAACGTAGATGGGATTACCGTCTATGTCTGCTTCTGCATAGTACATCGCGGTAGCCACTGTACCGGGAGTGGGAATAAAACACTGCACCTGCTGCGGTTTCCAGCCTCGTTGCTGCAACCAGTTGCCCAAAGTGCGCATGTCGTCGTCCGTACAGCCGGGGAAGGCACTCATAAGATACGGGATGACATACTGCTCTTTGCCTGCCTGACGTGAAAACTCTGCAAATGCGTTCAGGAACGCCTCAAATGCGGCAAGACCAGGTTTGCGCATACGCTCCAGTACACTGTCACAGATGTGTTCAGGCGCAACCTTCAGCTGCCCGCCTGTAAACTCCATGGTGTAAGCTCTCAGGGCCACATCGTTTTTCAGTGCAAGATCATAACGCACACCGCTGGCAACGCGGACGTGACGGACTTTTTCCAGACTGCGAATGGTGCGCAGCAAGTCAATGGCAGCGGGCTGGTCCGATTTGAAGGCCTTGCAGACAGTCGGATACATACAGCTGCTGCGTTTGCAACGGGAAACATCGGCAGAGCAGTGTGCCTGCCACATGTTGGCACTGGGACCGCCCACGTCGCTGATGGTGCCTTTCCAGTCAGGGCGCGTTGTCATATTGCGCACTTCGTTTAGGATGGACTTGCGGCTGCGCGAGGCGATGTGCCTTCCCTGATGCAAAGCAAGTGAACAGAATGAACATCCGCCGCCGCATCCGCGGTGTGTTGTAACCGAAGTCAGCATCATGTCTGTGGCGGGAATGGGCTCGGAATAAGAAGGGTGTGTCGTTCTGGCAAACGGCAACGAATAGAGCCTGTCCATCTGCTCTTCTGTCAGAGGCATTGCCGGCGGCGTCAGCAGTATGTTTCTGTTTGCCACAGGCTGCATTGCTGCCGCACTTTGAGCGTGGACCTGCTTTTCCAGTTGAATGGTGGCATCCAGCAACAGGCGCGCATCTTTTTCGATAGCTTCATGCGAGGGAAGCTGGATGACATTCTCTTCCTGCGGAGCAAAATCTGCCGGAACGGCTGTGGCTATGCCGCGGATACTGGCAAACACTGTCCAGAGTGGCGGCAGGTCGCGACGGTCAGCAGGGGCAGCTGCGTAGCCGTTTCCGTCCAGAGCAACGGCAGCTTCAAGCATGGCGCGTTCGCCCATGCCGTAAATGATGGCGTCTGCCTTGCTGTCCAGCAACAGAGGACGCCGGAGCTTGTCTGTCCAGAAGTCGTAATGGCTGATACGGCGCAGCGAAGCTTCAATGCCGCCCAGAATTACCGGTAATCCGGGAAAAGCCCGGCGGACAAGATTGGTATATACAATGGTAGCTCTGTTCGGGCGTGCACCGGCCTGACCACCGGGTGTGTATGCATCGTCAGAACGCTTCTTGCGAAAAGCGGTATAATGGGCAAGCATGGAATCCAGTGCTCCGGCGGTTACACCTGCAAAAAGAGATGGCCGCCCCATTCTTTCGATGTCCGCGGGGCTTTCCCAGTCGGGCTGTGCAACCACGCCGACGCGATAGCCGTGCGCTACAAGCCATCGGCCCAGTAGGGCCGCGGCAAAGCTGGGGTGATCGACATAGCCGTCACCTGTAACCAGTAAAATATCTATTCCATCCCAGCCAAGGCGCTTAACATCAGCTGTGGTCATGGGTAAAAAATCAGGTTGGGGCAGAGGGGGGCGTCCCGCAGGCATGGCAGAACGCAAGTCAGTATTTATGTGCATCCGCGGAATATAGATGTCGCCGTCAGCAGGCGCAAGCGGGATTGTTCCTGCGTGGCTTTTTTCTTATACAGCCATTGAGCTAATGCGTTAAATATTGTATCTGCTTGGACGAATTGTTATGTAAATAATTGTTTTATAGCGGGTACTGTAAATTTCGTCATGAACGTTATTTTGGATTTGTAAATGCAAAGCGAAGTTGAACTGCTGAAAAAGAAGATTGCTCAGCTTGAATATGAAAATGAAAACCTGCGTTCAGGCTGTGTTTTTTCCGGCTCACCTGAAGAGCATGATTTTTTACTGTGTCTTTTTGATAGCGTTAATGAATATGTATATATCGCAGATATGGATACTCATGAACTATTATATGTGAATAAAACACTTGAAAATGACATTGGAGAAGTAAAAGGTAAAAAGTGCTTTGAGGTGTTGCAAGGCCTGAGTGAGCCCTGTTCGTTTTGTACAAATGAGATAATACGAAATTCACCTACGTCTTCACATGTATGGGAGCTGTATAATCCTGTGCTTAAGCGTTGGTACAGATGCATAGACCGCACCATACCATGGTCAGGAAACCGTCTGGTGCGGTATGAACTTGCCTTGGACATTTCTGATATCCGCGAAGCTGAAGACGAAATGCGCCGCTTTCGCATGGCGCTTGAAGCATCCTCAGATGCGATATACCTGACAGATGTTAAGTCCGGTTTTTTTGTAGATGTAAACAGCCGTGCTTATATGCAGCTGGGGTACACACGCGATGAAATATTGCAGATGGGGCCGGAACATATAAATATTGCTGTAAAAGAGCACGGCCTTGAAGCGTATCTGCGTAATACGTTGGGTGCAAATGATGAAGGCGCAGTCGAGACGTTTCATAGCCGTAAAGACGGCTCCATGATTCCGGTAGAAGTCGGATTACGGCGTTTTCGCACAGCGTCTACTGAGCTGCTGGTGTCTGTTGCACGCGACATTTCAGAGCGGCGTGACGCCCAGCGCGACCTTGCAACCCGCCTGATGTATGAGCGTGTTTTATCAACATGCGCACGGGAACTGCTTACCCGCTTCAGCTCGCCGCGAGCTATGCAGCGGGCATTGAATAGCCTGCGTGAAGCTGTAGACGTGTGCCGTGTATACGTGTTTGAAAATTTTACGGACAACAAAGGCAGACTGTGCTGCCGCCAGCGTTATGAAGTCTGCGCCGAAGGTGTGCCGTCTCAGCTGGGGCTGCCGGAGCTTCAGCATGTTGAATTTTTACCTGGCTACAAGCGATGGGTGGACACCCTGAGCCGTGGAAAGGTGTTGTGCGGCGTTGTTAAGGACTTTCCGGCAGAAGAACGGGCGTTGCTAAATCTGCAGCAGATTAAATCGCTGCTTGTGCTGCCCTTGATGGTCGGAGGCGAATGGTGGGGTTTTATCGGCTTTGACGATACCCAAAACCTGCGCAGCTGGTCACAGCTTGACGAACAACTGCTGATGACAGCCGGTGAGATTGTTGCTGCAGCCATAGAACGCAGCCGCGCACAGACTCAACTGGAAAAAACGTCCCGCGAAGCAGAAGCCGCCAGCAAGTCGAAAAGTGAGTTTCTGGCCAATATGAGCCACGAAATTCGCACGCCTTTAAACGCCATTATCGGCCTGACAGAACTTTCTTTGCAGGAAAACCTGTCAGATGAAGTAGCTGAAAATCTTAAGGCTTCTCTTTCTTCTGCAGAGGCTTTACTTGATATCGTTAATGATATTCTTGATCTTGCCCGCGTTGAGGCGGGCAGAGTGCATCTGGAAGAAGTCGAATTCAGTCTGCCCCGTTTTCTGGGCGGTGTAATGCGTGTGATGCGGCATGAGGCCGAGCGTAAAGGGCTGGAATTTTCCATGTTCCTCGGGCGCGGTCTTCCGCGTGAACTTGTGGGTGATTCTGGAAGGCTGCGGCAGATTCTCGTCAACCTTATCGGCAACGCCATCAAATTTACGGAAGAGGGCGGAGTAAACGTTGCTGTGGAGTGCATAGCAGATAAGGAAGGAACCCGGCAGGATGTCCAGTGGGTTCGCTTCAGCGTGCAGGATACGGGTATAGGTATTCCTACGCATATGCACGGTCTGGTGTTTGAAAATTTTCAGCAGGCAGACGGGTCTATTACCAGAAAGTACGGTGGGACAGGGCTGGGACTGACAATCAGCCGTCAGCTTGTAGAAATGATGGGAGGCACAATATCACTGCAAAGCGAGCTCGCAAAGGGTAGTCGTTTTCAGGTGGAGCTTCCATTTGTCGTTTCTACGCAGCTCAGCGTGTGCCACGAAGAAGATCAGGCCGTACCTGTTTTACGTCCGTTCAGGGTGTTGCTGGCAGAAGATAATGAAATCAACAGGCGCACTTTGCTTATGGCCCTGAAAAAACTGGGACATGATGTTGATACTGTTACCAACGGCGCAGAAGCTGTGGAACAGGCCGGTAAAGTACATTATGATTGTATTTTGATGGATGTTCAAATGCCTGTTGTTGACGGGCTGGATGCCACAAGAGCAATTAGGGCTTTTCCCCGCGGCTGCAATGCCACGCAGCCGGATGTGCATATTACGGCATTAACGGCACATGCTCTTGCGGGAGATAAGGAGCGCTTTGTGGCCGCAGGAATGTCTGCTTATCTGGCAAAGCCCGTCCGCCTGACAGAGTTAAGGGAACACATAGAAGCACTGCAGGCAACTGTTGAAGAAAAAGGGCTGGAGCCGGAGTGCGAAGCTCCGGCGTACGACGCTCACCCTGTGATGCTGCCGTTCAGCGGAGATGCACGCGAAGCCTACAGGTTCCGCAGGTTTTTGGTGACGGTGGCCGCATTACGCGAAAGTTTGTGGTCTGCCTTTGATCGGGGTAACTGGCTTGAACTGCACTCTTTGGCACATACGCTGATGCATGAAGCAGAGCGCATGGGGACTCCCAGAGTACACGTGATGGCTACCCGTCTGGAAGACAGAGTGCGGGAAGGCAGACCGGAAGAGGTTCGGCCAATATTCTTACTGTTGATTGATGCAGTAAATCATCTTGAACACGAATTGCTGAAGTTTTTCCCGATGCCCGATAGCAGTCGGTGAACCTGAAACAAGACTGAGTGACTGGAAACTTGATGAAAGAAGACCAGTTGGTCAATGCGGATGCAGTTGTCCGGTTTTATGCCAGTAAGGACTACATGAAAGTAGGCATTGCCCGTTATATTCCTCATAAAGGATCGGGCAGGCCTGTCAGTGTGGACTTGCTGGCGGAACAACTTACTGCTGCCGGAATTCAGGTTTCGCTGGATGTGAAAGCGGCAAAAAAAGTTGTGGCAAAGCTTCAAGCGGGTGAAGATATTTCCCGCATTGTAATTGCCCGCGGTGTGGCGCCAGTGGCTGGAACCAACGGCAGACTGACCTGTTTCGGGGATGAAAAATATCCGGTGTTTCCCGACATGGCGTTCGGTACTCTGCTTCCGGCAATTCCGGCTCAGGCAGGTCTCCGCATTGACGGTAAATCGCTTGAGCCTCCGCTTGATATGCAGTCGTGCGATCTGCAAGTGGCCATGCACAGTAACTGTGCTCCCTCACCGGAGGGCGGTCAGCTTGTGTCACAAGTCTACGGGACAATCATGGTTACCGGCTGTGTTGTCCAGATTCTTCCGCTAGTCACCGTTTCCAAAGACCATCTTCGTGTACTCGGCACATTATATCATCGTGACTGCTTGGGGATGCCCATAACGCTTGAACGTATGCAGCGCCTTTTGTCTGATATGGGTGTGGTGGCCCCTCTTAACGAAGGGCTGGTGCGCAATGCTTTGCTGCGCGCTGCGGAGACGGGCGGTGCGATTCAGGATGTTGAACTGGCGCGCGGAGTGTTGCCGCATCATGGTACAGATGGCTGTCTGGAACTGCTCTTTGATACAATGGAAATGGCAGGCACTGTGACTGAAGACGGGGCCATTAACTATAAGGCTCGCGGTGCAGTGCCTGTTGTTTGTGAAGGAGATCCTGTTGCCATGTTGTTCCCGCCGACGTCAGGCGAGGCGGGAAAGGATGTTTTCGGGGAAGTCGTTCCTGCAATACAAGGACGCCCTGTTCCTTGCGTCTTGTGCCCTGCAAGTATTCTGGAAGATGAAGACGGTGTTACGTTACGGGCAAAGATCGATGGCGTTGTGCAGCATGCCAAAGGGCGTCTTTCTGTAGAAGACTTGTTTATTGTCAGTAGCGATGTAGGGATGGAGACAGGCAATGTTGAACTGCAGCGCGCAGCATTGCTTGTCCGGGGCAACGTGTTAAGCGGGTTTTCCGTACGGGCTCCTGCCAACGTTACTGTTCAGGGGGTGGTAGAAGCCGCTTCTGTGCATGTTGGCGGAGACTTTCTGGCGGGGGGGCTGGTTTTGCAAAAGCAGGGAGAAGTTTTTGTGGAAGGTTGCCTGAATGCCGGCTTTATAAATGAAGGAACCGTTGTAGTTCAGGGGAACGTGCAAGTAAAAAAGTCTATCGATAATTCACAGCTTACTTGCGATGGCTTTGTGGCTCTAGGGCATACCGGCAGGATTGTCGGAGGCACGCTTCGCTGCAAGGGCGGGCTGCGAACCGGGCAGCTGGGAAATGATCTGGGTGTGCGGACTCATATCATCGTTGATCTGGACATGAAGGCTCTGGAAGATATGGAAGAAGAGGTGTTGACAAAAACAGCTGCTGTAAAAAGAATTAATCAGGCACTGGGAACAGGAAGTGATGAGGAGATATTGAAGCAGACTCGTCAGGATAAATATAAGGCTGTCGAAAAGCTGTTGATGATCCGTCAGGAGGCTGCCGTTGCTGCGAAAGAGGGGCATGCCAAATTGAAAGACCTCAAGAAGCAATGTCGCGAACGATTGTCATCTGTGAGTGTTCAGGTCAGCGGAGTAGTGTATCCCGGTGTTATTGTAACATTTGAAAATCGCTCGTTTGTGGTCAGCAGCCCTGTTTCGCAGTGCGAATTCAGGCTGGCGCCAAGTGGCAAAAGCGTAGAGCTTCGTTCGCTGGGTAAAATCATCGGAGAGTCTGAACTGTCGGATGATGACTAAACGCCACGGGTAATTTGTTTTTGGGCGTGGCTTTCTACGCTTTTTTTGTGTCCTGATACGGGCATAAAAAAAGGCCGGATAAACCGGCCTTGCATCTTGCTATTCTTTCGGGGGCTCTATCATCATTTTTCCGCCTTCGGGCTTCTGTCCTGAAGGGGGCATGATAAGCTGCTTCCCACCTTCCTTTTTCATCATTCCCTTCGGTGGCATGGTCATGCCTTCCGGTGGCATTTTCATGCCGGAAGCAGAGTCCATGCCTTCCATCCCTTTTCCGTCTTTGCCGTGACGATCGCGGAACATGTGCCATTCTTCATGGCTCATCTGTTTGTCATTGTTCGTGTCAATGGCGGCAAAAGCAGGCTCGCGCATTGATGGATAAGCAGCCGAGAATTCTTCCCAGTTGACTACTCCATCGCCGTTGGTGTCCATGCGGCCGAATTCCTCACCGGCGGCAAGGGGCCCCGCGCTGATTAATATAAAAGCGCTGGCAAGTAATAACCGTTTCATGTGTATATCCTCGTGTTTATCTGCTGAAAATGACATGGCCGGCTTAGAAGGGCGTACAGGTTGCCTTGCTTGAGCAACGTCTCCGGCGTGTTACATTGTTCCATGTTCTAGGTAGCGCAGGCAAAATCGTCAAGTCTGAGTTGCCGGATGTTCTGGAATAACACAAACAAGTTGCAGGAAAAAAGTGATAGGAAAAAGAAAAAGCCCCTACCGAAGTAGGGGCTGTATTCTCTGGCTCCCCGGGACGGACTTGAACCGCCAACCTAGTGATTAACAGTCACCCGCTCTGCCTATTGAGCCACCAGGGAGTATGTCGTTGAACGCTGTCTCGCTCAACGAGGGAGGTGTATATGTGGTATCTAATCAGGCGTCAAGCAAAAAAAGAAAAAGGTGAAAAAATATTTCGCATTGCCCGTCTGACGCTGAATGCATTTTGGGGGATTGCGGTATTACTATATTGATGCAGAGTGTCAGGAGGCTGGGGGGTTGGCGCCAGCGACAAAATGAGATGCAAGTGAATTGTGCTTGCAGGGGGGGGCAGGCACTATAAAGTCAGAAAGAGTAGCTTCGTGCCCTCTGGCCAATGTGGAAATGATGCGTGCTGGTTGCAGAAATATTTTGACGTAAGGCCGGACTGTTCGTGCGGGTGGGAAAGCGTAAAAAGAAAAAGCCCTTACCGAAGTAAGGGCTAAATTCTCTGGCTCCCCGGGACGGACTTGAACCGCCAACCTAGTGATTAACAGTCACCCGCTCTGCCTATTGAGCTACCAGGGAGTGTTGTAAGGACAACTCATGTCCGGCGAAGGGCAGTGATATAGAGAACCGGCGTATTCGTCAAGCAGAAAATGTCGCGAAATGAAAAAAATCTTAAAAAGCCATGAAGGGTCAGGGTTCCTTGACGAGTCGACTCAATTGGAATACCCATACCCGATTCAGCGTTAGCGACTAATAAAAGAGCATGGAGATATTTCCCTTGAGTAATCAAGATTCCTCAAACCGCAAAAAAATCAAGCTTCCCACCAAGTCCGAGCATTCTGCTTACTTTATGCCCATGCTTACGAGGCTTGATGAACGTGACGAACTGAACGAAGTCATTAAAGGCCGTGTCGCCAAGTCCTGTGACATGCTGGACGCCGGGGTAGAACTTTTCCCCAATCACTTTAATAAAGATACGGATCTGGCAGAAGTTCTGGCAGGTTATGAAGGCCTTGAGGCCGAAGAGCTGGAAAATCTCGAGCAGGAATTCAGCTGTGCCGGTCGTATCGTTTCCAGCCGCTCTTTTGGCAAGGTGGCTTTTTTTCACCTGCTGGATAAAAGTGGAAAAATGCAGTGCTATGCTTCCCGTGATACTCTCGGGCAGGAACAGTACAGCATTTTTAAGAAATTTGACATCGGCGACATCGTTGGAGTTACGGGTACGCTTTTCCGCACCAAAACCGGTGAATTGACTATTCAGTGCAGTGTGGTGCAACTGCTTACCAAATCTATCCGTCCGCTCCCCGAAAAATACCACGGACTCAAGGACGTCGAGACAAGATACCGCCAGCGCTACGTTGACCTTATCGTAACTCCCCGTACCCGCGAGATTTTCCGCAAACGCGGCCAGATTGTGCGTGAGTTCAGAGACTTTATGGAAGAGCACGGGTTCATGGAAGTGGAAACTCCCATGATGCAGCCGATTCCCGGCGGTGCTACCGCAAAGCCCTTCATTACACATCACAATGCGCTTGATATGCAGCTTTATATGCGTATTGCGCCGGAGCTGTACCTCAAGCGTCTGCTTGTAGGCGGCTTTGAAAAGGTGTTCGAAATCAACCGTAACTTCCGAAACGAAGGTATTTCCACGCAGCACAACCCGGAATTCACCATGTGTGAATTTTACTGGGCTTACGCGACCTTCGAAGATCTTATGGATCTGACGGAACAGTTGTTTGCCCGCATTGCAAAAAAAGTGTGCGGCGATACTGTCGTCACGTATCAGGGTGATGAAATTGACCTTGCACCCGGTAAGTGGACGCGACTTACTTTCCACGAATCTCTTGAAAAGATCGGCGGTCATTCCCCCGAGCTTTATAACGATTATGACAAGCTTGCCGCATATGTGCGCGAGCGTGGTGAAAAAGTGATGGAAGGTGAAAAGCTGGGCAAATTGCAGGCCAAGCTTTTTGACCTTGATGTAGAATATAAGCTTATTCAGCCTCACTTCATTTATCACTACCCGACTGATATTTCGCCGCTTTCCCGTCGGAATGATAAAAAACCCGACGTTACCGACCGTTTTGAACTGTTTATGACCGGTCGTGAAATGGCAAATGCTTTTTCCGAGCTGAATGACCCTGTGGATCAGCGTAAGCGCTTTGAAGATCAGGTAACGGAAAAAGAAGCCGGTGATGATGAAGCACACTTTATGGATGAAGACTACCTGCGAGCGCTTGAGTATGGTATGCCACCTGCTGCTGGGCAGGGGGTAGGCATTGACCGCCTTGTCATGCTGATGACCGACTCGGCTTCCATCCGCGAGGTTATTCTCTTCCCGCTGCTGAAGCTGGAAAGCTAGCAGGCTGCGTTCGCGTCGCCTCTATCAATTTTACGGAAGGATTATTCCACAGCATGCGTTTTGAGCTGTTTGTAGCGTTGCGCTATCTGTTTGCCCGTCGCAGGCAGACATTTATCTCTGTCATCTCCATTATTTCGGTACTTGGGGTGGCGCTGGGCGTTGCGTCGCTGATAGTGGTTCTGGGGGTGATGAACGGCTTTACGGTAGATATCCGCGAAAAGATTCTGGGCGTGAACGCTCATGTAATCACGCTGGCTGCCGGAGGCGGTGTTTCCGATTATCCCCAGCTTATCAAAAAGCTTGATGGCATACCGCAGGTGAAAGGGGCAACCCCCTTTATTTATTCCGAGGTTATGCTTTCCACTCGCTACGGGGTAAAAGGGGTTGTGCTTCGCGGTGTCGACCCTGCTACTGCTCCCAGTGTTCTGGGTATTGCTGATCGTATGGTCTCCGGCTCTTTGGCAGACCTTGAACGAGAAGGTTCTCCCGGTGTAGTGATAGGCAAAGAACTCGCAAAACGCCTTGGTATTATTGTAGGAAGCAGAGTTAACCTGCTTTCTCCTTCCGGCGAAAAAACAAGCGCGGGGTTTACCCCGCGCATTCTTGCTTTCAAAGTGGTGGGAATTTTTTCCACCGGTATGTTTGAATACGATTCCTCATTAGGATTCGTTTCGCTTGATTCTGCCCGCGAGTTACTCGGGATGCCTGAAGGAACGGTTTCCGGACTGGAAATTGTTGTGGATGATATCTACAGCGCCGACAAGGTTGCTACGCAAGTAACTGAAGCGCTGGGCGGGTATCCTTTCTATAGCCGTAACTGGATGGAAATGAATGCCAACCTGTTTGCAGCGCTCAAGCTGGAAAAGGTCGGCATGTCCATTATGCTTACCCTGATTGTGCTGGTAGGGTCTTTTTCCATTATTACTACATTGGTGATGCTGGTTATGGAAAAGTCCAGAGATATTGCCATTATGATGTCCATGGGCGCGACCAAAACAAATATCCGGCGCATTTTCATGCTGCAGGGAAGCATTATCGGGCTGGTGGGGACATCGCTTGGTTTTGTGCTGGGGATGGGTGTCTGCTGGTTGCTTAAGCGATACCAGTTTATCAAGCTGCCCCCCGGTGTGTACTCAATGGATCATCTGCCGGTACTTTTGCAGTGGCAGGATCTTGTGGCTATCGGAATCGGAGCTATGTTGCTATGCTTTCTGGCAACCATTTACCCCGCACGACAGGCTTCTTCTCTGGAACCTGCAGAGGCACTCCGGTACGAGTAATGGAAAAAAATATGTTTTTATATAACCTCAAGGGTGTTGGAAAAGAATATCAAGGCCCTGCAGAAAAGGTTATAATATTCAAAGAGTTGAGCATTGATGTCGCAGAAGGGGATTCCATTGCCGTTGTCGGAGCTTCCGGCTCCGGTAAATCCACCCTATTGCATCTCTTGGGAACCCTTGATAATCCTTCTTGGGGCACCGTATTATTCAGGGAGAAGAATATTGCGGATATGTCTGCGGGGCAGAAGGCGCTGATGCGCAGTAACGATGTTGGATTTGTTTTTCAGTTTCATCATCTGTTGCCGGAATTTAATACGCAGGAAAACGTGGCTATGCAGGCCATCATTGCCGGTGTGCCTCGTCACGTTGCTTTGAAAAAAGCAGCCGAAGCGATGGAGCTTGTCGGCATTTCCGGCAGGGCTCGCCACAAGGTGGGAACCCTGTCCGGCGGAGAGCGACAACGGGCCGCTATTGCCCGGGCTATACTTATGCGTCCTGCGGTGCTGCTGGCCGACGAACCTACGGGAAATCTCGATGAACGCACCGGTGACAGCGTAGGGAATCTGCTGCTGGAATTGAACAGGGAGTTGGGGATGACGCTTGTTGTGGTGACACACAACAGCTCCTTGGCTTCTCTCATGAATAGACGTCTAGAATTGAGAGCTGGAGAACTTTATGACCAGAATTGCTAGGCTGTGGCTTTATGCGGCCTCATGCCTGCTGGTTTGTCTGGGGGCCTTTCAGGCTAATGCCGCCACACCCGCGAACTTGCGTGTGCTTGTACTCCCTTTTGAAGTAAATGCTGAGCCTGACTTGGCCTATCTGGAAGACAGCCTGCCTGATCTGGTCATTGAACGACTGGTCGCGCAGGGCTTTTCTGTTGTTCCCCGTGAAGAAGTACAAAAGCTGCTGGCAGAGCAGGGTCTGAAGACTCTTGATCTTGCTTCTGTGCGTGACTTGTCGCTGCTGGCCCGTGCAAACTATGCACTTTACGGTAGCTTTACGCAGCTTGGTGAAAGCATCAGCCTTGACGCCCGCCTTGTTGAGGCTTTGGGCGTTCAGCCTGCAAAGCCTTTGTTTATCCAGAAAGAAGGCCTCATCAATATTCTTCCCGCTGTGGATGAAATGGCGCAGCGCGTAGCTGCCAATCTGCTGAAGCAGGACTCCATTGCTGAAGTGGAAGTCCGCGGAACTAAAGTTCTTGATGCCGACGTTGTGCTTATGCGCCTTAGTTCCCGTAAGGGAGATAAGCTTGATCCTAAAATGATCAACCGCGAAATTAAGCGCATTTACGACCTCGGCTATTTCAGCGACGTTAAAGCCACGGCAGAGCAGACCTCAGACGGGCTTAAACTTATTTATACCGTACAGGAAAAGCCGCGGATCGAAGCGATTACGGTAGAAGGTTCCGATGCGGTTGATACCGATGAAATTTTCAGCGTCATGAGTACGAAGACCGGCTCGGTCATGAACGAAAAGCTTATGTCGCAGGATATTATTAAAGTGACTGACCTGTACCGCCAGAAGGGGTACTATCTTGCAGAAGTTTCGCATCGGGTTGTGGAAGGCACGAAAGGGGCTGCCAGCCTTGTGCTTTCTGTGAACGAAGGCCAGAAGCTCTACATCAAGGAAGTACGCATTGTCGGTGCGGAGCAGATTGATGAAAGTGATATTCTGGACGAACTTGCTCTGCGTCCGCGCAACATGATTTCGTGGATTACCGGTACAGGCGTGTTGCGTGAAGAGTATCTTGAGCGTGATGGTGCCGCAATCGGCGCTTATTACCTGAACCGTGGTTTTATGGATGTCCGCGTGTCTGATGCGGATGTCGTTTACGAAGAAGACGGTATTATTGTTGCCTTTGCCGTTAAAGAAGGCACCCGTTATAAAGTTGGTAAAGTGGAATTCCGTGGCGATCTTATCGATACCGATGAAAAGCTCTTTTCACTTACAAAGATGGATGAGTTCGCAAACGGCGAAGGGTTCTTCAACTACGAAGAACTGCAGAACGATACCAAGAAGCTTACTCAGTACTATAACGACTACGGCTATGCTTTTGCCGACAGTAACTTCCGTACAGAGCGTCGTGACGGCGATATCGTAGACATCACGTATGTTATCAATAAAAAACAGAAAGTGTATGTCCGCCGTGTGGAAGTGGAAGGAAACAAGCATACCAGAGACAATGTTATCCGCCGTGAAATGCGTTTGACTGACGGAGACCTGTACAGCGGCAGCAAGTTGCGCCGCAGTAACCAGCGTCTTAATAACCTTGGTTACTTTGCGCAGGCTGATATTGAAATGATTCCCACTTCCAATCCTGAAGAAGTGGATCTGAAAGTTAAGGTAAAAGAGAAAAATACCGGACAGATTGCTGCTGGTGTGGCGTATTCTACGTACTCCAGCTTTGGTATCGGCGGCTCAATCAGCGAAGCCAACCTGTTTGGTAAAGGCTACCGAGCTGCTCTTACTGCTACGTTCAGTGGTCGTGATAACGAGTTTGATTTTACCTTTATCAACCCTCACTACAACGACACCAAGCTGCAGGTAGGCGTGAACGCGTATCTGCGTGACAGCGACATGGACGACTACGACAAGTCGACCATCGGTGGCGTGCTGAGCTTTGCTTACCCGCTGGGTGAATACACTCGTGCCAGCTGGTATTACCGTCTTGACCAGTACAAGTACTCTAACGTTGATGATGACGCTGCAAAGACTATCCGTGACTATGAAGGAACCAACCTCGCCAGTGTCACCGGATTTGCCATCAGCCGCGATACCATCGACAACCGTATGCGTCCGACAGGTGGTACGTATGTAAAGGGTGCTATCGATTATGGCGGAGGCATGCTGCAGGGTACGGACCACTTTATCAGGCTCTTCGGTGATGCACGCTACTTCCAGAAGCTTACCAATGACCACGTAATCCATTTGCGTGTACGTGGCGCAACCTTGTTCGAGAACGACAGCAGCGAAGAGATTCCTGTGCACGAAAGGATTTACCTTGGTGGCATCAACTCTATTCGTGGCTACGACAGGCGGGATATTTCGCCTAAAGACCCCGAAAGCGACGACAGCATAGGCGGTACTCGCGCGGCATACGCAAACCTCGAATACATCTGGTACTTCGATGATGAAATGGGCATCTACTTTATTCCCTTCTTCGACTCCGGTTTCGTTATCGATCCGGAACAGGGACAGGAGTGGGCAGATGAGATCAAGAGCAGTGTGGGTCTGGAAGTCCGCTGGCAATCTCCTCTTGGCAACCTGCGCTTTGCTTACGGCTATCCGCTTAACAAGGTGGACGGCAAGCGCAAGAGCGGCAAGTTCGAGTTTACCATGGGCCAGACCTTCTAATCTGAGCTGATAACAAAGGGGATGTCTTTATGGCATCCCCTTTTTTTGTTGTCTTTTGACTGGTGAGTTATCGCAGCTTTATACAGCGGGTTGCGATAAATGATACTATGCCGTATTGTCTGGCATCTTCAGAACAGTTCGGCAGCAGAAAGCTGCAGCCGTTTATGGATATCTCATAATGCCTATGTCTATAAGGTTATACCCCCGTCTGCTGTGGCAATGTCTTATCATAGCGGTTTTATTGGCGTGCATGCCTGTTCCTCAGGCGGATGCTGCTTCCCTTGATGCTTCGTTCAATACTGCGTGGCGTGAGTTTCATGCCCTTAGCAAAGATAAGCGTAAAGCCAAGTATCGTGAAAACTGGCTTCGTATAGAACAGAAATTTGTGGACGTGTATAAACGCAGTCCGCGTAGTTCTTATGCTCCCAAAGCCTTGTTTTATGCCGGTAGAACACGCACTGAGTTAGGCGCACGTTCTTTCCTTTCTTCTGACTTTCGTAAAGCTGTCGATTACTACGGCAGACTTGCCAGTCATTTTCCATCCCATTCATGGACGGATGACGGATTGTACCAGGCTGCACTGGTCAACAAAGACCGCCTGAATGACCTTGCGGCTGCACGCCGTGACCTGAATGCCATTCTGCGGGACCATCAGCAGGGAGATATGTATTATAAAGCCCTTGCTCTGCATCGGTCACTTGACGGTAAGGGGACTGCCACAGCGCAGGCTTCCCCGAAACCTGTTCAAAAGGCTCCCGCTCCCAAGGTTTCCAAACCTGTTCAGGCCGAGCCTGTAAAAGCTTCACGTATCTTCAAAAGCAAGACCATAAGCAGCGGGCCGCCCGCTACCCTAGTTGATGTCCGTTACCAGTCCAGTGATGATTACACTCGTGTGGTTCTGGAATGCAGCAAAGAAGTTGCATATCGTTACCAGTTCCTTCCCGAAGATAGAAAAGCTGGAAAGCCTTACCGGCTGTATGTGGATATTGAGAACGCCACCCCCGGAAAGCTTGTTCGCAGCCATGAGACTGTTGCGGACGGCATCCTTAAAGAGGTTCGCACAGGCAGACCTCGCGATGGCGTAAGCCGCGTGGTTCTCGATTTCTCATCGGTGCGTAAATATAACGTATTTACATTGGATAACCCCTTTCGGGTTGTGATTGATGTGACTTCGCCTGATGACAAATCAGAAGACTCTGTACAGGTAGCACAGACCAAGCCCGAGCCGAAAGCTCCACCTAAGCCGTATCAGGTTCCCAGCGGAAGCAAAGGTCAGGTGAAAGATCTTGTAGAACAACTCGGGCTTACGCTGAACACCATTATGATTGATGCCGGACATGGCGGAAAAGATCCCGGAACCCAGCACAATGGTATCAGGGAACGCGAATACACATTGAAAATGGTGAAAATTATTGGCAGAAAGCTTGAGGCAAAAGGCTTTAATGTGCTGTATACACGTACAAAAGATGTTTTTGTGCCGCTGGAAGATCGCACTGCCATGGCCAATGTGAAAAAGGCAGATATGTTTTTATCTGTTCATATCAACGCCAATAACAGCTCAAAAATTCACGGGTTTGAAACGTACTATCTGAACCTTGCGCGTTCAGCCAGCGCGGTGCGGGTTGCCGCGCGTGAAAACGCTGTCAGTGAAAAACGTATCAGTGATCTGCAGTTTATTCTTACCGACCTTATGCTGAATTCGAAAATGCAGGAGTCGAAGGATCTTGCTGAGTTGATCCAGAAAAATGTCATAGGCACGGTAAAGAAAAAATACGGATATTCCACCCGTGACAATGGTGTACGATCAGCTCCGTTTTATGTATTAATGGGGGCTAAAATGCCCTCGGTGCTTGTAGAGCTCGGGTACTGCACCAATCCTTCAGAAGCAAGACGCCTTAAGTCAGAAAAATATCTGGAGAGAATGGCTGAGGGCATTGTGGACGGTGTGGTTGCATACAAAAAGAAAATTAACCGGTATGCCTCCATGTAGGTTTTGTGAATAGCTTGACGGTTGCACCCGCATGGAGCTATTCCACATAGTCCTTTATGCGAAATGTAGTACGGAAATTCTGAATGGGCCAATAACTATTTGAATTTGTATTGTAAATGGAAAGACTCATAGGAGAGCTTTAATGCGTAAAATACTGCTCGCGCTTGTCGCACTTTCTCTTTTTGCCGCTGCACCTGCTCACGCTCAGCAGCCTCAGAAAATCGGCCTTATCAATCTGCAGAAGCTGATGCTGGAAAGCGCACCTGCTGCGGAAGCCAAAAAGAAAATGGAAGCAAATTTCTCCGCTGAAAAGAAAGAAATCGACAAGAAGTCTGAAGAGCTGAAGAAGATGTCCGAACAGCTTCGTCTTCAGTCTGCGGCACTTACTCCTGAAGCCCGCGAAGACAAGAAGGTCGATTTTGTTCGCATGAAGCGTGACCTTGAAGATCAGGCACGTACCTTTACCCGTAAGGTTCAGGCTGCTGATGCACAGATTCGTCAGGACATTCTTACCGTTATTGCAAAAGCTTGCTCCGAGTACGGAAAAAAACAGGGCTTTGCTGCCATTTTTGATGCCACTCATGCAGGTGTTGCCTATGCAGACCCCGCTTTGGATGTGACCAGCGAAGTGATGGTGGAAGTAAACCGCATCTGGCGCGCCGGTGCCAAAAAGTAGTAGACGGAGCACATGCTGAAAACCGTCATGAAAGTTTCGGATATTGCCAAAGCTCTCGGGCTTACTTTGAAAGGGCCTGACTGCGAAGTTTCGGGGATGAATACTCTAGAAGGCGCAGGACCTGAAGAGCTCAGCTTTCTGGCAAATCCGAAATACATCCCGATACTGGCTGGCACGCGTGCTGCGGCAGTCATTGTAAGTGAAGAGTTTGCGGATCAGGTTGAAACTGCTCTGATCAGTGCAAACCCGTACTTTGACTTTGGCAGGACCTTGCATTTGTTTGCCAAACCGCAGGGTAACTTTTCCGGTATCAGCGATATGGCATATATCCATCCGGAAGCTGAAGTTGCCGATGGCTGCACCGTGTACCCCAATGTGTACATAGGTGCCAGAGCCAAGGTTGGCAAAGGTTCAACCTTTTTCCCCGGTTGCTACATCGGGGAAGATTGCACCGTTGGTGAAAACTGCACTTTCTATCCCAATGTCACGCTGATGGCTGCTACTTCGGTGGGAGACGATTGTGTTTTCCACGCCGGAGTTGTTTTGGGAGCTGACGGTTTCGGTTTTGCCCGTACCGATTATGGAATCCAGAAAATCCCGCAGATAGGCAGGGTGGAAATTGGTAACGATGTGGAAATCGGTGCTAATACCGCCATTGACCGTGCTGTGCTCGGGGTTACTACCGTAGGCGATGGTACTAAAGTGGATAACCTTGTTCAGGTAGGCCACAACGTTACCATCGGCAACGATTGCCTGATAGTTTCTCAGGTAGGGATTTCCGGCAGTACACAGGTAGGCAACAGGGTGACCATGGCCGGACAGGTCGGGGTTGCAGGGCATATCTCCATTGGTGACGATGTTACCTTGGGACCCAAGGCCGGCGTTGCAAAAAGCATTGAAGCAGGCAAGACCATGGGCGGACAGCCCGCAGTCGAACGCGATGTGTTCATGCGCACGCTTACCGTGATGCCTAAATTGCCTGATATGTATAAGCGACTGAGAAAAATAGAAAAAGAGCTTGAGGCGCTGAAGGCTGACTCAAGTAAGGATAGCTGATGAACGATACGGCAAAAAGCATTCTTGATATCAGGCAGATTCTTGGTCTGCTTCCGCATAGATATCCTTTTCTGCTTGTAGACAGGGTGTTGGACTATACCCCCGGCGAGAGCATTATCGCCATGAAAAACGTCACCATGAACGAGCCTTTTTTTCAGGGCCACTTCCCTGAAGTGCCAGTTATGCCCGGTGTGCTGATTATGGAAGCACTGGCGCAGGCAGGTGGTATTCTAGTGGTGAAAAGCACCGACACCAGCGTGGAAGGCAAGTTGTTCCTGTTTACAGGCATGGAAAAAGTGCGTTTCAGAAAGCCTGTTTACCCCGGCGACACGTTGGAGCTGCACTGCCGTCTGTTGCGCCACAAGCTTAAGCTGTGGAAAATGGAAGGCAAGGCCTATGTTGATGGAAAGCTTGCTGCAGAGGCGGAAATGACCGCTGCCGTGATGAATAAGGAGGATATGTAGCGTGGCTACAAATATCCATCCTTCTGCTTTTGTAGACGAAAAAGCACAACTTGGTTCCGATGTCGTTATCGGCCCCTGTGCGGTTGTGGAAGCAAACACCATCATCGGCGACCGTTGCCGTATTGATGCTTTTGCCTCTGTAAAAGAGTTTACCCGTATGGGCTGTGACAACCATATATACTCTTATGCTGCCGTAGGCGGCGAGCCGCAGGACCTGAAGTTTGCCGGTGAAGAGTCTTGGCTTGTGCTGGGCGACCGTAACCGTGTGCGCGAATTTGCCACGCTTAACCGCGGTACTGAAGGCGGCGGCGGTAAAACGGTTATAGGTGATGATAACCTGCTTATGGCCTACACCCATGTGGCACACGATTGCCATGTCAAGAACGGCGTTATCATGTCTAACGGCGCTACGCTGGCCGGACATGTCACGGTTGAAGATCATGCCATTCTGGCCGGTCTTTCTGCTGTACATCAGTTTGTGCGCATCGGGCGTAATGCATTCGTGGGCGGTATGAGCGGGATTTCTCAGGATCTGCCTCCCTTTATGCTGGCCGTGGGCAACCGCGCCGGAGTACACGGCCCCAACCTTGTCGGCCTGCGCCGTATGAAGGCCTCCCGCGACCTGATTGCAGCTTTCAAAAGTGCCTACCGTCTGGTCTGGAACTCCGATACTCCCCGAAAGGAAGCGTTGGAACAGCTAGAATACGAGTACGGCATGTTCCCTGAACTCATTGACTTTGTGGAATTTATCCGAGCCAGTGAGCGGGGGATTCTGTCCGTGGAATAATCACGGCCGGTTACTGAACTCAAAAGGGGAAAGCGGGCGTGGCCTTCTTTCCCCTTTTTTATGCCTTAACGAGCCGGACTATATTGCTCTATCTTTCCGGTTCCTTTAAAGACTTCCGGTGTTAACGACATTTAGATGCAGGATTATCCATGAGCCATGAACGTATAGGAATCATCGCAGGTAGCGGGCAATTTCCCTTGCTGGTAGCCCGTGCCGCCCGCCAGGAAGGACATGCTGTTGTCATGTGTGGTTTTTACGGTCACACAGATGAAGCCTTGCAAGCGGAAGTGGACGAATGGAAAATGCTGCATCTGGGGCAGCTTAACAAGCTGATCAATTATTTTCTGGATAACGGGGTAAAGCGTCTTTGCTTTGCCGGAGCCATCAGCAAACCGCGCGCCCTTGATTTGCGGCCGGACATGCGTGCGGCAACAGTTCTTTTCAAGCTGCGGTCGAAAGGCGATGACGTGCTGCTGCGCGCTGTTCTTGGCGAGCTGGAATCAGAAGGGCTTGCCATCGTGCAGGCTGCAGAGCTTGTGCCGGGGCTGCTCGGGCCGGAAGGGGTTTTGACAAAAACGCAGCCTTCAGAGGATGACTGGCAGGATTTACGCTACGGCTGGCCCATTGCCATGCAGATTGGCGCTATGGATATCGGCCAATGTGTCGTCGTTAAGCGCGGCATGGTGGTGGCGGTAGAGGGGCTGGAAGGCACTGATGCCACGTTGCGTCGCGGGGGCGACCTTGGCGGCGAAGGCTGCGTGGCATTGAAGATAGTCAAACCCGGACAGGATGAACGTATCGATCTGCCTGCCCTCGGGCTTGGCACTATCCGCACATTGCAGCAGGGCGGGTATTCCTGCCTTTGTTATCAGGCCGGTAAGGCGTTGTTTTTTGACAGAGAAGAAAGCATCTCTCTGGCAGATAGATATGGAATTTCCATTGTGGGAATAGGCCCCGCGTTGTCTGAAGAATTAACGGGCAACGCAGACAGAAAATTGTAACTCCGCCTTCGCTTAAGGAGACACGAAATGCGATTCGCCGGAAGAATGAATAGTGTGCACCGCTCGTACATTCGCGAGATTCTCAAAGTTACCGCACGTCCTGAAGTTATTTCTTTCGCCGGCGGCCTACCTAATCCCGCATCTTTTCCCGTGCAGCAGCTTGCAGAAGCAGCTGCGGAAGAAATGGCTCAGAGCGGTCCTCAGGCTTTGCAGTACAGCACCACTGAAGGCTATCTGCCGCTGCGCGAATGGATTGCCGACCGCTATGCAAAACAAGGCATGACTGTTTCTGCTGATGAGATTCTTATTACTGGCGGTTCGCAGCAGGCTCTGGATATTCTGGCAAAAGCCATGCTGGACGAAGGCGATACTGTGTTGATGGAACGCCCGGGCTACCTTGGTGCTATCCAGTGTTTCAGTATGTACGGAGTTAAATTTTCTCCGCTGGAGCTGGCTGCCGGTGGCGTAGATACCGATGCACTGGAAAAGGCCTTAGCCGAAGGTTCGCCAAAACTTTTTTACGCTGTACCCAGCTTTCAGAACCCTTCGGGTATCAGCTATGATGCTGAAACACGTCGCAGAACAGCCGAGTTGATTGCTGCTTCCGACTGCCTGCTGGTGGAAGACAACCCCTACGGCGAGTTACGCTTCATGGGGGAAAAACTGCCCCCCGTCAAAGCTTACATGAACGGAGCGCCTTCTGTGCTTCTGGGGTCATTTTCCAAAGTTGTTGCCCCAGGCCTGCGGTTAGGCTGGGTTTGCGCCCCTGCTGCGCTTATGGAAAAGCTGGTTACGGTTAAACAGGCATCCGACCTGCATACTCCGACATTTAACCAGAGAGTGTTGTACCGATATCTGACACAGAATGATGTTAACTCTCATATTGCATCTATCTGTGAACAATACGGGCGTCACCGTGATGTAATGGTTCAGGCCATACAGGAACATTTTCCGCAGCAGGTGCAGTATACAGAGCCTGAAGGCGGCATGTTCCTGTGGTGTACACTGCCCGAGGGCTGTGATTCGGAAGAGATTTTCAAACGCGCAATCGAACGTAATGTTGCGTTTGTACCCGGCAGACCGTTCTATGTGGATGGAACGACAAATACATTCCGGCTTAACTATTCCAATGCCAGCGAAGACACTATCCGTGAAGGTATCAGCAGGCTTGGCTCCTGCCTGAGAGAAGCTCTTTCGGAATAATTTGCATTCAGCGCAATTTATTATCGGGCTGTCTTCGGGCAGCCCTTTTTATTTGTATTGCCAGCATGATGCCCGCAGTGCCGGACCCAGGTGTTTTGTTTTTTGCCGCCTTTTCGGCAAGGCAGAGTGAAGCCGCTGCGGAATTAATCTGCCAGGAATCACAAAAAGTTTCGCAACCTGCAGATAATTGTATGTCAGGAATGGACGCGATGCTCAGTCCGCGTTATCCTTGACAGGACTACAACAGTGTAAAACAGAAGGAACAGATATATGAGCGAACATGATTTCGTTTGGGACGCGGTTCAGCGTGTCCGTACCGGCGGTCCGCTGGTGCACAACATCACTAATTACGTTGTAATGAATAATACGGCCAATGCGCTGCTTGCAGCGGGGGCTTCTCCCATTATGGCCCATGCCCGCGAAGAGGTAGAAGAACTGGCAGGGCTGGTATCGGCTCTTGTTCTGAATATCGGTACGTTGAGCCTGCCGTGGATTGAAGCCATGTTTGTGGCAGGAAATGTTGCAGCGCAACGCGGAGTGCCCATTGTTGTTGACCCTGTGGGTGCCGGAGCATCCGTGTTGCGCACTGAAACCAGCATAAAGTTGCTTGCCGAACTGAAGCCTTCGATTCTGCGGGGCAATGCCTCTGAGATACTGGCAGTTGCCGGGGCTAAAGGCGCAACCAAAGGCGTGGACAGTACCCATAAAGCTTCGGATGCAGCGGACGCTGCCCGCGCTATCGCAACGCAATATGGTTGTACGGTTGTTGTCAGCGGGGTAGAGGATTTTGTCACCGACGGCAAACGGGAAGCCCTCATCTTCGGTGGTCACGATATAATGCCGAAAGTAACCGGGATGGGCTGCACTGCCTCTGCCATTGTCGGTGCTCATGCTGCGGTAGCGGATTATCCTTTCGAGGGTGCTGTGGCTGGTATGGCCGTAATGGCGGTAGCCGGGACAATCGCTGCCCGCAAGGCAAAAGGTCCGGGCAGTTTTCAGGTAAACTTCATTGATGCGTTGTATGGTATGCAGCCGCTTGATGTGGAAGCAGGCGTTAAGGTTGAATGGAAATGAGGCAGCAACCCGATTATTCAGTGTATCTGGTAACGGATCGGGGGTTATGCGCTTCCGGTCCGCTGGATGAAGTAGTGCTTCGTGCTGTTTCCGGCGGCGCGAGCATTGTCCAGCTGCGTGAAAAGGACACGGATACCCGTGGATTTGTGGAATTCGCCCGTGCGTTGAAAGCCCGTCTTTCTTTGACGGGTGTACCGTTGCTTATTAACGACAGGGTTGATGTGGCACTTGCCTGCGGAGCGGACGGTGTACATGTGGGACAAAGTGATATGCTTGTGCCGGATGTGCGCGGTATAATGGGACGGGATGCCATCATCGGTCTTTCCGTGGAATCCCTGACGCATGTGGCAGAGGCCGAAGAATACGGCGTTGACTACATGGGCGTAAGTCCGGTTTTTGAAACACCTACTAAAACGGACACTTCTTTTCCATGGGGGCTGGAAGGGCTGCGGGTGTTGCGTACGCGCACCCTCTGCCCGCTGGTAGCCATCGGCGGAATAGATGAGCATAACGCCGCCGATGTGTTTGAGGCAGGTGCCGATGGTGTGGCTGTGGTGTCTGCCATATGTGCCAGTGACGACCCTAAAAGTGCGGCTGCTGTTTTGCGCAGAATCGCTGTGGAGCATCGCCTGCAGCGGTAAAAAGTTGCCTAAGGGGGATGTGGTCCGGCACAAAGAATAAGGAGGGTTGATGATTATTGCTGTTGCTGCCGATGGTGCGCAGATGAGTGCCAAAGTCGAACCTGTGTTCGGCAGAGCGGACTGGTATATTCTGGTTTCAGTGGAAGATATGCAGTTTGAAGCAATACAGAATCCTTTTCGTGATGAACGCGAAAAAGCCGGGAGAAAGGTCGCCGCTTTGTTGCACGAACGCGGAACACAGGCCGTACTGTGCGGCGACTGCGGGTCCAAGGCCAAACTTGCGCTTGCCGAAGCGGGCATCAGGGTTGGCATAGGCTTTGAGGGGCCTGTAAAAGCAGCAGTGGAAAAATTCCTGTCTCTTGATGATACTCTGCTAGGGTAGCTGGCATTCGTCCCGTAAGCAGGGGGCTACTTTCCGTCTTACTCCTTTTCAGCGTGGCCTTACAGAGGCAGCGAGGAAGTAGGCAGGTGTAACGTCTGCTTGCTTGTTATTTTTCAAACACAAAGAGCTCTTTGGCCACGCTCTCAGGTGCAATGCCGTATGCGGCCATTTCTTCGAGCACATGCTCCTGCATGGGGCCCGGGCCGCATAAGTAAAATGAAGCTGTCGTCGATTTGATATGGCGTTCCAGCATCTCGCGTGAAAAGTGGCCTTTTTCAAATCGGATTTGCGGCTTCTCTTCCTCTTCGTACAGGTCCGGCTTGTGCTCTCTGCTTAAGATGTGCACTACCGTAAGCTTCAGCTCCTTTGCCATCTCTTCCAGTTCTGCCGCGGCAAAAGCATTGGCATATGTTCTGTTGCACCAGAAAAGTACAATGTTGTTTGTGGCAGCCGTATTCCGGAAGTGGCGCAGAACGCTTAAAAACGGCGTGATGCCAACCCCGCCAGCCACAAAGACAATCTGTTCCTGCCCTTCAATATCGCGGCAGAAGGCCCCGTAGGGGCCGGCGCATTGAATAGGGATGCCGGCTTTAAGATGCGGGACGACTTTGTCGGTAAAGTGTCCTTTTCTTTTGATTGTCATGCGAAGCGTATCGCCGGGAGCGCCGGATATAGTGAACGGATGCGGATCACTCCAGCCTTCGTCTGTCATCACGCGAATGGTGGCAAACTGGCCGGGGCGGAATGCTTTGAAGCGTTCGGAATCCTCAGGCTTGAAGAATATAGTCGTGGTGTCACCGTTTTCCACAACCGTATCCACGATCATGCCGTTTTTTTGATTCATTTCTGCCATGGCGGCTCCGTATGCTTGAAAAAAAAGAGTTATCGTCCAGTTTGTATTGTGAACCAAGCCTTCTGGAGTGTCCAGTGTATAAGGAAGCGGGCCGGAGATTATATTTAGTTTATGAAAAAAATGTTGCTCTTGCGCGATGATGCGGTATTCTGCCTGCAATTATATAGTGAGCGGCTAGGCAAGGAGGAACTGCATGGCTACACACGATTCTCTGGCTGGCAACGTTCTGAAGTCAGTCAAAACCGGACTGGACAGTGTGGCAGATGGCGTTGTCCCGTGGTTTTACGCCAATATGCCAGATTATTATTTCAAAACTCACTCCACAGACGATCAGGTCCAGCACCTGCAGACCATCATTTCCGGACGTGTGACAACTGATAGTCATACGGTCAATCTGGTCGCCCCCGACCGAAAGACAATCACTTACATTGCTCCTAAAGGCAGCGAAGTGGCCCTGCTTGAAATTTTACAGGGGCACGTAGGCGACAGCATTGAAACAGCCCGTCTGTATTCCAGTTACGACGGGCAGTTGAAGCTGTGCACAATTCTATTATCGGAGCAGCCCAAGGCGCAGCAGGATTCAGCGGAATTTGCCGAAGCTGTCAATGTCTCCATTGCCGAAGGTCTTATCAGGGAAGACGAACGGGAAGATTATGTCGCTTTTCTGGCCGGGGCCAACAGCGACTATGTGCAGAAGTATGAACCTTCCCGCGCTGTACGGCACTACCGTACCATGCAGGAACTGACGGACAGCGAGGATACTTTTGTTTCGCTGGAGCAATGCTCGACGGATAAAGAATCGCGCATTGCCATTGCGATGATAAATCCGCCCAGCACCGGTTTGCTGTTGCAGGTGACGAAAATTCTGAACAGGGAAGGGCTTTCCATACGCAGAGCATATGGAGACTTATTTACTCTGACAAACGGAAAGACTTTTGCTGTACTCAGTTTTTATGTGCGCTATAAAAACGATCTTGTACTGCCGGATTCTGAACTCTGGCATAAACTGACCCGTAAACTGAATCTGGTAAAGTGGTTTGCTCCCCACGATCTTGAACGCTACGCGGATGAAGAAGGGTGGCCGCTTAAGCGGGTTATGCTGCTACAGGCAGCGTGTGAGTTTGCACATGTATTTCTGGTGAAGGATAACCTGTGGGCCTACACTGCCGATAACGTGGTGAACGTGGCGCTGGTCCGTCGCGATGAGATTGTGAAGCTTGTGGAGTACTTCGAGGCACGCTTTGATCCATCCCGCGGAAACAGGCAGAGCATGCTGGCCGAGCTGGAACAGATGATCGGCACCATGCTTGATGAGTGCGTTGAAGAAAATGAACGCCGGATTTTAAACATTATTTACGGTTTCTTCCGTAATACTCTGCGGACCAACTATTATCTGGATCAGATTTACGGTCTGTCGTTCCGCATCGACTCCGCATTTATGGTGGAATGCTCCGGTGGCTGCCCCAAGGAAGACCAGCCTTACGGGGTTTTCTTTTTTCACGGACCGTATGCGCAGGGATTCCATGTGCGATACCGCGATATGGCGCGCGGCGGTGTGCGTGTGGTTACAACGCGCACGCAGGAGCAGTTCGAACTGGAATCCAACCGGCTATACGATGAAGTCACAGCGTTGGCTCGTGCTCAGCACTACAAAAATAAGGATATCCCTGAAGGCGGCTCAAAGGCTGTTATGCTGCTTGGGCCGAGGGGCGACATCAATCTTGCCGTGTACAGCATGATCAATTCGTTGCTGGATATTATTCTGACCGGCGAAGATTCGCCCGCGCTTTCAAGCGTTGTGGATTATCTTGGCAAAGAGGAAATCATCTACCTCGGGCCGGACGAACACATTACGCCGGAACATATTGAGTGGACTATCAAACGTGCAAGGGAACGCGGGTATCGCTGGCCTTCTGCTTTCATGAGCTCCAAGCCCAAAGCGGGCATTAACCACAAAGAGTTTGGCGTTACCAGCCTCGGGGTAATGGTTTTTGCGGACGAGGTGTTGCGCAGCATGGGCATTGCTCCGGAACAGGAACGCTTTACCTGCAAGATTACCGGCGGACCTAAAGGCGACGTTGCCGGTAATGTAATGAAAATTCTGCACAGGGATTACGGTGAAAATGCACGGGTTGTGGCTATTACAGATGGCCATGGTGCGGCATATGATCCGGACGGACTTGCATGGGATGAGCTTTTCAGGCTTATCGAAATTCAAAAGTCCATAGATGCGTTCGACAGAACAAAGCTTACTGGAGAAGGGGCGTTTGTTGTCAGTGCCGACACTCCGGAAAATGCTCGTATCCGCAACACGCTGCATAACAAAGCCGTTGCCGATATATTCATTCCGTCCGGCGGCAGACCTGATACCATCAACATGAAGAACTGGCGTGACTTTTTTGATGAAAGCGGCACGCCTTCTGCCAGAGCGATCGTTGAGGGCGCAAACCTCTTTATTTCGCCGGATGCCCGTCAGAAGATAGCAGAAAAAGACGTGCTCATTGTGCATGGTTCTTCAGCGAACAAAACCGGTGTAATCTGCTCTTCGTATGAAATTCTGGGCGGTCTGGTCATGACCGAAGATGAGTTTATTGCGAATAAAAAAGATTACGTAGAGGGTGTTTTTGAAATTCTTCGAAAGCGGGCGCGTGATGAGGCCCGCCTGCTGCTGCGCGAGCGCAAAAAGTGCGATAACTGCAAGCCTCTGCATGAGATTTCTGTGGAATTGTCTACTGAGATAAACCGTGTTGCAGACGCATTGTACAGCAGCTTTGTTGTCGATCAGCCTGATATCGCGAATGATCCGTTATTGTGCGAATTGCTCCTGGAATATTGCCCCGCGGTTCTTGTGGAGCAGTATCGGGACAGGATCTTTACGCAGGTTCCGTTGCGGCACCAGTACTCTCTGATAAGCGCATATATTGCTTCGCGCATTGTATATCAGGAAGGCATGGGATGGCTGAATGAACTGGCGCATACGCGTGATGTCCGTCAGGTTATGCGTAATTACAGGCAGGCGGAGCATACCGTCAGTGATTACGTGGAAGCGCTGCGCAAGGCGACGGTTGCAGATGTGGACAGCATCGTGGAATTGATGGAATCAGGTGGCCGCCGTCTGCTTGTTATGCAGCAGCTTGGTCTTGTCTGATTTCGGTTGCTATAAGTATGGTTAAGAAAAGCGTCCGGCAATAACGTCTGACGCTTTTTTGCATTTTTGTGTATCTGCGGCAAAGCGGGGTGTGTTTTTTCTTGATTTTAGAAATAAATTCGCGAAGAATGTCCGGTCTGTCAGCAACGTATATTCCGTTGCTGTATTACCTGTTTTTCATCCTACGAGGTGAGTTATGAACAAGGACACTAAACCGCTGCAGAACCGCTATCGGCGGGAGTTTGTGGAAGTGATATGCCCGAAGTGTCGGCAGACTCAGATAATCGCCTTGCCTGAGGAGCCAATGCCCAAGTGCCCTGTATGCCGCAAGGACATGATCATCAAGGAAGTGTTGACCGAAGGCAAGTACTAGTGAGGAGAGGCCCGTTGGGGGCCGTACGGGAAAATTTTGGAGGTGTCCTGATGAAATTTGTAAAGGCGCTCGTTCTGCTTATGCTCGTGACTGTTATGGCGGTTCCGGCTTTCGCAGGCGACATCGAAGTGGCTAAAAAGTCCGTTATCAACGATATCCTGAAGCGTGGCGAGCTGCGTGTCGGTTTTGACGCCGGTTACCCACCCTTTGAGATGACTGACAAGTCCGGTAACTTTGTCGGCTTTGACATTGACCTTGCAAAAGAACTTGCCAAGGCAATGGGCGTTAAGTTTGTGCCTGTAAACACAGACTTTGACGGTATGATTCCTTCGCTGCTGTCCGACAAGTTTGATGTCATTATTTCCGGCATGACACTGACTCAGGAACGTAACCTGAAGATCGGTTTCTCCGATCCTTATCTGGTTATGGGACAGACCGTGCTGGTTTCTGCCAAGCATAAGGGTGCTGTAAAGTCCTACCGCGATCTGAATGATCCTAAATTCACTGTTGTTTCCCGTATGGGCACCACCGGTGAGGAAGCCACTAAAAAGCACCTGCCCAAGGCAACTTACAAGTCTTTTGACAAAGAAGTTGACTGCGCCATGGAAGTGGTGAACGGCCGTGCGGATGCCTTTGTTTACGACCGTCCTGTAAACGAAGTGTTCCAGTCCAAGCACGGCAAGGATAAAACCTTCCTGCTGGAAGAAGCTTTCACCTTCGAGCCTATGGCTATCGGTTATAAGCAGGGCGATCCTGATTTTGCCAACTTTATTAATCACTTTCTGCTCCAGCTGAAGAACGACGGCCGCTACCAGCGTATGGTAGACAAGTGGCTGATGTCCGACGCGTGGCAGAAACAGATTCAGTAATCACGGCGTAAGCCAACTGACGGGCCGGAGTGTGCGCACTCCGGCCCTGACATTCATTCCGTATTCCTGGTTCCCGGGAGGGCGGCGCTTTGCGTCGTCGCCCCCAGAGCCGGGAATATTTGCGCCGCCGGCTGGCGGCGACATCGTTTGTGAGGTTTAGCATACTATGAGTACTTATAGAGGACTGGATGCTCCTAAGAGCCCTTCGTACTACATGTTCTGGAAGGCGGCGTTTGTTGTGGTGCTGCTGGGCATGATGGGGTTTATGTGGGTTGCCTCCAGCTCCGTTGAGTATGTATGGCGGTGGAACCGCATTCCCCAGTACTTCTGGGTGGAAAAGAGTGTTGAAGTGCGTGCGGAAGAGCAGGGCACTTTGCAGGAAGTCATCAATAAAAACGGCGCCGAGTTTGTGGTGCTGGAGGACGACGGGGGCAGTCGGGTAGAGCAGCGCCTTAACGCCGGCACTTCTGTGACCCTTTCGCCCGGTGACTATGTATATATGGGCGATGTGCTTGGCTCGTACCGTATCAGTGAACCCGGGGTGCTGCTGCAGGGTCTCAAAGTCACATTTGAGGTCAGCCTGGTTTCGATTGTGTTCGGTATTCTGCTTGGTGTGCTGACCGGCCTTGCACGTATCTCGGACAACCCCGCATTGAAGTGGGGCGCCATTACATACGTCGAGTTTATCCGCGGAACGCCGCTGCTTGTTCAGATTTTTCTCTGGTATTTTGTTGCGGGTACGCTGGTGAACAATATGCTTCAGCAAGTGGGCATGGGCCCTGTTCCTGCAATGTGGTTCGGCGTGTTTGCGCTGTCCATGTTTACCGGTGCCTATGTGGGCGAGATTGTCCGTGCCGGTATCCAGTCGGTCCATCGCGGGCAGATGGAAGCCGCGCGTTCGCTGGGGCTTAACTATAATCAGGCTATGCGCAAGATTATTCTGCCTCAGGCGTTCCGCCGTATCATGCCTCCTCTGGCAGGACAGTTTATCAGCCTTATCAAAGATTCTTCGCTGCTCGGCGTAATCGCAATCCGCGATCTTACAAAGGCAACCCGTGAAGTTGTCAGCTCTTCGTTGCAGCCTTTTGAGCTGTGGATTCTGTGTGCGCTTATGTACCTGTTGCTGACATTCACACTTTCTGTTTTTGTTTCTTATCTGGAAAGTAAGGCGGTTCGATGATCAAAGCAAAAAACGTACACAAGATATTCTACACTCCTGAGCCGTTGCACGCGCTTAAGGATGTGTCTCTGGACGTGAAAGCCGGAGAAGTGGTGGTTGTCATCGGGCCTTCCGGTTCTGGTAAGTCTACCTTCCTGCGGTGTCTGAACAGGTTGGAATATGCCGATCAGGGCGAGATTACTATCGAAGGGGTTAATATTCTTGACCCTGCCTGCGATATTAACAAGATTCGTGCTGAAGTGGGCATGGTATTCCAGTCGTTTAACCTGTTTCCCCACATGACTGTGCTGGAAAACCTGACAATGGCTCAGATGACCGTGCGGGGACGTAACCGCAAGGATGCTGAAGCCAAGGGGCTGGCGCTGCTTAAGAAGGTCGGTATTTCCGACAAGCAGGGCGTATACCCCGACCAACTTTCCGGCGGTCAGCAGCAGCGTGTTGCCATTGCCCGTGCTCTGGCAATGGACCCTAAAGTCATGCTGTTTGACGAACCCACTTCCGCTCTTGACCCTGAAATGGTCGGTGAAGTGCTGGATGTTATGAAGACGCTTGCCCGTGAAGGCATGACCATGGTTGTTGTGACTCACGAAATGGGCTTTGCCCGAGAAGTGGCAGACAGGGTGGTCTTTATGGATATGGGACAGCTTATCGAGCAGGGAACCCCTGATCATTTCTTTACCAGTCCTCAGCATGAGCGTGCAAAGCTGTTCCTCAGTCAGATTCTGTAATCATGGTTTAAACAGCGTGCCGCCTCTTCGGGCGTGCCTGTTTTTATAGACCCGATGTAGGGTCGGGCGGCGGTTTCCTGGCGGGCCGTCGCCTTTTGTTTTCTGCAGTAGCTTTCTTCTTGCTACGGCGGGGCAAGTGACTTTACGATGCATCATATTGCTTGCTGCTGTACTTGGCTGATAAGGAAGTGTGTATGTTTCTAGCCTCTGCATTTGCTGATGTAATTAATTTGCTTCCTGAAATGGCTATGCTGGCCGGTGTTGCTTTGGTTCTTACTGTTACGCCGGGGCCTGATACATTTCTTGTGCTGCGTAATGCGCTGACTGGCGGCGCCGGCTGCGGCAGACAGACGGCCTGCGGAATTGCCAGCGGGCTGCTGTTTCACGCCACATTGGCGGGTCTGGGATTATCTGCTGTGCTTGTTCATTCGGCTCAGGCATATTCTTTGGTACGCTGGTGCGGTGCCGCGTATCTTGTCTGGCTGGGTATAAAAGCTCTTTACGGAGTATGGCGGGCAGGCGGACTGCGCGAAACGGTGCATGAAACTGCACGTGCGTGTACACCCGTTTCGGATGGCAACAGCGAGCAATGTGATAGCCTTGCTGGCAAATTGCCAACTTCTGGGACAAAACATAGCGCCTTTCGTGAAGGGTTGATAACAAATATTCTTAACCCTAAAGTTGCCGTGTTTTATCTGGCTGTGCTTCCTCAGGTTATGGGCGCCAGTCCGGAAGCATGGCGGGCTGTATGGTTTGCCTTTATGCATGTGGCTGTGACGATCTGCTGGTTTTTTCTGCTCAGCAAGGGATGCGGCAGAGCAGGGGCTGTGCTTCGTCCTGTGGTAATGAGGCTGCTTGATGCGCTTGCCGGCGGCCTGATGCTTGCCTTCGGTCTGCGACTGGCTTTCGATCAAGGCCGTTGATCTGAAAGTTTTATGCAACATGTTTGCAATAAACATTTTTTCGGGGTTGGGTTATGATTCAGCGTTGCGTATTTGCTTTTGCTGCTTTAACAGTCTTGCTGGTAGTTTGCGGCTGCATGACCGGTTCCGGTTCGTCCTATAGCGCAGGCAACCACACTGGTGGAAGTGCCGTTAGTTCCGACAGCCAGCGGGTACAGGTTGATGAGCGGACGCTCTATAATGCTTGCCTTGAACGTTGCCGCCGTGACGATGAACTTGCGCGAATGACAGTAAAAGGCTGTGTGCCCGGTTGCGCCATGGCCCGCGAAGATTTTTCGTTGACCGGTGATGTTTATCCTTCTGTCGAAGCCTGTGTCAGTGCGGTGCAGGACTATAGAATCGAGGAGCAGGTGCGTGATGCCAAGGCGGAATGTGATGAGCAGTTTTCGCATCTGTATCACCGGAAAGGCTGCAAAGATGCAGCGGATGCCTATTACCGGATTTTGTTTCCTGCCCTTTGTAAAGAAGCAGGCCGGACAGAATAGTGCGGGGTTTTTTATATAACGGCACATGGCACCCCGATTTTTACTTTTAAGGAGCGAGCGAATGCAGTCACCGGTTTCCTATAGCCTGACTTTGAAGGCCTCCTGTTCTGCAGGGGCTTCTGCCATAGTGTCCGCTTATCCTATAAGCAGTGACGACCCGCTACAGGGCGTATGTGCAGGAACGCTTGAATCCGCGAAAGATATTGCCACCGGAGTGCCGGTGCCTTTGCGCGTCGGAACCGTGCTTGCGGATTCTGCGGGACAGCATCTTCTGCGGATTACGGGACGTGTGCCTCTTGTCTCCGGCGCTCGCGACCATGCTGTTTATGGATATACTGTGGCATTTTCGATTGACGCGGAATGCGGTGTCTACAAAGGCGTTGCAAAGGGCTCTGGACTGACGGCAGCATGGGTGACTCTTTCTGATAAGGGCGCTGCCGGTCAGAGAGTTGATTCCAGCGGGCCGACCATCGGCGCGATGTTTCAGCAGGCTTTTGCCGAAGGGTATGTGCAGGGCTATATGCTGCCTGATGACGGCTCCGCCTTGAAAGCTCTTCTTGTCGATCTTGCCCTGACGCAAGGTTATGATTTTATTTTTACTACAGGCGGTACGGGGCTCGGGCCTCGTGACGTTACTCCTGAAGCGACTCTGACAGTTATAGAAAAGAGACTGCACGGTTTTGAACATGCCATGATGGCTGCGAGTCTGTGTAAAACTCCGCACGCTGTTATCTCGCGTGCGGTGGTCGGAACGTTAGGGCACTCAATTATTGTTAATATGCCCGGAAGCCGTAAGGCTGTTACAGAAAATTTAGAAGCCGTACTCCCTGCTCTGGCTCATGCAGTTGCCAAGCTGCAAGGCGACAAAGCGGACTGCGGCACATAACGCGATATCATGTCTCATGCGGCGGGGGCGGTATGAGAGTACGAGATGAAACATGAAATCCAGACTACAGGTTGGATTATTTCCAATGGTGTGGGCTCTTGCCAAGGCGCTGGACCTTGTAAGCAGAGAAGTTTCACACCACCATACACGTGTTGCCTGCCTTACGGACAGCATTGCTGTTGAACTGGGGCTGCCGTTGGCAGACAGGCGTAACTTGTTGCTTGCTGCCTTGCTCCATGATGCCGGTGCGCTTTCATTGCAAGGGCGGCTTGAGGCGCTTAGCTTTGAAACAGACGGGATTACGCATTCACAGGCAGGGTATGCGCTTTTAAGCCTCAGCCCGCATCTGGCTGACGTGGCGCGTTTGGTGCTTCACCATCATACCAGCTATAATCTGCTTAAAAGTATTGCTCCTGATTTGTCGCAGGCAAATATTATCAATCTTGCAGACCGGCTTGATGTGATGTTGCCCCGTAGGGGGGGCGCTGTTGAAAGCGTGGATGACGCCGTGATAAAACTGGCCGGAAATGCCGGGACAATGTTTCATCCCGACTATGTTGCAGCGTTGCGCCGCGCATCTATGCGCGGCTCATTGCACGAATGTTTTTCGTCGCCGTGGGCATTGCTCAATCGCCTTGACCCTGCGATGGCGTGTGAAACGCTTGATACGCAAGGTCTGCTGGATTTTTCTGCAGTTTTTTCCCATATCATTGACTTCCGGAGCCGCTTTACAGCTACGCATTCACGCGGAGTGGCTGCATGTGCCCGAAAACTGGGGGAGCTGAGCGGTTTTACAGAAGAAGAGCAGTTGGAAATTTATCTGGCCGGCTTGTTACACGACATTGGAAAGCTGGCTATTAGCAGTGAAATTCTGGAAAAGCCTGCAGGGTTAAGTGAAGATGAGTTTCATCGTATGAAAACCCATCCCGAGCGCACGGCAGAGGTGCTGGGCGAGATTCCGGGACTGGAACGGGTGAACCGCTGGGCGTCTCAGCATCATGAGCGTGTTGACGGCTCTGGCTATCCTCATGGCCTGAAAGGGCCGGAACTTGAGATTGGCTCGCGCATTATGGCTGTTGCGGACATTTTTACAGCTCTTTCCGAAGATAGGCCCTATCGGTCTGGTATGACGGAAGAGCAGACCCGCAGCGTGCTGACAGAGCTTTGCGAAACAGGCGCCCTTGATCCTATTGTGGCCAATCTGCTTTTTGCGAACTATGCAGCGCTGGATGCGGAGCGGCGGGGGGCACAACTGTCGGCGTTAAGCGAGTTCAAAGCTTTTTCTGAGTGGCTGGAGCAAAGAACAGCCAACGGACCAATCAATAACTTTATGGAAGAACTTCATGAATCTGTTGGGTAAATTCGGTGCGGTATGCCGCATGGTGAAGATTGAGCATTCTGTTTTTGCATTGCCTTTTGCCTATGCCGGTGCGTTTATGGCCGCTGGCGGGTGGCCCGGCTGGTACACCATGCTGGTGCTTACCGTTGCCATGGTCGCAGTTCGTTCCTTTGCCATGGCTTTTAACAGAGTAATTGACCTGCCTATTGATAAAGCGAACCCCCGTACACAGGGGCGGCCGCTTGTCACTGGTGAAATAACCCCCATGCAGACGTGGGCATTCATCGCGGTAATGGGCGTTATTTTTGTAGCGGCCTGTGCAGCTATGAACCCTTTATGCCTGCAGCTTGCCCCTGTGGCTCTGATTATGTCTGCTGTGTACAGTCTGTTCAAGCGCTTTACATGGGGGTGTCATTTCTTTTTGGGGGCGGTGCTGGGGCTTGCTCCCATTGCCGGTTCCATAGCGGTGGAGCCCGTTTTTTCCGTTGCTGTAATTCTGTTTTTCTGGGGCGTTTTGTTCTGGGTGGCCGGCTTTGATATTCTGTATTCGTGTCAGGATGAAGAGTTTGACAGAAGGTCGGGGCTTCATTCCGTTCCTGCCAGAGTGGGAGTGCGCTCTGCCCTGATAGTGTCCTCTTTCTGCCATGTGAATACATCTGTATTTTTCCTTATGGCAGGCTGGGCGGCCGGTTTCTCATGGCCTTTTTTTGCTGTGTGGGCGTTAGTGACAGCTATCTTATTTATTGAGCATAAAATTATTTCTGCAGAGGACATGAGCAGGGTAAATATGGCATTCTTTACCATGAATGGAGTAATTTCCGTGGTTGTATTCATCGGGGTGTTGCTGGGAATTTATCTGTAGCCCTTTTTACAGTTTTTCAGGCCGGAGGTGATGTATGCGGTTCAGCATGGAGCAGGAGTTTATCCGCCGCAGGGTGCAGGCCATGTACAACGAGGTGGCAGTTCCTTTGACCGGTCAGAATATAATGCTGGATGATGAAGCCAGAAAAGCCTTTGAATCTGCGCTTGAACAGATAGCGGATAATGCAAATGTTGCCAGAGGAGAGGTTGCGCGTCGCCTTTCTGAATTTATGTATTTATTAGATAGTTCACAGACAATCGTGGGGGTTCTGGCGTTGCCGGAGACAGGAAATGAATTGTTTGTGGAAGTTCCCTCAAGCCAATGGTCGTTTAGCAAGCCCGAACTCTGATAATTCCCTGCGTTTTGCCTTGAGCGAAAAGCAGGAAAAAACGTCCGCCTGTACGGATTTTCAGGATTAATATTCCGTTTTTTCCGTACTAGGCTTAAGATGAAAGGGGCTTATCAGGTTTGGCTCATTGCGTATTTACTTTGCACATAAGCTTTTTTGTAAAGCGGTGCGATATTTGCTTGGGGTAATACATGAAGCACTGTTTAGAAGGCACTGGTTCCTGTTTGGCACGGCAGAGTGGGCCGTAAGGCCGATGACGCAGCAGGTAAGGCATGAGACACTTTGCAGGCCAGCCTACTGACCGGAACAATGGTGCTGCGGGGGGCGTTATGACATACCTTACTTGGCCTTTCAGGGGCGCTTGGCAGGAGTCAGAGGGCATTCAGGACATATTTGATACCGAACTTGCAGAAGAGCGCTTTGAGCCTCCGGGGGAAGAGTTGCGTAAACTTTATGCAGGTGAGATGCTTGTCGCTATCCGTGAAGATGAAATTCATCTGCTGAGCGGGGCAGAAAAAGTGCTGGGCAGCGCAGTTGAGCGACTGGTCGAGTATATCGGAGACGGCACAGCCAGCAGAGAGTTGTATCGCAAAGTTGCTGCCCGCCTGTACAGGCATATGTACCATGTAATTACCAGTGGAGTACTGGTGCTGGTCATTGGTATTCCGCAAACCGAGCGCAAAGCCTATGTCGAAATTCCCGCGCATCTTTGGAGTATGAAGGCTGGCGGGCGGTATGTTAACTAGTTTGCAATGTAAATACTGCGCCTTTGGCATTCTTTTGACAGCCGGTGCCAAAGGCGCGTTTATTTTTTTAGATAATTATCTGGCTTAAAAACGGTTTTATGAAAGAACAGAATAAATACATGTACGAGGACGAGCCGGAAGCAAAAAGCCGGTCGCAAAAAAAGCGCGAAAGCACCGCCATGCAACGCATGGGTGAAGACTTAACCAAACTTTCTGCCTCGGCCCTGAAAGCGCTTGGGCTGCCGCCTCTTCTGGTGGAAGCTGTGCGTGAGTATCGCAGCATGACTACGCATGAGTCCCGGCGGCGCCAGATGCAGTACATCGGGCGCATGATGCGCGAAGTGGAAGACCCCGAAGGGCTTGCAGAGCGTCTGACCGCACTTGGCGAAGGTAAGCAGGCAGAGTCCGAGGCGTTTCATCATCTGGAACAGATGCGCGAACGTCTGATGAACGATGATGCAGATGCGGTGCCCGAGTTGCTTGAAAAATTTCCGGATATTGATGTTCAGCACCTGCGTCAGCTTGTGCGCAATGCCAAAAAAGAGAGGGAAAAGGCGAAAGCGCCTAAAAGCTTCCGCGCTCTTTTTCGCTATTTGCGGGATATGGAAGAAAGCGCAAAATAGAAATCATAAAAAAAGCCTGACTTGTCAGGCTTTTTTGTATGATCACTTTGTAATGCCGTATTTTTTTATTCGTGATTGCAACGTGGTCGGTCGCAATCCCAATAGTTCGGCAGCTCCTTCCGGCCCGTGAATCCGCCCGTTACAGGCAGCCAGCGCCCGTTCAATATTTTTTTTCTGCAGGCTTTCCCATTGGTCTTCGCGGATAACTTCTTGCGACAGCCGTGTAATACCGTAAGCTCCCGTCTGTGACGAGGCGGCTAGCTGCTGCATTTCTTCGGGGGGAGGCGGCTCAGGCAGTGTCTCGCCTGATATTACTCCGCCGTCTGCCATGATTACGGCACGTTCCATGACGTTTTGCAATTCCCGGACGTTGCCGGGCCAGCTGTATGCCGCAAGCTTGCGGATATTGCGGTAGGGAAGGCGCGGTTCGGGAATGCCAAGCCGTCTGCTGGCTTTCGCAATAAAGTGCCGGGCAAGAATGGGAATATCTTCCGGACGGTCGCGAAGTGGCGGGGTGTTAATGGGAAATACGCTGAGTCTGAAGTACAGATCCTGACGGAACGTACCCTTGCGTACCTCTTCAAGCAGGTCTTTGTTTGTTGCAGCCACAATGCGCACATTGACCGAGCGACTTTTCTCATCGCCGATTCGTTCAAAGGTTCCTTCCTGCAGCACTCTGAGCAGTTTTCCCTGAAGCTCCAGCGGAATTTCTCCTACCTCATCAAGAAACAAGGTTCCCCCGTCAGCAAGTTGAAAGCGCCCCGTACGATCACGCACCGCGCCTGTAAATGAACCTTTGACATGGCCGAAGAATTCACTTTCAAAGAGCTCACGCGGGATTGCAGAACAGTTAACGCGCACCAGCGGCTTATCCTGCCTCTGACTGTTAGAGTGGATGGCTTGGGCTAACAGTTCCTTACCCGTGCCCGACTCTCCCAGAAGCAATACGGTAGCATCTGTGGGGGCAACAACTTCAATCTGTTCCAGCACTTTTTTCAGCGTCGGGCTTTCGCCTACAATGTCTTCGCCCAGATTGTTGGCAGTGCTCACAGCCCTGCGAAGGTACTCATTTTCCATTTCCAGTTCACGGCGCAGACTCTGAATTTCTTCAAATGCACGCGCGTTTGCCAGTGCGGCTGCAAGGGAGTCTGCAAATATGGTGTGCATTTTTCTGTGCATACGCATGACGTCTGCCAGCTTTTCCAGCATGGGACGATCGTAGAATACCGCCATGACACCAAGCAATTCGCTTTTAAAGATCAGCGGATACGTTGCGTATGCATGAATACCTTCGTCAATCGCCCATTGGGGGCGTTGCCACTGTGAGCTGTTTTCTGCGTGGGAAGGATGCCCTGTCTGAGCGCAATGCCCGATAACCGGCTCGCTGAAAGGCACCAGAGTATACGTGCCTTCGCTGTGGCGCCATTCACGCGGATTTTGCTTGGTCCAGCCGGAGTATGCCATCAGCCGCAGGGCACGGCTGGATTTTTGCGTTTTATCAGACGTTGCCGGAGGATTCTCTAAAAACCACAAAGCACCGCTGATAACATGGGTACCTCTGTAAGCCCGCTCTGTCAGGTCTAAAAGAGCCTCGACAGAACGTTCTCTGGCCATAGCCAGCATAAGGTCCAGAAACGGTGAAATATCAAGATCATGTATGCGCGTGGGCATGCTTTCAGACATAGGAAAACCTCGCTTTCGACTATTTATCGTTACGAAATATCGTTGTCAACGAAATATCGTTAGGCTCCGAGGTGTGCTTGTGAGTTGTAACATTCTGTATTGTATCGGTTATTATCTTCTGATCGGGTTGGCACGGCTTGTGCTTTATATAGTGCAAACAGAGAACGGCTATCCGCTTTTCTCGGTGTTAGAGTCCGTGTGGTCCCTCGCTTCACGGGCTTCGATTCAGTCGCTTCATTTTGGCAAGACCCCGATGGTTCCCCCCATCGGGGTCTTGGCTTTTTATTGCCTAAGCTGTAGGGTGTCACTCTAATTATGACACCCGGGGGGAGGGTATGGATTGTTTGCAGTTGGACGATGTACAACGTGACTGGTTGCGACACAGGTTTAAGGCGGCAGATGCAGGGCATCCGGCTATTGCTGCGCTTCACCGGTCTGTTAGTGCGCTTATTGCGTCCGATGCCTCTGTTGTACGGGCAGACTGGCGTGTACCTGCTGCTGATGCTGCATACGGTATTCCCAGGCTTTGCAGCAGGGTACCTTTGCCCCCGGAACAGGATGATTGCGAAGACCTGCTTGCTTCCATTTTAGAAAATGCCCGCTTACCCGCCTTGCCTATCGTTTTTCATAAGCTTCAGCAGCAGTTGGAAGATCCGGATACTTCAGTAGATGATGTCGCATGGACCATCAGTATGGACCCGAAGCTGACCGTTTCTTTGCTCAGACTGGTAAATAGTGCCTTTTTCGGGCTGAAAGTTCATGTAGAAACCGTTTCCCGGGCAGTTGCCATACTTGGTGCCAAACGCCTTTCAGCCTTGGCCACAGGAACACTGTTGCTAGGGCTTTTTCATGAGCGTCCCCCGCAAGCCATTGATGTTGATGAATTCTGGAGGCATTCAGTTGCTTGCGGTCTGGCTGCGCGAACAATTGGAATTTGTATCGGCCGTGAAACGCCTGAACGGCTTTTCGTTGCCGGTCTGCTTCATGATATCGGGTGGCTTGCGCTATGCTGTGAAAGGCCTGACTTGGCTTGCGGCGCTCTGCGCGAGTCGGCACACAGTGGAGATATGTTGCATGAGTGCGAACAACGTGTGCTTGGGTTTGATCACGGTGTGCTGGGGTATAGATTGGCTGCAAAGTGGAATCTGCCGCCCGCAATTGCCAGTGCCATCGCGTGGCACCATGAACCGGAAAAGGCCGTAGCAGATTCTGCGAACGCTCTTCATATGGATGACGTAGATATTGTGCACTTTGCCGATCTGGTAGTGCATGCCATGGGCGCAAGCATCACTTGTGACCAGTTTGTACCGCGACTTGACCCGCAAAGCTGGGAGCGGCTGGGTATGGCTCCGGAACATGTTGGAATGGTGGTACATGCCGTTGCTACTGAGCTTGAAATGACTCTTGAGTTGTTACGCGCAGAAGCTGCATAGTGCCGATTTATTCCGGTATGTTGTATACTGGCAGAAACGCAGATGTCTAACGGCGTAAAAGGGCTCAGGAATTTTATCAGCCATGTAAGGGGAGCGTTTTGCCCGGGCTGCGTTACGAGTAACGCTTTTTTTATGCCTTGCCGCAAATTTTTTCACGGCAAACTTTCAATTTTTCGGACCTGCTTTTATGGAAGCGGGCTTTTTTTAAATGTACAGATAGTCCGCCGGAAAAGAAACAATGTAAATTGAAGGCTGGCAGGAATGCCTGAAACACTATGCCGTGTGTTTTACTATGATACTGAGCGCTTCTGTTAAGGGAAGCCACGCGGCTTTTTCGCGTGCCTGCATGCGTATGAAGTTTGCGGGCATACCGGGTATGTTATCGCACAATCGCACGAGCATACCTTGCTTAAGCAGCTTCTGATAGACAACTTTACCTGATAAATGCGCGTTTAGTCCGGCTGTGACAAAGTTCGCCCCTTCAAAAATGTTGCCGTCGGCAAATGCGCCACTTTGTTGCAGGGCTTTTGCAAATTCTCGTTTTTCTTTTCTCATTTCCGGCAGCCGACTGCGGTATTCGTCGATGCGGTCAATAAATGCCATGCCTGCCTGTTGCGCAATTTCCCATACCGACCATGGCGTTTTGCTGGGCTCCATGCGGCTGATTGTTTCTGCGTCAGAATGGCAGTAGCCCAGCCTGATGCCGGTGCAATAAAAAAACTTGGTCATGCTGCGTAAGGAAATGATCCGGCTTTCCGGCGCTGCATAACTTTGGTAAGCCTGCATCTCATGCTGAACATAGGCGTTGGTCCCCCACAGAAAATCAAGATAGCTGTTGTCGATAAGAATGTAAGGACTGCGGAGTTCGCCTATCAGCCGTGCAATATCAGAATAAGCTGTGCAGGCAGGGTTGTTCGGAGTGCAAAGAATAGCCATGTCCGGCTGGTACGTTGCCACCATCTGCCGGATCGCCAGCATATCTGCCTCTGTTACATCAAAACCGCTTTCCGGCGTGGGTGAGAACAGCTTATAGCCAATCCCGAATGCGTCACAGGCTCGGGCATATTCTGAAAAAATCGGTGCGACCATCAGCACCCGTGCAGGGCGTAATGTCTGAAGCGCAAGGTAGATAAGCTCGGACGAACCGTTGCCTGCCAGAATCTGTTCCGCGTCGGCATGTTCGTGTCGGGCAATCCGCTGACGGAGCGCTGTACAGTCGCTATCGGGGTAGCGTTGATACGTTAACGGCAGAGAATCCAGAACAGAACGCGTCAGGTCGTCGCAAAGCGAGTTGGCATTGCTGCTGAAGTCCAGAATAGACTCGGGAGCAACTCCCAGTAGTTGAGCGAGGCGGATGACCTCCCCCCCGTGCGTCCCGTGGCTGTTTGTCTGCGTTTTGTTGGTTATCATCAGTGCTGTTCCGGCTGTGGTGGGCGTTCTCAGGCTCTCTTGTTCTGCCTGCTCAGCGATACGTTTCAGCCTTGGTTACCTGATTCTGAAGGCTGCCGGAAGCTGAACGGAGCGGGAGTTTTTACTGCAAAAAACTATGTGCTTTTGCCACAGGGGTCGTTTTGCATACATAGGCTTGCCTTAGGTCAGCATCAAATCTCCGCAGGCTTCTGTTGCACATGAACTGGCTACTGTTAATTATCCGGCAATCCGCGCCTTTTAAGCTGCTGCCGGTAAATGTTTTCAATAATCTCAACTCTGCGTTCCATATCATATTGCGGTGCTAGAGCACGGCTGGCTGCAGCCCATGTTTCGCGTTGTTTCGGGGTGTTGTGTATGCCGCGCAGTGCGCAGGACATGGCATCGGAGTCTGAAGCGGGAATGAGAATGCCGTTACCTTGTACAAGTTCAGGTACACCTCCCACACGTGTGGCTATGGCAGGTAGCCCCATGCGTATAGCTTCCATCAAGGTATTAGGCATTGATTCGGTTAGTGAAGGCAGGACAAAGACATCCATAAGCTGTAAATAGTCTGCGACACATTCTGTCTTTCCCACCAGTTTGACAGCATTGCTGATGCCAAGCTCGTCACATAGCGGTTGCCATTTTTTCGGAGTCACTCCAATGACAATGCACTTTGCATCGGTTAGTTGTGCCTGAGCAAAGCCGCGCAGTAAAATTTCTGTTCCTTTAATGGGATTGTCACCTGCCACAGTGCCGTAGACTATATCGGTTGCTGCAATAGACAGCCCCATAGTTTCTGCAGCCTGTTCCGCAGATTGTTGCGGAGTGCTGCGGTCATGCGGGATGCCGTTGTAAACAACCTTGATACGTGAGCTGCCAAGGCAATACCAGCGCAGAACATCGGCGCATGCCTTGGAGTTGACAATAAATGCCGAAATTCCGGGCGAAAGATAGGGCAGGGGATTGCCGGGACGGTAAACAACGCCTCTGTGACCGATGCATACAACGTTACGTCTGCGCCAGAGAACCCCCCACCATGCTGCCTTTTTTACTGCTTTGTTATGAAATGCATGGAAGATGGCAGGCTGGCCATCCGTTCCGACGGGGGGAAGCGCCTCTTCAACGGCTTTGCGCCACTTCTTTTTATCTTTGGGCAAGTCTCCCCAGTTCATATCCGGATCAAGCTCACGCAGAGCGGCTTTGGTTTCCGTAAAAAAAGTAACGTCATGCCCGCGGGCCTTAAGTCCTTGAGCAAGGTATAATGCCTGACGGGAACCGCCGCTTTTATTTGTAGAAGAAGTTGCCAGAATGATACGCATTATGCAGATGTTCCAGATATCAGGTTGTTAAAGAAAGCTTCCAGCTTCGGAGCCTGCGTTTGCATGGAAAAGCTGGTACGGCATTTTTCCCACGCTGCTTTAGAAAGAACATGCAACTGAGTCGGGTCTGTCTGAAGCAACATTTCAAGAGTCTGTTCAAGGCGGGTCTGGAAATTTGCATGAGGCAACAACATGCCTGCAGCCTCCTGTGGCCAGACCTCGTTTATGCCGCCTATGTCGCGCGCCACGGGGATAAGGCCTTGCGCCATGGCCTCCAGTAGTGTGTTGGGCAGTCCTTCGCTAAGAGAGGGGAGAATGAATACGTCGCCCAGTGCAAGAACGGCAGTAACGTTCTGGGTAAAGCCGTGCCATGTGATGTTATCTTGCAGCCCCAATGCGGCACACTGTGCTTTCAGGTCTTCCTGTTGTGTGCCTTTGCCCGCAACATGCCAGTGAAAGTTGTGGCCTTTGGCCTTAAGCCGCGCCAGTATCTGAAGTACATCTATATGACCTTTGTCTGCATTAAGCTGGCTGGTGGTCACAAATGTCAGCGGGTGCTTTTCGTCATGATGCTTCAGCACCGGAGCATTTTGTGCCGGTTTTTTTGCAGAAAGGATGACCGTTGAATCCTTTTTGTCGATAAACGGCAGCATCTGCAGCATGCCGCTGCGGATATATTCGCACGGGCACAGGTAATGCGGCTTGATCAGCTTGTGTACAGTGCGCACCTTCCAGTGGTTGCGCATATCGCGAGGCAGACCGATGCGGTGCGCAACAGGGATGCCGTATATAGCTGCAGCAATTCCGGCTGTACGCACATCCCGCCCTACATTGACCAGCACGGCGTCAGTACGATTTTTTTTGAAAAATGAAATAAAGCGGCTGATGGCAACGGGGTTGAAATCCGGCCCGAAGGAAACTGCGTGTGCAGGAAGACCCATGGCTGTGGCGCGTTCAACAAAAGGTCCGGGACGACCGAATATGTGAACTTCGTGGCCGCGTTGCTGCAACGCTGCGGCAAATTCCACTGTCCAGGTTTTTACGCCGCCCCAGCCTTTGGAGCTGTTAAAAAAAGCTAATCGCATGTATCTGATTGTATCCGGTGCTGATGCTGTTTCAGCATTTTTATGGCAAACGTGGCTGCGCCATAGCCGTTGTCGATGTTCGTTACGGTAACACCTGCTGCGCAGCTGTTAAGCATGGCCAGTAATGCGGCAATGCCTCCTGTACCGGTCCCATATCCTACAGAGGTCGGAACCGCTACCAGAGGTGCGCTGATGAAGCCTGCCAGAACGCTGGGCAACGCTCCTTCCATTCCGGCGCAGGCAATGACAACCCGCGTGTCAGCCAGTGCAGGCAGGTGGGGCTTCAGTCTGTGTAGACCGGCAACCCCCACATCGCATATGAGTCCGGCGTTGATGCCGGAAAAACGTAACGTCCCCAGTGCCTCCAGCGCGGTGCGCATGTCGGCTGTGCCGGCAGTTACAACAAGTGCTTCGCCGTTAAGGGGCCACGGCGGTGTAAGGTTTAATGGTCTGCCCAGTGAAAAAAGACCCGCCTGCGGCCAGAATTCTCCCGCAGGATGGCAGCGGGAAAGTAAACGACCTTGCTCCGGTGTGCAACGTGTAACTAGCACTGCGCCGTTTTGTCTATAAATTGAGTTTGTTGCTTCTGCTAGCCGGTCGTCGTCTTTGCCTTGCGCGAAGACTGTTTCACCCATGCCGGTACGTAGCAGACGGTGATGGTCGGGGCTTATGCCATCAAGAATTTCACTGAACGGGCCGATGGATAGTTGTTCCATGGCTTGTTGCGGTGTAACGTTTCCCGAGGCAACCGACTGCAGCAGGGTTGCGAGAGTCTTTACGCTGCATTTTGTCATGGCACTCCTTGCCGGGGCAGTGTTTTTTTCTGCTGCCACCGCTGGTTACGGTACCGTACAAAGCACCATGTGAAAAGCTATTGAATTCATGGTAAAACAGTTTTTTGCGTATCCCGTTGATTTGTGGCATTGTAGTGCATTGGGGCATTGCAACCAGTTGTTGTTATGGGTATTGATATAAGCATGTCATCAAGGCGTATTCTGTTTCTAGCACCGGCTCAGTCCGTCACGCGTATTTTTCCCCAGCTGAAAGAAGCCGGTTATGAAGTGGGCATTGCCGAAAACCTTAAAGGTGCTTCGGCGTTTATCCGCAAGTCCGGTCCGGCTGTTATTTTTTCACGCCCTCAGCTTCCCGGCTACAAGGTCGAAGACCTTCTGTCGGTCAGTGCGGACGATTCTTCTTTTCCTCCTGTCATTGTTTTTACGGATAAGGGTTCTGCCGATGAGGCAGAGCGTTACCTTGGCCTTGGAGCACAGGATTACTGGCTTGAGCCGCTGGTGTTTGAAAAAGTAAAGGCCGCTGTGCCTTCTGCACCACGTGCTGCCGTTGTCGCGCCAGTCAGCTCTACGTTGGGGGGACGGACACCTGAGCCTCAGGGAGAGGGCTCCCGGATTATCGGCTCGCATCCGGCAATATCCCGGGTGCTTGCGCTGGCAAAGCAGGTTGCGCCTTCGCGCGCGACTGTGCTTATTTCAGGCGAATCCGGTACCGGTAAGGAAATGTTCGCCCGCTTCCTGCATCGCAACAGCGACAGAGCAGATAAGCCTTTTGTTGCCGTGAACTGCGCGGCGTTACCGGAACACCTGCTGGAAAGCGAACTTTTTGGCCATGAAAAAGGCTCGTTCACCGGTGCCATTGCTCGCAAGCTGGGTAAATTTGAACTGGCTGATGGCGGTACCATTCTGCTGGATGAAATTTCCGAGATGGATCTTGGCTTGCAAGCCAAGCTGCTGCGAGTTTTGCAGGAAAGTGAAGTGGACAGAGTAGGCGGGACGGAAACCATTAAGGTTGACGTACGGGTACTTGCAACCACCAACCGCTCTCTTGAAGACTGGGTTAAAGAAGGCAAGTTCCGTCAGGATTTGTATTTCCGGCTTAACGTGATTCCTTTACGCCTGCCCTCACTGCGGGAGCGGGGTGACGATATCCTGCGGCTGGCTAACTTTTTTGTAGATATGTATGTGCGCGACTACGGGCTTAAGCAGTTAGACTTTGCCGCAGAAGCTGTGGAATGGCTTTCCGGCTATGAATGGCCCGGCAACGTACGAGAATTGCAGAACTTGATGGAACGCGCCACCTTGCTTGCCGGTAAAGGGCCGATTACCGTTGCACATTTTCTACTTGATCCGGACAGCTGGCCTGTTTTTGCAGAAGGCGAAGCGGACGATGCGGAAGATGGATCAGCCTTCAGTTCCGGTGAAGATGGTGGTGAAAATCCGTTCAGCGGGGGTGTTATTCCCTTGCACGAAATGGAACGCATCATGATTCTGAAAGGGCTTGAACAGACATCCGGTAACAGAACCATGGCAGCGGACCTGCTGGGCATCTCTGTGCGGACCCTAAGGAACAAGCTGAACGAGTACCGTAGCGCAGGGCTGGAAATTCCTTAGTCTGTGTTTTTTGAAATTTCAGGCAGTGCGCCTTTATGCGTCTGCCTACACCCGTGTTGCTTCGGGTTGCAAGCCGCCGTTCTGGCGGTTTGCGTGTGTATCGTACGTACAACCGTGTGCCGTCAATGCCACGGTAGCGGCATAGTGCCGCAAGTGAGCAGAGAGAAGCAGCCTCCGCGTAAAAGGAAGCCGCTTCAGAACCACATCCCTTGCGTGATTGCCAAGGGCGGATGAAACAGGCACTGCCGCATGTTATAAAATGCAGGTGGTGCAGCTTCCCCGTGTGCTGGTGCGCTTTGCGCAGCAACTTTTTTTATCCGTGAATGCGAGGGACTTAGCTATGACTATGAATTTGACGCAAAAGATCATTGCTGCTCACCTTGTGAGCGGCGAAATGACTCAGGGCAGTGAGATCGGGCTGCGTATCGACCAGACTCTGACTCAGGATGCCACCGGTACAATGGCCTGTCTGCAGTTCGAGGCCATCGGAGTTGACCGCGTGCGGACCGATCTTTCGGTAAGTTACGTCGATCACAACACGTTGCAGATGGGCTTCCGTAACCCTGATGACCACCGTTTTCTGCGTACTGTGGCGCAAAAATACGGAATGGTATTTTCCCCTGCAGGTACGGGTATCTGTCATCAGCTGCATCTGGAAAACTTTGCTGTACCCGGCGCTACGCTGGTCGGCTCTGACAGCCATACTCCCACAGCGGGCGGTATCGGCTCTCTGGCAATGGGGGCCGGTGGTCTTTCCGTCGCGCTCTCCATGGCCGGCGAACCGTACTTTATCACCATGCCCAAGGTGGTTAAAGTTCGTCTGGAAGGTAAGCTGAAAGGCTGGGCGACTGCCAAAGACGTTATTCTGCACCTGCTTGGCAAGCTGACTGTAAAAGGCGGCGTAGGCAAAGTGTTTGAATATGCCGGTCCGGGTGTGGCCGCTCTGAGCGTGCCCGAACGTGCGACTATCACCAATATGGGTGCGGAGCTTGGCGCTACCACGTCAATTTTCCCCAGCGATGAACGCACCCGTGCTTTTCTGGCTGCCATGGGCCGCGAAGATGTGTGGAAAGAACTGGCTGCCGATGAAGGCGCAGAATATGACGAGGAGATTGTCATTGATCTTTCTGCCCTTGAGCCGCTTGCCGCACAGCCGCATATGCCCGACAGGGTAGTGCCTGTGGCGCAGCTGGACGGCCTTAAGGTTGATCAGGCTGCCATCGGTTCCTGTACCAACTCGTCCTATGCCGACCTGAAAGGTGCAGTACAGATTCTGGCTGGAAAAAAAGTTTCTGCCGATACTGATACTTTGGTGTCCCCCGGTTCTAAACAAGTGTTGAAAATGCTGGCACGTGAAGGACTGGTGGAGCCCCTTCTGGACTCCGGTGCGCGTCTGCTTGAATGCTCTTGCGGTCCTTGTATCGGCATGGGTGGTTCTCCGGTATCCGGTGGTGTTTCGGCCCGTACGTTTAACAGAAACTTTGAAGGCCGCAGCGGAACCAAAGACGGGCAGGTCTATCTCGTAAGCCCGCTTACTGCCGCCATGGCAGCGCTGCGCGGCAAGTTTACCGATCCTGCCACATGGGGAGAGGCTCCTGAAGTGGCAGAGCTGCCCTCAGAAGTTCCTTCGATCCGCGATTTGTTTGTGTATCCGCCTGAAAGTGGTGACAATGTAGAAGTGGCATATGGTCCCAACATTGTTGCGCTGGAAAAGTTCGAGCCGCTGCCGGAGAAGCTGGAAGCTCCCGTTCTTATCCAGCTCGGCGACGACATCACTACCGACCACATCATGCCTGCCGGTGCGGAAATCACAGCGTTGCGGTCTAATGTGCCTGCCATTGCGCGTCACGTATTCGGTCGTGTGGATGAAGAATTTGTAGTGCGCGCTGATGCCGTGGACAGTGGTATTATAGTTGCCGGAGAAAACTACGGGCAGGGCTCCAGCCGTGAACATGCGGCGCTTGCTCCGCGCCATCTTGGCGTCCGTGCTGTGGTGGTAAAGTCGCTTGCGCGCATTCACCGTGCAAATCTTGTAAACTTCGGCATTCTGCCGCTCATCCTTGAAAACAAGAATGATTATGAAGCCCTTACGCAAGGCAGCATGCTGTCGCTGGATATAGCGCAGGTTACTGCAGGCGGGGCTGCGACTCTGGTTATCAACGGCGACCGCAAGGTTACCGTTAAGAATGATTTGACTGCGAAGGAATTGGACATTATTCGGGCAGGCGGACTTCTGAATTATGTTCGTCTCTCGAAAACGGCCGCCGACTAACGGCAGCCCATCCTGCTTTGAAAAAACGGAGTGCTCATGCTGGACTCAATAAGACAGAACGCCCAGTCGTGGGGCGTTAAAATCGCCTTCGGGCTTATTATCATCGTGTTTGTCTTCTGGGGCGTAGGCTCCATGGACAACCAGTCGCCCAACGTGTTGGCGATGGTGGGTAAAGATCCTATCACTATTAATGCCTTTGCCCGTCAGTACGAGCAGCAGGCAGAATTGGTACGTACCCAGTTTCCTGATGTAACCAGAGAAGATCTGGAAAAATTCGGCCTGAAGCAGCAGGTGCTGCAGCAGATGGTGGGCGAAATCCTGCTGGTGCAACAGGCAGAGAAAATGGGCTTCAGTATCTCTCCGGCTGAGCTGAAACTGCGTATTGCAGACATTCCTGTTTTTACTGACGAGCAGGGCGAGTTTGACGGTGAAAGATACAAGCAGATTCTGGCTGCTCAGGGGACCACACCCGGTGCCTTTGAAGAGCAGATGCGCCGCGAAATGCTGGCCCAGAAGATGCGTGACTACGTGATGCTTCCCGCCAATGTGACCGAGCAGGAAGCAAAGGCTATGTTTGATTATGTGGCTGAGCGCAGGAGCATGGATTATGTACTGTTCTCTGCATCTGATTACGTGAGCGGCATTGAGCCGACCAATGAAGAAATCGCTGCTGCATATGAAAAGAACCTTGAAGCATACAAGGTTGCTCCCCGTGTTGCGCTGCAGTACGTGTTGCTGACCCCTGCTACGCTTGCCAAAAACACCCCTGTGAGCGAAGAGCAAATTGCTGCATACTATGCTGAACATGCCGATGCGTATAAGCAGGATGAGCGTGTTCGTGCGCGTCATATTATTGTTCTTGCCAACGACAAGGCTTCTGAAGAAGAGCTGGCCGCTGCGGAAAAGAAAATTAATGACGCTTATGCACGTGTGCTGAAAGGCGAGGACTTTGCCGAAGTTGCGCGGGAACTTTCCGAAGGTCCCAGCGCACCGCTTGGCGGTGACCTCGGCTGGTTTGGGCGTGGTCAGATGGTTCCTCCGTTTGAAGAAGCTGCCTTTGCCACCAAGGCCGGTACAGTAAGCAAGCCCGTGCGCACCAGCTTCGGCTTTCATATTATTAAAGTGGAAGAAAAGGAAGATGCCCGTGTGAAATCGTTGGCAGAAGTGCATGATGAAATTGCGAAGCGTATTGCAGAAGATGCCGCTATTGAAAAAGTGACTCCTGTTCTCGACGAAGTGCTTGAGGCTGTTCTGGCTGGCGAAGACCTGCCCGCAGTTGCAAAGCGTATGAATCTGGAACTGCGAGACAGCGGCGAGTTCACTCGTCGTCAAGCTGCAGCTGCGGTGGGCGTGAATGAAAATGCCCTTGATCTCGTGTTTGCTACTCCTGCAGGAGCTGTCATTGATACTCCTCTGGAAGTGGAAAACGGCTACATCATCGCCAAGGTTGCTACCAGCAAGGATGAAACCTATCGCGAGCTTGAGGCTGTTAAAGCTGACGTTGTAGCACGTCTGAAGCAGGAAAAGGCTCTTGAAATGGCTGCTGCTGGCGCCCGCTCTGCTGTGGAAGCGTTGCGTAAAGATGGCGCTCTGCCCGAGGCAGTTGCTGCGAAGGCACAAAAAAGTGAGCCTTTCACCCGTCAGGGTTTTATCCCCGGAGTGGGACAGGCGCTGGACGTAACCAAGGCTGTTTTTTCCGCTGCTGACGATGCCTGGATTGCTGAGGCGTTCCAGACTCCTACCGGTGCAGTTATTGTAAAGCGTGCCGATGTTGTTGCTCCTTCTACGGAGCAGTGGGAAGCAACTAAGGGACGCGCAATGCAGGATATCCTGAATAACAAGCGTCAGGAACTGCTGCAGACTTACATGCAGAAACTGTATGCCGAAACCAAGGTTGAGCTGCGTAATCCTGATGCCTTGAAATAGCACGGAATAAATACGTATACTCCAAGGCCGTCTGATTCAGACGGCCTTTTTTTATTTATTATTTATGCTGGTATGCTTGTTGACAGTACAGGGTGAAACAGCTTTAGTTTCAGGGACAGTGCGATGAATGTGCTAAAGGAGTACCTGACATGAAAAGATCCTTTGTAATACTGTTGACGCTGGTGACGGTCGCTTTGACCGGCTGCGTGACTTCCGGCGTTCGAACCGGACCTGCCAGTGCTTATGGCGTTGAAGCGTTTAAGCCGGAGCAGCTTGCTGCTGATCTGGAGTCCTTCGATGTCTGGCTGTGCATTGACCGCGCCCGTCAGACCGCAATTCTATTCCTTCCAAAAGACTCAAGTTGGCAGATTGCCGTTCGGGAGGGTGGCTGGCGTCAGGTAGATCAGCCCGAAGTGGTCAATGATGCCATAATGTGGATGCGCACCTACTACCAAATCGGTAGATACGCCGAAGGAGTGGGGATTGTGGGCGATAATGATCAGCGTGAGTTTGTGGGATATCTGTTTGCTCCGACAAGACCGCAGATGTGGCAATCGGAAGAGGATGGCAAGACGTTGACGTTGCGCAGGCTGACGTGGGATCAGGTTGTGCGCGCAGGAAAGGTGCCTGGTGTGCCGTATCCTGACTCATTGTAGATGATAGATATATCCCTTTTGCGTGGTACAACGTAACCTGAGAGGGCAGTTAAGCACGACGTGCAACAACAGAAAAAGAAAGGCCGCATCCTTTGGATGCGGCCTTTTTCGTTGGCATTTCGGCTGTGAGTTGCGCGACGCTGCTATTGGAATTCCTCAGATGGAGGAGGAATTTCTGCAAGGTCTTCGAACGCAGTGTACGAGCCGATATATGCAAGCTCTGCAGTACCTGTAGGGCCGTTACGCTGCTTGCCGATAATGATTTCCGCAACCCCTTTTTTGGGGTTGTCGTCACGTTTGTTGTACACCTCGTCTCGGTATACAAACATAATGATGTCGGCGTCCTGCTCGATAGCACCTGATTCACGCAAGTCTGAAAGCATCGGGCGTTTGTTGGTACGCTCTTCAACTTTACGGTTTAGCTGTGAAAGTGCAATAACAGGAATATGAAGTTCTTTCGCCAGCGCTTTAAGGTTTCGCGAAATGTCGGAAATTTCCAGTTCTCGCGAGTCCGTACGGCGGCTTGAACGCATAAGTTGCAGGTAGTCGACAACTACCATGCCTACCCCTTTATCCGCGTGCAGGCGCCGTGTCCTCGCGCGCAGATCAAGCGTGGTGATAGAAGGGGTGTCGTCAATATAAATCGGAGCCTGAGAAAGGGCGTCCGCAGCTGTGTATAGCTTTGCCCAGTCCTCATCATCAAGAAAACCCTTACGCAGCTTGCCAAGGTCTACCTTGCCCCACGCACAAAGCATACGCATCATGAGTGACTCCATGGACATTTCCAGAGAGTAGATAGCGACAGGTGTTCCGGCATGTACGGCTGCACGCATGGCCATATTAAGAACAAACGCCGTCTTACCCATGGAGGGACGTGCCGCGATAATGATAAGGTCTGAAGGTTGCAGACCTGCCGTCATGTTATCAAGGCGGTAGTAGCCGGTGGTGACACCGGTAACCAACTCTTTTCGTTCAACACGCTTTTCAAGATCTTTAAAAACGCGTTCCACAAGCTCTTTGGAGCTTTTAAACACCTTTCCTGTCGTTCTTTCTGAAATGGAAAAAATGGATGATTCAGAAGCGTCCAGCAGGTGCTCAATATCCTGTGATGCATCAAAGCAGTTGCCGATGATGTCACTACAGGCGGTTATAAGGGAGCGTTGTAAAGACTTGTTGCGTACCAGCGTAGCATAATGCTCTGCGTTGGCAGCGCTGATGACAGACTCTGCAAGTTCGGCAAGGTAGACTGTGCCACCTGCCTGTTCCAGCAAGCTCTTGTCTTTTAAATATTCTGCTACGGTAATAAGGTCTATCGGAGAGTTACGGCGGTAAAGCTCTGAAAAAGACTCGAAAATGACCTTGTGTGCCGGAAGATAAAAGTCATCTTCCGTAACTATGTCCACTATTGTATGGAAAACCTGTCCACGTAAAAAAACCCCCCCGAGTACGGCTTGTTCAGCCTCAACACTATGGGGGGGCACTTTACGCAACAAGTCATCAGAAACCTGATCCACCTGTTCGAAAGAATCGCCCCCGCCCTGACGGGCGGAGGCGTTTCTTTTAAAACCAGTGCTATTCAGCGGCTTCTTCCACTGTGGGTTCTGCTGCTTCTTCTGCATCTTCTTCCTCGGTGCGGCCTTCGGCCACTACCTTGAGGGAGAGTTCGGCGTCAACGTCGGCGTGCAGACGCACACGGATGTCGAACTCGCCAAGAGAACGGATGGGAGCATCCAAGAGGATGCGACGACGATCAATTTCAACGCCTGCTGCGGCCAGAGCTTCAGCAATGTTGGCTGCGGTGACAGAACCGTACAGTTTATCATTTTCACCAACGCGAACAGCAATGCTGATGTCAGCGGCGCCGATTTTTGCTGCAAGAGTGTTCGCGGCTTCACGCACTGCGTCCATCTTTTCCTGCAGTTTCTTGCGTTCCATTTCGAACACTTTCATGTTCGAAGCGGTTGCGGTCATAGCCAGGCCCTGGGGCAACAGGTAGTTGCGGCCGTAACCTGGGCGAACTTCTACGATCTCGCCCAGGCTGCCCAGATTTTCAACGTCAGCTCTAAGAATAACCTTCATCATAGCGTGCCTCCTACAGCGAGCTCTTCTTCAGCACGTCACTTGCGTGAGTGGAAGTGTAAATGAGAAGAGCCATCTGACGGGCGCGCTTGATTTCGGTGGTAAGCAGGCGCTGGTGATGGGAGCAGGTGCCGGTGATACGACGTGCAATGATCTTGCCGCGCTCGGTTACAAAGTCACGAAGGATATCGGGACGCTTGTAGTTGAGGGGCAGATCTTTGTCTGCGCAGAAGCGGCAGAATTTACGCCGGGGAGTGAAACGTTTTTTGAAAGCCATGTTAAGCTGCCTCCTCTACTTCGTCCGCCAGCTTGACGGTAACAAACTTGTAAATGCCGTCGGTGATGCGGATGATACGCTCGAGTTCTGCAACAGAACCACCTTCAACAGCATATTCCAGACGTACGTAGTAGCCGCGCATGTGCTTGCGCACAGGGTAGGCGAGGTCACGCATGCCCCAGTGGTCAACTTCCAGAACAGTGCCCTGTTCACGCTCGATGACACCGGTGAGAACTGCAAGCAGTTCTTCGCGGGGCTGACTGCCAAGCTCGGGAGAGAGCAGCAGCAACGTTTCGAACTTTCTCATGTTAATCTCCTTATGGTCTTTAAAAAGGCCCGTCGCACAGGACGAGCAAGGGCGAAACAGGTTTATTAGCTGCACTGACAGGTTGTGTCAATTTGTTTTTACCTTATGATGGTAGCCATGCTAAGCTGGCGTTTCATATGAATGAAGTCTGGTCAGTTTTATCTTGCAGAGTGAAGTTGGCGCACTTTTCCTGCGGGCAAACCTGTGATACATGCGTTATGCATTTGCTGGCGTAAGGGGACGTCAGCATTGGCATATCTACTGCAATTACCGGAACATAAACTACGCTTTTTTGCGATGTGATATATCTTGGATGCGCTATTGATGCGAAAATATTGCCGAAATAATCTGTTGAGCTCTGTCATATTTATGGCATGTCTGATTTTGGCCTCTGCGGTAAGCGCAGCGGCAAACTCGATTGTGATAACTGATGACGAGCAGGAAACTGTAATCTGGAATCTGAGTGCTGACAGAGTTGTCACGTTCAGCGACAGTAAAATGATTGAGGCTTATGGTAATGTGGCCCTGCGGGAAGGCGATGACTACCTGAAGGCCGATTTTATCCGTTATTTCGGCGAAACGGAATGGGTGCTTTTAAAAGGCAACGTAAACGTGAAAATGGGCCGTGACGTGGTGGAAGCCACAGAGGCGGAATTTGATCTGAAAAACAGAGTTGGTTGGTTGCGCAACGGCTCTGTTTTTATGGATGGCCCACATGTTTATTTTACCGGAGAGCGCGTCAAGAAAGACTTCGGTGACTCGTACCGCTTCCGTAACGCCAAAATTACCGCCTGCGACGGAGATTCGCCTGCATGGTCGATTTCGGCACGTGAAGCGACAATAGAACTGGAAGGCTACTCCCAGCTTTGGCACACCAGCATGCAGGTAAAGAATCAAGATGTTCTGTATGCTCCCTATGCTATTTTACCCGCCAAGAAAAAGCGCCAGACGGGCTTTTTGTTGCCCGAAGTCGGACAAAGCTCCAAGCGCGGCATGTATTACAATCAGCCTTTTTTCTGGGCTATTGATGACACCACCGATATGACATTCAATGCGTATTGGATGGAAATGCGCGGCGTCATGACCGGCGTTGAATTCCGCCAGCATGCTACGGAGGACGAGAAAAGCTGGTTCAGGGCCGATTACCTGAAGGATGCCCGGAAAGACAGTACAGAAGAAGACGAGCCGGGCGGTCTTGGCGATGACGGACTCATCCGGAATAATGATGACAGGTTCTGGGTACGTGGTATGTTTGATGCGAACCTGCCCGACCCGCGCTGGAAAGTGAAAGGAACTCTTGATTATGTTTCTGACCAGAACTACCTGCGTGAGTTTTCTTCCGGCATGAGCGGTTTTGACCGCAGTCAGAGTGATTTTGAAGATATTTTCGGTCGTAGCCTTAGCAGCGAAGCACAGAACAGAACCAGTGAAGTGCTGCTGTCGCGTGAGTGGGAACGTGTCGGCCTCGGAATAAGCGGCAAATACACCCAGAATATCAACGTCGGAAACGGCAACCTGACTTCCAAGTCTGACAATACTGTTCAGACCTTGCCGCAGATCGACTTTTTCCTGTTTAAAAGCAATCTGATCGAAGATTCTCCCATTCCTGTTGAAATTCAGGCCACTGCCCAAGCCGTAAATTATTTACGTCATAATGGCACAACCGGTGCGCGCTTTGAAATTGCGCCTCAGGTCAGCATCCCGCTTTCCGGCCGTTATGGTTCCATCATTTCTACATTCGGTGTACGGCATACTGAATATTCTACCGACCATAAAGAGCCTGATGGCGTGAACGTGCTGAGTGCCACGGGAACTTCTCGTACTATTCCCAGCATGAATATCAGTGCATTTACTGAAGTCGCACGGACATTCAATCTGGCTGGTCAGGACCCTGTTGCGGGGATGCAGGCAGGCGATACCCGCTGGACAATGTTGCGGCACAGTCTGCAGCCCCGTGTAAGTTATGATAATACGGCAAATGTAGATCAGGACGATAATCCGTACTACACTGTTCATGACCGGATTCTTGCCCGTAACGAAATAACGTATTCGCTTACAAACCTGTTCACCAGAAAACGGCTTTCTGTAAGTGCTGCCTCTGAGGAAGAAGGCGGAGGGCTTGTCCAGCGCTATGACTATAGCGATTTCCTGCGTGTCAGATTGCAGCAAAGTTACGATATCCGTGAGGCTGACAGAACGGAACAACTTGATAAATACGAGACCCGGCCTTTCTCAGATATAGAAGCTGAAGTAACGATGAATTTTGATTCGTATGCCTGGCTTACCAGCCGTACTTTCTGGTCCCCGTACCTGAGTAAAATGACTCGCCACGAGCATACGTTAAACTTGAGCTATAGTGACTGGGTAAAGTTCCACACCACCTTTGACTTCAGAGAGGCTGTGGATGAATACAAGCGCAAAGAGACTGAGACCGACGACAAGTTGAGCTCAATGGACTCTCAGTTGGACCTTAAGCTTTGGGGGCCTTGGAGCGTAGCTTTGAACTACGAGGTTGATCTGGATAAAGGCAAAGACATTGAGAAGGGGATTGATGTCACCTATTCGCATCAGTGCTTTGACTTTATGGTCGGATACTCCAAGGACGGTGTTGAAGATGAGTTCTCCTTCTGGCTGGCTTTGCCGGGTATCAGTTTCTAATAGATAATTCCTTTTAGGTTATAGCCGCTCCTTGTTGTTCTGGGAGCGGCTTTTTTATGTGATGGGCTTACGCATTTCACAGGTCATTTACGTCTGGGAGAACTGCAGTATTACACGTTTCAGGTTTTGGGGCTTGTTTTTGCTAACTGCCTGCTTTTTTATTGAGCCAGAATATGCAGATACATAAAGCTAAGAAAGAAGGCTGAGCGGGCGGGCAGATGCCGCGTGGTGAGTAACCTTTGAATATTGTATGACTTTGCTGAATTGGACATCGTAGGTTAGGGGAGACTCTGTAAGGGAGTGGTTCTGCCCGTGGAGAGTATACGTAAAAAAAAGGGCCCGCAGTGCAGGCCCTTGCTGTTTTATAGGAACTTTCAGAAAGTCTCTAAGACTCTTCTTCAGTCTCAGCTTTTTTGTATACGTCGGGGTTAACGCCCATAGTGTCGATCAGCTTGCCGCCAAGGGCCACCAGACGATATTCCGCTACTACTTCGTTTACAGTAGCAGTAACCAACTGGATGGAAGAACTGTAAAGTTCGTTCTCTGCGTCGAGAACGTCAAGCAGACTGCGCTGTCCCACGCCGAACTGCTCAATGTACATGTCACGGGTCTGTGTATTGTATTCCACAGCCTCATTAAACAGGCGTTTTTGTTCACGTGCAGTCTCAAGAGAGTTCCATGTGTCACGAGTTTCCTGCATCAATGCTTCGTTGATATTCTGCAGGTCCATCATTGAGCGACGCTTACGGGCAGTTTCTGCCTTTTCTGCTGCAAGGTCAGATCCGCCGCGGAAGATATTCCATGAAACACGCAGTTGGAGGGCATTGTCAATTTCCCAAGTTGTGCTGCTTTCAATCTGATCTTTGTACACATTGCTAGCTTGTGCAGTAAACGTGGGATAGTATTCAGACTGTGCCAGCTCAATGCGCTGTTCGTTTTCTGTAATTTCGGCCTTCTGCGCTGCTATTTTCGGGTTGTTATCCAGAGCAAGTTGCAGGGCGGAATCAAAGGTGCCGGGAGTATTTTGCGGAGCGTCCACCCAGTCAACTTCCGGAGCGTCCATACCGACAATGCGCTTGTAGTTTGCTTCGGCAACCAGCAATTCCTGCCTTGCTGCACTTAACGAAGCTTGAGCACGGGCCAGACGGCCTTTTGTCTGCGATACGTCCGCCAAACTTGTAGCGCCCAGACGCTGACGTTCTTCCTGAGAGGCCAGAATATCTTCATGGTTTTTGACGTTTTGCTCTGCAAGCCCTACCAGGCTGCGCTGCCTGTACAGTTCAAGGTGTGCCCGTACAGCTTCGAGAGCAAGCACTTCGGCATTGTCTGTCAGTCTGCTGTCTGCATTGGCAAGGCGGGCTTCCTGTATGCCTATCTGGCTGTTCACTTTACCGCCGTCCCACAGCAACTGCGAAAGGGTCGTGCTGATGTCGCTACGTTCTTCCCAGTCATTCTTGCGACCATCAGTGCGGGTAAGAGCATCATTTACCTGCTCTGTGCCATAACCGGCGTCAAAGTCGAGGCGGGGAAACCAACCACCCTCTGCATCTCGTACATCGTGCTTTGCAGCGGCAACGCCTTCCCTGAATGACTTGATTACTGGATTGTTTTTCAGAGTTGCTTCCACGCTCTGCAGGGCTGAGGTACCTGCTAACGCCGGAGTTGTCATAAAAATAGCACCGGCTGCAGAAAACAGCACCACATTTTTGCAAGCCTTTTTGAAAGCAGATGATTCGTTAAACATAGCCGTTCCCCTGAAAAAATCTAATGTTCGAATGTGGTATATGCAAAACAAGTATAGGAGGGGTCATCTCTTTTGATGACCCCTCCTATACTTGTTATCAGGAATAAACTGGTTTGCCAAGTTTATCTGATGGTTCTGTTTCTAAGCATCAATGAGTTTATTCTGGTTGATCATGGCCTGCAAGGCCGCTTCAGGGCTGTCTGCGTTAAAAGCACCGCCCAGAGATTCAAGGCTTACGCCTTCCAGAATAATATGATGGCTGCTTTCACCGTTTGAAGAAGATACTGAAAGAACGGAATTAGCAGCGTTATCCGGATCTGCACCAAGCGTATAATCAAGTCCTGCCGCTCCATGCGTGTCCAGCAGCTGCGAAATGTCCAGTACATCTCCTTCCGCAGGATTGTAGTCCGTCACATAGTCATAGCTGTCAGTTCCGGCCTTCATATCATCACCGGTAAAGACAAAAGTATCCGCGCCGTGACCGCCAGTCAGAATATCTGAACCAGCACCGCCGGTAAGAACGTCGTTGCCGTCATGCCCGAAAAGCAGGTCGTTTCCATCATTGCCCAGCAGATTGTCCGGCAGGTTGCTGCCGATGAGTAACTCTGCATGCTCCGAGCCGGTAGCTTGTGCATGATTGGTGGTATGGACGGCTGTGATGTCGCCGCTGCCGCCGTGGTTAATTCCGTAACGGGAATCTTCCCAACCTATGCTTCCATCAGCGTTTAATACAGCGTGACTGTTGCCGCCGTTAAGCGAGGAATCGCTGAAGTAGATGTTTTCGCCCCAGCCGGTAGTCAGTTCCTGACCGTCAGCCGTTGTCATTTCCCACTTGGGTGCGTGTTCGGTTCCGTTGTTGCTGAAAGTCACATCAAGCCCGGCTTTCATGGTGTGCTCAATTGTAAAACCGGGGAACTGCCCGGGAGTATGAGCAATAGTGAAGTTCCATGAATGCGCATCAGGCGCGACAAAGTACCCGAAGGTCTCGGCCCCTTCCGGTATGTCGCCTGCCGGAATAGTTATGGTTCCCTGATCTCCGCTCGCTGCATTGGCATCCAGGATTATGCCTGAGATAGGATTACCGTCAGCATCGGCAAAGTATACGCCAAGCGAAGATTTGTAGAGGCCCGTTTCACTGGTGATGTTCGTGTTTATGGTCAGATCGTTTCCGGTAACCAGAGTGCCGGTAAGGCCATTTTCCTGTGCTGCATGCACGATCTGTGATGAATCCGTGAAGTTCAGCTCAAGAGTAGCCGTATCTGCAGCTTGACTATCATGCACTGTGACAGACAGGGAGTCTGCACCACCGTCTGTCCGGTAGTGGCGTGCTCCTTCCTCGGTCAGGTAGATATCTCCGGACTTGTAGCTGCCATCTTCTGCATCGCTGGTGTATATGCCGAAAAGCGGGTTTCCTGCTGCATCTACGGGAGAGTCAATGCTCAGGCGCATCGCATCGCCGTCTGCGTCGCTTGCATACGCGCTGGCTACCACGCTGAATGCAGAAAGTTCTGCCTGATTCAACGTGATGGAGTCTGTATCAAAGCTGACTTCAGGAGTGGTATTCTGCGGCTGCAACAGGTCTGCTGCACCATAACTCTGGCCGTTAAACTCAAAGTTTTCGATATTGGTTACAAATACGTAGCCATCTGCTCCGGTACCACTAATGTAGAAACCATCCTCGCCGTCGTAGGTACCTTGAGTGATGGTATAGTCTTCAAAGTTGCCGCTGAAGGACAATGAGTCCTTGCCTTCACCGCCATCAATGGAGGCAAAGCCCTCCAGCGTACCGATGTAGATGGTGTCGTGTCCGTCTCCCGCATCAATAGATCCGTTCTTTGTCGTTAGTGACGAATACTTACCCAGATTGATAATATCGTGCTGGTCACCGGTCTCAAGTTTAAAATCCGATATGGTGCCACTGACACTAACTGTGTCATTTCCGTGGCCAGTTTCGACTTCAGCTTCGCCAAAATTACCACTGATCGTAACGTTATCAGCGTGCTTGCCGGAGTCGATATCAAGGGATTCGCTCCGCCCGCTGACCATTATGGTATCAGCGTGATCTCCGGTATTAATTTCAATTTCATCGCTGTCGGTCGATATTCTGACAATATCATCATGGTCAGCGGTTTCGATATCGATCTTGTTGTAATTAGTGCTGACGTCTACAATGTCTGCAATATCAGGAGACTGAGGACGGTAGATGAAATCGTTGCCGCCACCGGCGTTTGTAATTTCATCATAGATATCTTCAGCGCTATGCATTCCATCATTGAAATGCAACTCTTCGGCACCGCTTATAAAGTCCGTACCGTCAGAATCCGCACCTTCTCTGAGGTCGTTAACGATGAAGCCCTGGTTTACCTCATCCCATGTGATTTCGTAGTCACTGCGATTTCCGGAGAAGATAACCATGTCGGTTTTTCCGGCACCGGCATAGATATGGTCGTTACCATTGCCTGCCACAATGACGTCGTTACCGGCACCGCCATAGATCGTGTCGTTGCCGCTTCCGCCGTCAAGGTAGTCGTCATTGGCTCCGCCATCCAGCGAGTCATTGTCAGCGCCGCCAGCAAGGCTGTCTTTGCCACTGCCGCCCAGCAGAGTATCCGCACCGTCGGCCCCATAGATCGTGTCGTTGCCGCTGCTGCCGGAAACAGTATCGTTGCCCGCGCCTGCATTTACTTCCGCATCGATATTGCCGTTGATTGTCACGGTGTCGTTTCCGACACCGGCATTGACCACAGTGGAGGAGTGGTTTCCGGATACTGTGATGTCGTCTGCGCCTTCTCCGGAGTTAATAAGCAAGCTGTCGCTATTGCCCGCAACGGAGATAGTGTCATTATCCGAGCCGGTATCAATGTTGACGGACTGATGTGCCCCATCAATGGAAACACTATCGTTACCGGTTCCTGTGGTAATGGTCAGGCTTTCGCTTGTTGAACCGGTCACTGTAACCGAGTCTGCCTCGGAACCTGTATCCAGACTGGCTGTTTTATAACTGCCTGCTAGCGAAACATTATCCGTTCCGGCATCGGTTGTTACATCAACGGATTTTCCATTCATCTCGATGTCTACAGTATCGTTTCCGATTCCGCTGGCGACAGTAAGAATGGTAGATTTGTTCGTATGGCTGAATTGCGAGCCGTTACGGACGGTGATGGTATCGTCACCTTCGTTTGTAGTAACGTTCAGGTGGTTCCACCGGTCATTTTCGCCGCGATCATTGGAGGCAACGTTGACGGTTACAGTGTCATTGCCGTCACCGGTTTCAATCTCGCCTCGCTTGATGTTGTCGAGAGTAACATTGCTATCTCCGCCGTCACCAAGAGATACATCTGCCCGGACGAATCCGGAAAGATGGATATTCGCTGATTCATCACTTTCGGCTTTTACGCTTTTAATGGTGTTCCATCCGGAATCAACAGATACGTCCGTGTCGTCATTGTTTGTGACAACCGTTGCGCTTCCGGAACCGCCCAGTTCTGCACCAACATTGTGAGTGCCATTAGAAGAACCGTCCATGTTGGCGTTTTCAGACGTCCAGTCCGGAGTAGGCTGCTGCTGGTTGTTAAACGTAATCGTAAGCGGGTTAACTATTTCTTCGGGAGTGTACTTACCGTCAGCGAATTGCAGGTTTTCTATGTCGGAAACAATGTTTGTGCCGTCTCTTCCGTTAACTGTATCTTCTATACGGTAACCACCATCTTCAGTTCGGGTGATGATGTAATCGTCAAGATTACCGGTAAAAATGGCTGTATCGTCACCCTCGCCACCATGCATAGTATCGTCGCCGGTGCCGCCGATAAACGTGTCATTGCCGGAGCCTCCGTAGAGGTTGTCATTACCGTCCTGACCGTAGAGCTTGTCGTTGCCTTCATCGCCGTGCAGCGTATCATTGCCTTCACCGCCGAGCAGGGTGTCGTTGTCCGCACCGCCCAGCAAAGCGTCATCGCCACTGCCGCCGATGAGGGTGTCTTCGCCTGCATCACCGTTCAGGTAATCGTTGTCTGCGCCGCCATCCAGCCTGTCGTTGCCGATGCCGCCTTCAAGCAGGTCGCTGTCGTCCCCACCGTAGAGTTTATCGTCGCCGATGCCGCCGTACAGATTATCGTCACCGGAGCCGCCGATAAGGGTATCGTTTCCGTCTTCGCCGTGAAGCTGGTCGTTCCAAGCACCACCGTTAACAAGGTCATTACCGGTACCAGCGTAGAGGGTGTCGTTGCCGTCCTGTCCGTAGAGCTTGTCGTCGCCTTCATCGCCGTGCAACGTATCATTGCCTTCACCGCCGAGCAGGGTGTCGTTGTCCGCACCGCCCAGCAAAGCGTCATCGCCACTGCCGCCGATGAGGGTGTCTTCGCCT
>NZ_JBKEBF010000037.1:0-271444 GCF_047973035.1 Oleidesulfovibrio sp.
AGCATGACCTCGCCTATGAACAGATAGAAAACGAGGCGGACAGGAGGTGGGCTGACAAGCATTTCCTGCGCTGTATGGAGGCACATGGCCATCCGGCGTCAGGAAAGGTGTTTTTCGTGCTAATACGCTGTGGAGGCTGGCTTTCTTTCGTGCTGCGCAGGTTTCGCGACTGAGCAGCTTGGAAATCTCAAATAATTAGAGCGCGTCTCAAATAATTCGAACAAGAATCTCAAATAAAGTTTTCCGGCCTACCGGGCTTTCGCACTACGAATGTTTGCTTTGAGCGCCCCCCGCGGTGTGCCGGCACCACAAAGTGGAAGCCTCATAAATTAGTGGGTCTTGCCATTAACGGTCTTACTTCTTTTTCGATAGTACCACTAAGAGCAGCGTCATTCCTTGGGGCAACTATCTCTTTCCTCGCTTTTTTATTCGGAATTTTTGTAATCATAAAACGACTACTGTATGGCGACCCTGTGCAAGGCTATGCATCATTAATGGCAGCTATGGTCTTTCTAGGCGGTATTCAGCTGCTTGCCCTCGGCATCATCGGCGAGTACATCGGAAAAATATATACCGAATCAAAACGGCGGCCTTTATATATTATTACAGACTCTTATGAAAACACCCCCAAACAAAAACAGACATGAAACACTCCCATCCCTTATTCCGCGGCAAAGCGCTTACACCCTTAAAGCAACATGCTCATATTTTTCGCTTTTTGATTGCAGGAGCACTTAATACACTCATACACTTTCTCATATTTGGTGCACTAATTGCCCAGGACATCACAGTTGTTGCAGCAAACATTTGCGCCTTTCTTACAGCGAATATATGCTCTTTCTTTATATCCTCTTTCTTTGTCTTTAAAGTGAGGGTGACGGGCCTTATATACTATTTAAAATTCTTATTAGGTTCACTTGTTGGAGTGTTTATCAGCTGGTCAGTTGCAAAGCTATGCACGAACCTCTCATTGCATCCGTACTATACAGTCATAGGCACGGCATTGTTAATTCCTCCTGTCAGCTATACACTACAGAAGGTTGTTTTCAACTTTTCCCCTAGCAACAAGCCCATACCGACAGCAAAACCTAATTCACGCCACCAGTAAGCAGTCTTATTTTCCTTTCTATTGGCTGTTAACAGAAATACTCATTGCCTCCAACGCCTGCAGGCGTTGGACTAGCGGCGGATGGGTGTAGTGTAACGCCACCTGTAAGGGATGCGGTGTCAAGTTCGACAGGTTTTCAGACGCGAGCTTGCGCAACGCGGTTCGCAAAACGTCCGGTCTGCCTGTGGTCTTAGCAGCAAAAGCATCTGCCGCGTACTCGTTACGACGGGTCAGCACAAAAAAGCCCATACCTGTCAGCAGTGACACGGGGGTAAACAGGAGCGAAAAAAAGACAAGTCCGGCATGGGCCGAAACATTGTGAACCCCGAATGCCGCAAACAGCTGCGGTTCAGTCAAAAAGAATGAAAGCAGCCACAGCATAAAACCTGTTCGCGCAACGCTGATTATCATCATTACGGGCACGTGCCCCAACTTGCAGTGGCCTACTTCATGCGCCACAACTGCAACGACTTCCTCTTCATCCAGTTTTCCCATCAACGTATCAAACAGCGCTATGCGTCGCTCTTTGCCAAGTCCGGTGAAGTACGCATTCACCTTTGCGCTACGGCGCGAGCCATCCACGGCAAACAGGCCGGAAATACGATACCCCTGCCGCTCGACATACACCTGAATCGCGTTGCGCAAGCTTCCGTCCGGCAACGGCGTAAAGGTATTAAAAAGAGGCAGCAAATACCGCGGCGCTAAAAAAGTAAGCAGCAACGAAATCACTGTCACCAACCCCCACACAGGCAGCCATGCCTCTGCGCCGAGCCACAAAAGCAGCCACAAAACACCCGCAGCAAGCGGACCGCCGATAATTACCGTCAGTAAAAAGCCCTTGATTCTGTCAGCGACAAACGTGGCTGGTGTTGTTTTGTTAAATCCAAAGCGCGCCTCATGCACAAACGTGTGCCAGATGGAAAACGGCAAAGAAAGAACACCGGAAAGCAGCATAAGCAGGGCAAAAAAGCACAGGCCGATAATAATTTCACTGCCGGTTCCGCTGGTTCCGCCTGTTCCGGAGGTTGCGATGCCTGCCCACTCTGCAATCCGGCCTCCCGCACCGCGCGAAACAGCATCAGCCCAGCCGAACCCGCCCAGCAGCAAAAAGCCCAGAAATGCTCCAGTGCTGATTGTGTCCTGAATAATATTCAGCTTCATGCCTGCGGCAGCGTACTTCTGCGATCTGGCATAGCATTCTTCATTCATGCTGCCTTCAAATTCTGCAGGCAGCTTGGCACCCAACCTGCCAAGGCCCAACACAGCACCGGTTGTCTGCAACATCCAGCCGCCGATTATCGCCGCCAGCACAATTATCAGATATATATTCATGGGTACGTCCTTACTTTTTTGCGGAATACGAAAACAGGCAATCACCCTGCACGACAAGCCCTATATACTGCAACCTGTTTTGATCTAGCAAACAAAGAGAATGCGCACTTTCAATCTATTCTTTGTAAAACCATGTCTCTTACCTGCCCTCCGGCACGTTGCCTCCGCAGCAAAGGCACATGGTGCAGCCGACAACTCTTGAGCGAACGGCCCCTTGATCCGAAAAAATGCTATACGGAGAGCCGATATGTCTTCCATCCCCCTTTCTCCTGCCTGCAATGATAAGAAGTGCAAAACAACAACCGTTCCGGCTGACACCCGCAAGCAGACAGAAATTACCGGCAACAGCCTTTCTGCTCGGCACAGCGCACAAAAAAAGCCGCTGCATCATGTGATGCAGCGGCTTTACAGACAATACAAACCCGCAGGTTAGATGATGCGCTTACGAATCTGGGTTACAAGCACTTCTGCAAGAATAACCACAACAAAGATGCACACCAGAATAAGTGACACACGGGTCCACTGGAACAGGTTCAGCGCAGAATCAAGCGCAACACCGATACCACCCGCACCGACAAGGCCGATGACAGATGACTCTCGTACGTTGATGTCCCAACGGAACAGTGCGATGCTCCAGAACGCAGGAGAAACCTGCGGCCAGTATGCTTTCATAAAGATACTGGGCCAAGGAGCGCCTGCTGCGCGCATGGCTTCCACAGGGCCTTTGTGAGCTTCTTCCAGCGCTTCGCCAAAAAGCTTGCCCACAAAACCGATAGAACGCACACCGATGGTCACAACACCGGCCAGAGTGCCGGGGCCGAAAATAGCCACAAACAGCAAAGCCCAGACCAGCGAGTTGACGGAACGCGACGATACCAGAATAAGTGTTGCCAGCCAGTTAAGGGCAGGCACCTGACACACGTTTCGCGCAGCCATAACGCCGACCGGCAAAGCAAGAACAAGCGTCAGCAGCGTTCCCAACGTGGCAATATGCAGGGTCTCCACAAGTCCGGCGTGTACGCCTTCATAGTAGAAGCCGAAATCCACAGGCCACATGCGGTGGAAAAGGTCTGCAACCTGAGTCGGTGCATCCATAAGAAATTCAGGGATAACCTGAACAGTCCGGAACGACCACGCCAGAAGCAGGCCAGCACACAAAAAAACAGCGAAACGGGCAAGCCGTTCTGCGGGGGTAAAGCGCACCCATTCACGATCTGCGACATTCATCGGAATACCCCCTTCACGCGCTGCGCAAGGAACTCACTCACCATAACCAGTACGATTATAGAAATGAGGATGGCACAGACAAAGTCGTAATCGTAACGCTGGAACGCGGCGGACAAGGTGCCGCCGATACCACCCGCACCCACGATGCCGATCATGGTCGAATTACGCAGGTTGGCGTCAGTCTGATACGTGGCAAAGCCGATGAAGCGGTTCAGCACCTGCGGCAGAACGGCAAAAATAAGCACCGAAAAAAACGGAGCACCGGCAGCACGCATAGCTTCAACAGGTTTGAGCGAAATTTCCTCGATGGCTTCGGCAAAAAGTTTACCGATAAAACCGATGGAGGCGAAGATGAGCGTCAGAATCCCCGCCAGCGGACCGAAACCAACTGCCTTAACGAAGAGAATGGCAAAAATGACAGGGTGAAACGAGCGGCAGATGGCAATAAAACCACGGCTGGGCCAAGTGAGCCAGTCAGGCATCATGTTACGCGCCGCCATAAGACCGATGGGCAAGGAGATAAACACCCCGAAAGCTGAAGAAATAATCGCAATCTGAAGTGTTTCCAGCAGGTTGCTTATCAGCAGCTGCCAACGGGCAAAACTGGGCGGAATCATGGCGCCAAGAAAGCGCTGGGCGTTGTCTATACCGGTAACAAAACGATCAAACGAAATATCCAGCGACTGCGATGCCCAGATGCAGTAAAGCACGACAAGCAGATAGCCCAGCCGCGCCCAGTAGTTCGGCCTGAACGGTGCAGGGCGTTTTATGGCTTGGGAACTCATTTCAACCAATCCTCGCCGCCGTAGATTTCTTTCAGGTGCTCGTTGGCCATATCTTCAGGCTTGCCGTCGAACACAACCACGCCTTTACTCATGCCGATAATTCGGTCAGCAAAGCGTCGTCCCAGAGTCACATCGTGAATGTTCACCAGAACGGGAATTCTGTTACGGGTGGCCACTTCGCCAAGAAGTTCCATAATTTCAACAGAAGTTTTGGGGTCGAGAGACGATGTAGGCTCGTCCGCCAGCAGAATTTCAGGTTGCTGCATAACAGCGCGGGCAATCCCCACACGCTGACGCTGACCACCGGAAAGTTCGTCTGCTCTGGCTTGTGCGAAGTCAGCAAGGCCTACCATATCAAGCAGGTCATACGCACGGTTGATGTCTTCTGCCGGAAATTTGCGCATCCATGCACGCAGGGACGAAATGTAGCCCAGACGCCCGCAGAGCACGTTTTCCATAACGGTCAGGCGCTCTACAAGGTTAAACTCCTGAAACACCATGCCTATACGGCGGCGCATTGCGCGCAGGTCTTTGCCGCGCAAGGCGCACAAATCCACGCCGCCCAGCCGGATGCTGCCCGAGGTAGGCTCGATGAGCCTGTTAATGCAACGCAGCAGCGTACTTTTGCCGGTGCCGGAAGGCCCGATGATCGCTGTGGTGCTGCATCCGTCAATAGTAAGACTGATGTCTTTAAGAACCGCTTTGCCGCGGACATATTCTTTACGAAGATGTTCAATGACCAGTGACGTTCCGCTATCGGATACGTTCTGTGCTGTTGCCTGAGTCACTGCTGACTTTCCTTTGTGTAAAACCCTGAAAACATGGACAGTGGGCATCAGAAACCTGACACCCACTGTTTACCGTAACTAATAGGAATTAACCAGAAAGAACTATTGCTTTGCTTTGGCTGCTTTCTTGGCCTTGGCTTCAGCTTCTTTCTTGGCAATGGCTTCCAGACCGGCCTGGTTGAAGCTCTCACCGTTGGCATCTGCGATGTCACGGATGATTGCCCAGTCTTTTTCGTAGGTCACGGGGAAGAAACGGTCAGCGCCGCCAAAGGTCTTCTGCATGGCAGGAGTAAAGCGGTACTCAAGGAAGGCTTCGCGGATCTGCTGAACCAGTTCAGGCTTCAGGTCATGTGCATAACCGAAGGAAGAAGTGGGGAACTGATCGCTTTCCCATACAACACGGAAGTCGTCAGCGTTGATACGACCGGCTTTAGCCATACGCTTGAACACGTCGCCGGCAACGGGTGCTGCGTCGTAGTCGCCGTAGGCTACGCCCAGAATGGACTGGTCGTGCTTGCCGGAGTACACAACCGTGTAGTCCTGATCAGGAGTGATGCCCAGCTTGGGGAAAAGTGCACGGGGTGCAAGGTTGCCGGAATTGGAAGAAGCGGAGGTATGAGCCACGCGCTTGCCTTTAAGGTCGGCAATGGTCTTGATGTCGCTGTCTTTGCGGGTGATCAGCAGCAGACGGTAGCCCTGAAATTCTGTTTCAAAGCCTTTTACGGCGATGGGCACGTAACCGGCAAGGTTAACTGCATAGCAGGTGGGGCCGGTGGAGAAGCCTGCAATGTGCAGACGGCCGGAACGCATGGCTTCTACTTCTGCAGCGTTAGACTGCACGGTGTAGTAAATAACGCGTTTACCGGTCTTCTTTTCCAAGTATGCCTGAAAATCGGCAAAAGCGTCCTGATACACGGCAGGGTCTTCTACCGGAGTATAGGTGAATACCAGCGTGCTGGGATCCTTAAACTCCGCAGGATTTTTGGGGGCGTCGGCCACAAGGTCTTTGTTTTCATCGCAGTATGCTGCATCCAGAGCACCGCGGAAGCCGCAATCATCGGCAAAGGCTGCCGTTGCCAAGCCCATAAAGGCCACAATAGCCAGCAGACAGGTCCACTTCCTCAACATAGTCCACTCCTTAAATGGTGATACGATCGTGCTACAGCGGTCGCCCGATTCCTCCCGGTGCAGACCGCCGCATAAAAAACCTCTGACAAGATAAATAATATCACGTAATTCTCAAAGCTTTTTTTCGGATATAATCAGATGACAAGCGGCATTATACACAATTGAACACACTGATTTCTTTACTGAAAAACATACACCCTTTTTTGTAACGCGATTACAAACTGCAAGCACTCACGCCACATAAAAACAGCAGCACAACATCCGTTCAGCCGCGTTACAAAAACTCAAAATATTCCCAGCAGATTAACAGGTATCGAAGCATATACGTTGCCGGACATGCAGCAGGTGAAAAAACGGTAAAACGAGCTTTTGTCCGGCGGGCATGGTTTCCCTTGTTGCAATATGAAATTATGCTTTTTTCATCTGCCGGACGACACCAATGCAGCGGCCCACGTTTTACGCGAAGTCGAAGAATAGAACACAGCTTTTATCAAAACCGAGCGCAGTAACAAAAAAAGCCCCGCACAACGTACGGGGCTGAAACTGCGATATGACGGCAGAACGCTAAGCAAGAAACAATTCCGCGCCGGATTCGCGTACCAGTGTTTCCCATTCCGGCGATGGCAGCGGGCCATTGGAAAAGAGCGCAGTCAGGTCGCCCAGACGAGCCACGCGAACCATAGCGGGCCGCCCGAACTTCGAGTTGTCCGTCACCATATAAACGTGACGCGAACAGTCAATTATGGTTCGGGCTACGGCCACTTCGCGGTAATCATAATCCAACAGGTTACCTTCTTCATCAATGCCGGAAATGCCTATGATGCCATAATCAACGCGGAATTCGCGGATAAACCGTTCTGCACTGGGACCTACTATCCCGTTGTCCCTGTGCCGCACAGAACCACCTGCTACAACCACGTCATTTGTTGCGTTCTGGGCAAGGATAGAAGCCACATTCAGACTGTTGGTTACAACTCTCAGCCCCTGATGATTTAAAAGCGCGCGCGCAACAGCTTCGGTGGTGGTTCCGATGTTGATACACAGCGAAGCCCCTTCGGGAATGTGCTCTGCCACCAGTTCACCGATGCGCTTTTTTTCATCCATGAACATGGATTTGCGCTGGTCATACACAATATTGTTGGAGCCTAACGGAACCCCTGCCCCGCCATGAAAGCGTTGCAGGCGGCCCTCTGCAGCCAGCGTATTTATATCTTTACGGATCGTCTGCGGGGTCACGCCAAAGCGGGTCGCCAACTCTTCAATGGTGGCGTAGCCACGCTCTGCCAGAAACTCCTGTAACGATTTGTGTCGTATCGCGCTTTTACTCATCCGCGCACTTTAGCCTTGCCACGCACAGAAAACAAGACCACTGCTTCACGGCTTTGCCTCTGAGCTCTCATCTTTCCGTGAATATGGACAGCCAATGTAACGGCGCGTATCATGCGCGCATCCGCAATTATTCACACACAATTTTCACTTTTGCTTATCAGCCAGGATGCAGGATTTTTTATGAACGCCAAACGCTGCTTTGTCTTTGATCTGGATGGAACCGTCTATCTGGGGGATATCCCCATCCAGCCCACAGTGGACTTTATCCGGCGCAACTGGGGAGCCATCGACTTTTTTTTCCTCAGCAACAACACCTCCAAGTCTCCGGAAACATATGTCCGCAAGCTTAACAAGATGGATATTCCGGCAGAGGACAAACATATTATTTCGCCCATCACACCTTTGGTTGACCACTTGCGCAGCCACGGCATCAACATTATTTATCCGGTGGGCAACTCCGACTTTGTGGCATGCCTGAAAAAAGTCATGCCCGAAGTAGAAATAAGTGAAAAAAATTGTCAGGCTGTTGTGCTGGCTTACGATACCGAACTTACATACGAAAAGCTGGCCCGCTCTGCTTTACTGCTTCAGCAGCCGCAAGTGGCGTTTCTGGCTACTCACCCCGATCTGGTGTGCCCTACCCATGAAGGTCCGATTCCTGATGTAGGCAGCTTTATTGCGCTGTACCATACCGCAACGGGGCGCAAGCCTGAACACATCTTCGGTAAGCCTGAAACTGCCGTGTTAGAGCCTTTGCTGGCACGATACGCCAAAGAGGATATGGTCATGGTGGGAGACCGGCTTTCCACCGACAAACTGCTGGCAGAAAATGCCGGTATAGATTTTTTGCTGGTACTCAGCGGAGAGGCAACTCTGGAAGACCTGCCCTCGCTTGAGCGGCAGCCTACATTGGTGCTTGAGCATCTGGGAGAGTTGCAAGGCTACTGATTCTGCGACACACGGATGCCCGCCGTGCGGGCATCCGACAGAGCAGTCTGCCCTATGGCGCCTTTTTGCTCCGGCGCATAAAAGGAGAACACACACTTGGACATAGTCCTTTTACTGTTCCTGATTATACTTAACGGCATTTTCGCCATGTCGGAACTTGCGCTGGTCACGGCTAAAAAAAGCCGTCTGCAACGTCTGGCGGACGAAGGCGACAATGCAGCCCGCACGGCCATCCGGCTGGGCGAAGAACCCACGCAGTTTCTTTCCACAGTTCAAATAGGCATCACCGCCATCGGCGTACTAAGCGGTATTGTGGGCGAAGCTGCTCTGGCAGGGCCCCTAGCCGAATTTTTCGTTTCTGCGGGGCTTTCACCCAGACACAGCAGTATTGCCGCCACCACCATCGTGGTAGCAGGCGTGACATTCTTTGCCATTGTCATCGGCGAACTGGTACCCAAACGTTTGGCGCAATTCAATGCAGAAGGCATTGCCCGCACAATGGCGCGTCCCATCGCCCTGCTTGCCACGCTGTCACGGCCTTTTGTCTTTCTGCTGTCTTTTTCCACAGACGCCATTCTGCGCCTGCTGGGCAAAAAAAATTCAGACTCCGCGGACCTGACGGAAGACGATATCTACGCCGTACTGGTAGAAGGCTCCATTGCAGGCGTTCTGGAAGAGCAGGAACATGAAATGATGCGTAAAGTCTTCCGGCTGGACGACAATCAGGTTGTCTCGCTTATGACACCGCGAAGCGAAATTGTGTTTCTGGACGTTGAAGATACCAATGAAGAAAATCTGGCGCGTCTGGTAGACTCAGGACACTCGCGGCTGCCTGTCTGCAGGGAAAGCATCAGCGATGTGCTTGGCATCATCAGCGCCAAGCGCATTTTAAAACAGCACCTTAAAGGCGAGCCTCTCTCTCTGGAATCAGACCTGAAGCCTGCCGTGTATGTGCCTGAATCCATGTCGTGCCTGAAGCTGCTCGACCAGTTCCGCAGCTCTGACATCCAGATGGTCTTTGTTGTGGATGAATACGGTGAAGTGCTGGGGATCGTGACGCTGCAGGACGTGCTGGAAGCATTGACCGGAGAATTCATGCCGCAGAATCCTGACGAGGCGTGGGCATTCATGCGCGAGGACGGCTCATGGCTGCTCGACGGACTGATTCCCGTACATGAGCTGAAAGACCGCTTGGAGCTGCGCACCGTACCGGAGCAGGAAAAACGCCAGTACAACACACTTGGCGGCATGCTTATGTGGATCAGCGGCAACATCCCCCGCACCGGCGATACCGCAGAGTGGGAAGGCTGGAAGTTTGAAGTGGTAAACATTACGAAAAACCGTATCGACAAAGTACTGGCAACAAGATTGCCGGAAACCGCGAACGGCGACGTGCCGGAATAAGCTCCCCATACGCAGATAAAATGAAAGCCTGTTTCTGTACTATGATGCAGAGGCAGGCTTTTTTAATGCTGCCTGCTTCAAAAAGAAGAGCCGCATTGTCGCCAACTCTCATAAAAAAGCACAGCTGGATGCCCTCTGCACCTATGCCAATCCGCTCTGCAAGCCGGATTGCCGCAAACCTGAGGGCAGCCCCACACTGAGCTTCTATCTTTGCGAATTCAATTGACGTACAGCTATTACCATTCAGTTATTACTACTCTTTTCCCACATCACAGCTCTTCGCAATCCCTGTTCCCAGCACACACGCAGCTACACGAAACAGCGCTCAGCCCTGACGTGGTAAGGTTTTCCAGCCTCCTTATTATTTTTTATTTTCGTTTTCGAAAATTATTTTGACCATTCCGAAAGTAAGGCATATGCTGCACTCATGAAAACGAACATTTTCGATGTGCTTATTGTCGGCGGCGGCATCAACGGTGCCTCTGCGGCCCGAGACGCGGCCGGTAGAGGGCTTTCCGTTGCACTTTGCGAGGCTGAAGATATCGGCTGGGCAACGTCTTCTGCGTCGTCCAAACTGATTCACGGTGGCCTTCGCTATCTTGAACATTATGAATTCAGACTGGTGCGAGAGGCTCTGGCCGAGCGAGAAGTCATTCTTGCCACAGCTCCTCACATCGCATGGCCCATGCGCATCGTACTGCCCCATGCTCCGTGGCTGCGCCCTGCGTGGCTCATTCGGGCAGGGCTGTTCCTGTACGATCATTTAAGCCCCCTGCAGCAGATTGCAGGTTCAGAGCGCGTAAACCTGAAAAAGCATGTTTCAGGTCGTTCTCTGGTAGACAAATTTAAAACTGGCTTTGAGTACTCCGATCTGGGCGTGCTTGATACCCGCTTCTGCCTGTACAACGCAATGGACGCTTCCATGCGCGGCGCTTCGGTCTTTACCCGTACCCGTGTGGAAAAAGTTGTCCGCAAAGACGGCGTATGGTGTGCCACCACGGTAAACACCCGTACCGGCGAAACAGCAGAAATCAAAGCCCGCAGCATGGTGAACACCACCGGCCCGTGGAGCAACGAGTTCCTGACCGAACGTGCAGAGTCGTCCGATACCGGCCGCATCCGCATGGTTCTGGGCAGCCACATCATCGTTCCAAAGCTGTACGATCATCCCTACAGCTACATTCTGCAGAACGATGACAAGCGAATCGTCTTCGTTATTCCCTACGAAAACGATTTCACCATGATCGGCACCACCGATGTGGACTATCAGGGTGATCCCGCAAAGGCTGCCTGCTCTCAGGCAGAACGCGAATACCTGTGCAAGATTACCAATGACTACTTCCGCACGCAGATAAAAGCCGAGGACGTGGTATGGGATTTTGCGGGTATCCGCCCTCTGTACTCCGATGGCAAGGATGCCACTTCCGCCACGCGTGACTACGTGTTCAAGGTGGAAAAAGGGGCAGACGGCAGTGCACCGCTGCTAAACGTTTTCGGCGGCAAAATTACTGCCGGACGTGAAATCGGTGAAAAAATTGTCGACCAGCTGCTGCCCCTTCTGGGGCGCACCGAAGCCCCCGAAGGCTCGCACTGGACGGCGACAGCTCCGTTCCCCGGCGGCGATATGCCCGAAGGGTTCGAGCCCTACCTGTACAAATTCCACCGCCAGTACCCGTGGCTGCCTGCCCGCATGGCGCACCGCCTGTGCCGCCATTATGGAACGTTGGCACACGACGTACTGGGCGATGCAAAAAGCCTTGCTGCCCTTGGCCAGCACTTCGGCGCAGACCTATACGAAGCCGAAGTTCGTTACCAGCAGCAAAATGAATGGGCAGACGATGCGGATGGCGTACTCTGGCGCCGCACCCGTCTTGGCCTGCACATGACCAAAGAAGAACAGGACGCTTTGCGCCAGTGGTTTGGCGCTTAGACTCCTTTTACTGTGTTCTCCTCACTCCACACGCGGCGGCCCGTTTTACAGGCCGCCGCACTTTTTTATTACAACCGCATTCCGGTGCCACAGTTTTGAAGGCCACCATCTCCCTCTGCGGCACCGGTTATCCTTACCATAGAAAAAAGCCTGCATGAGTTCTCACGCAGGCTTTTCAAATCCATACACTACAGCCATCAACTTTCCAGCTCGGCAAACAGGCACTCGTAAAATACGGCTCTTGCTTCGCGCTCCTGCCATGGCGTGTGCCCACAATTGGGCAAGACAACACAGCGGAAATTTGTAAGCGAATATCCAAGGGGCCTGCGCACAGCATCAACCGGATGAGAATCATATTCGCCATGCAGCGCCACCACGGGACAGCGGATGGATTCACCAAGCGCGATCAAGGCCCCGCTCCGGCGAAGTTCCGTCACTTGCCCCATCACAGCTGAAAACTGCCGGTAATTGGCAATCATCGGCTCCGGCTGTTGTGGCAGCGGGTTATAAGCGTCGGCCTGCTCCATCAGCCTGCCAAACCGGACAAGTATCTGGTCGCCTTCCCTTTGCATTCGCGTTTTGTCAGCCATGACAGAAATAAGCTCAGAAGCATCTTCGCGTTGCGCTTCGCTCATGGCGTTCATACGCATCGGCATGATACCTTTGGCGTGCCTTGCCTCAAACGGCGGCGCCCCTATCATAACCAGTTTGTTAACCAGCTCAGGATGCCGCGCAGTCAGCATATAGCCAAGCAACGCCCCCCACGAGTGCCCAACAAGAGTTGCGGGCAATCCCGCATCATAGCGCAGTACACACGCAAGCTCTGCAACCAGCGCTTCCACAGAATCTGCCCGTTGCCACGGCTCCAGTACGCCATGGCGGCTGGAAATATCCCGCGCCAGCTGAGCGGCACTACCCGGAGCACCGGGGCCGCCATGCAGCACAACCACGCGGCGTGGTGCTTTGCCGTGTTTTTTCAGTGAGGTATGCACATCATACATATGAGGGGCGCAGGAATTCGTCGGCATTCTCTTCTTTTTTGCAGTTAGGGTTTTGGACAGTATCTATGTAGCATGCACAAAAAAGGCCGCAACCCGAAGGTGCGGCCATATTATTACGTCTCAAACTGACGCAAATTGTAGTCAGCCAGCCGTTACAAGCCGCGTTCCCGCATGTATTCCACAAGGTCCGCCACACGGCACGAATAACCCCATTCGTTATCGTACCACACGTAAACCTTGGCAAGGTTGCCGGTCTGCACCAATGTGAAGTCGGCCTCTACAATGCCGGAGTGAGGGTCGCCGATAAAGTCGGACGATACCAGCGGTTGCTCGGAAAAGCCCATAATGCCCTTCAGTTCGCCCTGTGCAGCGTTTTTCAGCGTTGCACGCAGTTCTTCAGTTGTAGTTTCGCGTTCCAGAATGGCTACAAAATCGACCAGAGAAACGGTAGGCGTGGGAACACGTACCGAGTACCCTTCGAACCGGCCTTTCATTTCGGGAATAACAAGCGCAACAGCCTTTGCCGCACCGGTAGATGTAGGAATCATGTTGCATGCGGCAGCGCGTGCACGGCGCATGTCTCTGTGCGGCTGGTCAAGAATACGCTGGTCGTTGGTGTAGGCGTGTACAGTGGTCATAACGCCTTTCTGGATGCCGAAATGCTCATGCATCACTTTTACAACAGGCGCAAGGCAGTTTGTGGTACAAGAAGCATTTGAAATGATTTTATGCTTCTGCGGGTCGTAATCCTGATGGTTTACACCCAGCACCACGGTGATGTCTTCTTCCTTGGCAGGAGCGGAAATCACAACCTTTTTAGCGCCGGCCTCAAGGTGCATGGCGGCTTTGGGGCCGGTGGTAAAAATACCTGTGGCTTCAATAACCACATCCACGTCCATATCGCCCCACGGAATGGCGCGGGGATCGCGTTCGGCAAAGTTTTTAATAACAAAGTCACCGCCCACGCGCATGATATCGCCGTCTACCGAAACTTCAGGTGCAAAACCTCTGTAGTTGGTATCGTGCTTGAGCAGATGGGCGTTGGTGTTGATGTCGAAAAGGTCATTGATCGCCACCACCTCTATGGTGTTTCTATGGCGCTCCCAGATAGTTTTAAGAACCTGACGGCCGATACGGCCAAAGCCGTTGATGCCGACTCTTACCTTTTTCATATCTTTCCTCCGCGGCCAGCGCATGGCGCCGGGTGCTGTGGGGTCAAAAAGCTAGTTTTCGTCGACGCGGTAGATGTATTCTTCCGCCAGCCGGCTTTCACGCTTCAACGCTTCGTACATACGCGCATTTTCAAGTGCGATGCCCGAAAGGTTGGCAATGCAGGCCAAAAAGTCCATTTCGTCTTCGGTAAACGCTCTTACTTCGCCGGAGTACACGCGCAGCACGCCGATTACCTTTCCACCGCGCGCCTTAAGGGGCAGTACAACAAGAGAAACCAATCCCTCGGCAGCTGCTTCGTCGCGATACTGGAAACGGCTGTCGGTACGCACATCTTCAATATGCACGGGGTTGCCCTGCAATACTTCCTGATCAAGATGGCTTTTATCCACCTGAACAGGACCTTTAAGCGCGTAGCGCTGGCTTAACCCGAAACTGGCTCCGGGCAGCAGCATTTCGCCGCGTGCATCCAGAAGGCGGATAAAGCAACCTTTGGCGCTGATGGCCTTGGTTACTTGTTCTGCAATGTCCGCCAGAATTCTGGAAGGCTCAAGGCTTGAGTTAATGGATTTTGCGATGGTGTAGATTGTCTTGTACAACCGTTGGGAACTCATGACTGAAACCTGCCTTGTTGGAGGTTGTCCGGAACAGCATAAGGTCCGGAAAAAACCCTGACCGGCTGAAGACGAAGCGCTTGTCCCTGCCCCGCCAATCCTGCCTGAACAATACCGGTTCAGACTGCCGGTTACCATGAAAGCAAAACATCATCAGAATGATAGCTTTCTGTATAGTACGATCGGGCAAAAATACCGATTGAACTACAGTGTGCAGCACTCTGCATGTGTACCGCCGACGCCACCTGGATGCCGACGATAAAAATTCTTTCGTAATCGCAACATGCATCAGTGTATAATTTTTTGCAAGCAACAAGAGCATCTTCTCGCCCTGCAAAAGGAAATACTCACTTCAGCACTGTTGCAGGCAGCCTGTTTGCAATAAAAAACAAATAAATAAAAAGTTCATTTTACTTCAAAAAAGTTCAGATATGAAACAAAAGCTAAATATGACCTGCTGCGAACACAAAAAAATATTCTTACAAGCATAGCGCCATATGATACAAAGGTCATCCGCTTTCGCGATGATTATTCCATCACGCCAGTTGCAGGCGCTGCAATCTTTCCGGCAACCCTCTTTCCTTATTGCGCTATCCTCCCGCTTCTGTTACCGGCGGAACAGGCTGATAATCACAGAAATCACCACGCTTACAACAAGCATGGACGTTACCGGAATAAATACTCTCGTTCTGCCTGATTCAAAGCGGATATCCCCGGGGAGCCGGCCAAACCAGCTCAGCAGCCCCGGTGCAAAATGCACAATCAATCCTGCAACCAGCAAAATAATACCGGCCAGAATCATCCAGCGTCCGGTCATATACTTCCCTCATTTAGAAAGCGGCAAACTGCGTCAACACATGCTACGAAAACAAAACATTTGATTTAACAGCAAAGTACAGTTTTCCGTGCGATGTTCACAACACTCTTTGGCGCATGGAGCGGTGACGCATGGCACTTACCAATGCCTTGCACGCCCCGCGCATAGTATAATCTGAAAAGAACTCGCACGCAGGTACAACCAACTCCTTTCATGGTACCCCGCAATGCTTCTGACATAACCAGCATAACCAAAAAGCATTGGCCTTTGCCGCATCTTGTTTCTTATAATAGAGAATAAAACGCCGCACAGCGTACCATCACTGAAAACAACACCAGACTGCACACAGCCGCAACAACGCCGGAGTGACCAACTCTGTCCGGCTATATCTTTTCCATTTGGAGTTTTCATGTCCTGCAAGGCATGCCTCAAGCCAGCACTCATACTCTTTTGCTCGTTAACATTTCTTATGTCCTGCTCAGATGGCAGCGGCTCATTAGGGCATGTCAAAGAAACCGGCGAAATAGCCTTTGCCATGAGCGGCGGCTATCCCCCTTTTAACTATTACGACCAAAACAACACCCTGCAAGGCTTTGATGTAGATGTGGCAAAAGAGATAGCTTCCCGCCTCGGAGTAACCTTTGTGCCCATCACAATACCTTGGGAAAGCCTGATCCCCCAGCTTGAGGCTGGCGCTTTTGAAGGCATCCTTGCAAGCATGGCCATCACATCAAACCGACTTGAAAGAATTATCTTCTCTAGGCCTTACTACTTCTCCGGCGCACAGATATTGGTAAAAGCAAATGCCCCCTACAATACCGTTGCCGACATAAAAGGACGCGCCATCGGCGTTGTAGTAGAAACAACGTATGCTGAGGATGCCAGAGCACTTGCCCCCCGCAATATCCGTTACTACGAAAACGACATCCAAGCCGTGCTGGAGCTAGAGCACGGCGTGGTTGAAGCTGTAATTACCGACCATATTGTCTGCGTAAATGTAATCCAATCCGGCGAATACAACCTGCGCATGCTGGGTAAGCCCATCCGGCAGGAGGCTATGGGCATCGGCCTGAGAAAAAACGACATAGCCCTGCAGAAAACTATTAATCGTATCCTTGAAGATATGCACCAAGATGGTACGCTGAAAAGAATGAGTCAAAAGTGGATTGGTGTGGATGTCACCCGTTGACAACAATTCGACTGATCGGCAAATCCCGCCACTCCTGAAGCCTGACAAGACGCAACGCCCGAACAAAACTCAAGACAAGCACCGTAGGCCTTTCTGCCCCGTTATAAAAGGAAGGGCAGACCACTCTCTGCATAAGAAAAACTGCCAAGACCGCGGGCAGCAATTGCATTCTTCATTCCCCACGGACACCGACACCTTTCCCCCCTTGCAGGCTGGCACCCGCCCTCACAATAGCGGCTCTTAGTACGCGCCCCTCATTGGCAGGCACGCCTGCTCTTGCACATTACTCAGCCGTAAATATCGCTCAGCGACCCATTCTGTTTTTCCTGCGACACATGATTTTTTCAACAGGCAGTCATACCATTCCGGACGGCTGGGAGACACTCCCGTGATAATCATATGTGGTTCACTGACTGAGGTCCGGCGACATGCTAGGATGTTCCTTCTTTCCGGTGCATGCGTAGTGTTCGCCAGTGCATCCAGCTTGTTGCTCTCTTATTGTTGTCAGCAGCCGCGTGAACAGCCCCGCCCTGACGGTTTCTGAGCTGACAGAGTCTGCCCTGGCCCGCATTGCCAGCAGCCATAACCACCTGAATGTTTACAACTATCATCGTAACCATTTAACAGACGTGACGTCAGACAAGCAGGAGTCCGTATGTCCAGACAAGTTTTTGTTGATGCACATTGCCACCTCTTCAATTTTGTAGATGTCCCCGTCTATGAAACTCTGAATGGTCAGGCCCGCGTGAATACGCTGAAAAAGTTAGGGGCTGCGCTAGGAGCCAGCACAGTTCTCACGCTGGGATTTCTTCGCAAGGGTGTTGAAAAACACAAGAACATTCTACAATTTTTTGAGCGGCCGCAGGAAGAAAACCTGATTGGTCTGGCAAGAGAGATACAAGCCACCGGCAAAAGCGAGCTTACGGTGCTGACCCCGCTGGTGATGGACTTTGACTGCGTCCGGCAGGATTGCGGAGAAGACTGCAAGCCCTGCACGGGAAAGCTTTGCCCCATACCGGGTTCGCAGGCAGACACCGTGCCGGATGACCCCAGCGTTGAAGGCCAGTTCCTCCGCCTCAGGCACGCAGTAGAGCGTGCTCATGAGTTGCACCCGGAAGTTTCAGACAATCTTCGTGTGCTCCCTTTTTTAGGCCTCGACCTGCGCAAACTCAACCCCGAGGGTAGTACCCTGCTGGAAGATCTGCAGACCTTCTGGCAACAGTACGGTGTTACCAAGGCCGAGCGTAAACAGGGCTTCAGCTCATTGCAAAGCGGCAAAGCCATGGGCATCAAACTTTACCCTCCCATCGGGTTTAATCCGTACCCCGTTGAAAATAAGCAAGCCGTCCTTGAATACACACGGTTTTATGAATGGTGCATCGATGAAGGAATTCCGCTGACCGTCCACTGCCAGTCGGGCTCATACAGTGCCACCCGTAAAAAAAGAGCCGTTGAGGCCGATACGCATGCATCAAACTGGCGCAACATGTTCCGCGACTGGGAACGGGGGTATCTGCACTCCACAAAGGACATTAAAGAGTTACGTATTAATTTTGCCCACTTCGGGGGAGAAAAAGGACTTGAAGATATGCTGGACTGGTACAAAAAGGACGGCATTGATACCGGTTCATGGACGTATATAATTATCGACATGCTACGCAACTACCCGAACACATATGCAGATCTTTCCGCGTTTGCATGGGCCAGTAATAAAGACGCCGGTAACTTTGCATCCATGCTGGATAAAGACGCGGAAGGAAAATTCCGCGATGGTCACTATCAGATAAAAGACAAGCTGCTATGGGGATCAGACGTGCCCATGATAGTCAGTGACAAATCGTATATTGCTGAAAACGGAGCACCAAGCTATCAGCAGCTTTTCAGCCATTTCAGCAATGCAATAGACAAAAGTAAGCGCCTGTCTTCTCCGCAAAAAAAACAGCTGATTAACTCTATGGTGGAACTCAATCCCTCTCGCTTCATGCTCACATAATAGCAGTGCAAGGTATCTGGAAATCTGGCTCGGAATAATGCCTGCCTTTTCGCATCGTTATTTAACGCAACTAGTTATTAAAAAGCGGGGTGTAACAGCCCCGCTTCACTCATACGCAAATCAGATTAATAAGTTGCCAGCATCCCGTTTAGTGAGCCTGACTTTTTCCGGCTCCTCCGAGCCGCATCAGAATAACGGTCTGCGGCGGATTCACTTCCGTTGTTTCTTCCCGGGCAAACTCCACAAAGCCACAATTGCAGTAAAAGTGATGCGCAGAAGCATTCGGCTGTAACACCCCTACTTCAATCTCTCCGTACTTTTTCTGCATCGCGCTTATAAGCTGCGAGCCAATGCCTTTGCCATGCTGCTCCGGCGCTACGAACAAGGCACCGATCATGGGCCCCAACATGGCAATAAATCCCGCAGGGCCGGTTTCATTTTCCGCTATCCATATTTCAGCCGCATGCAGATACTGATCGCGCACGATACCATACTGGCGCAGTAATTCCGCTTCGGAAAAAAAGGGATGCCCTACTCTGGAAGCAGCCAGCCAGATATCCAGCACAGCACTCTGGTCTTCCTGTCTATATGCCCTGATAATTGACACAATAATCCTTACAGAAAATTTTCAACAAAACACCTCCGTCAGAATAAACCACTTTTTCATCTGCCGGATGTGCTGCATAATATACGAGCTGTCGTTGTGCCAAAACGCGTTGTTGTCAACATCTAAAATCAATGTATAGTGCGTGCCCACAGCGACACTCTCAACACACAAACACAATGATAGACATCAGAACAGTAACATTACTAAATGCATTAATTTTTCTTATTGCTGCGTACTTCATGTACATCATGCACGTAAGAAAAAATGCCATTGCCGGTGCACGGTTATGGACTATGGGGTTTTCTTTAGGCTCCGCAGGTATGTTTACCTTTTTTTTCAGAGGAATATTGCCTGACCTGCTTACAATCACACTTGGCAATGTACTGTTATTTTACACAGAAGCATTGATATACAATGGAACACGTAAGTTCTTACACGAAAAGCTGATTACAAAAACGCAGTGGTCTGTGATGGCCTTCAGCGTACTATCTATTACAGCTTTCAATATATACTTTACAGAAGTTAACAACAACATCGGCATGCGCATTGCTGCCAACAATGCTTTTCTTGCCATTATAGCGTTTTTGTTCTCTTATGGCATTGCATCAAAAAAATGCCTCTCGCCTCGTAATGCTCTTGCCATTGCATATGCCATGTACGGAATCATATCTTTTTTGTTTGCCCTGTATGGTTTCTCATTTTTAATGAAAAGCAATGACTTTCTCCAGCTAGGGCCGGTTACTGCTTTTTTTGTTGTTTCTTACGCGCTGATGACAATCATATTCATCGGCATCATCGTAATGCTTATCAATGACGGTAAGCACGCATGTCTGAAAAAAGAATCACTCACGGACCCGTTAACCGGAGCAGGAAACAGACGACTGCTGAATACATACACTAAGCATTACATAGCCAGACTGCAACGCATGGGCGAACCTCTGGTAATTCTTCTGCTTGATATCGACAGATTTAAATCCATCAACGACAACTACGGTCATGACGCAGGCGATGCAGTTCTGCAACATTTCTGCAATATCGTCAGCACAGAGTTACGATGTATGGACAGACTCTTCCGGTACGGAGGAGAAGAATTTGTCGCCTTACTGCAGCCCGCCGGCAGCCATGCTGCGCAGGTTGCGGCAGAACGTATCAGAGAGGCAGTAGAAGCGTCACAGGCAAAGTACGGCGACACTCCGATTCCTCTCACCGTGAGCATCGGTATTGCTAACGTAATGGCTGACGAACCTGACCTGTCGATGGCGCTGGTAAGAGCAGACAAAGCACTATACCGCGCAAAACAAACCGGCAGGAACAAGGTGGAAAGCAACTACCTTCCCAGTGCGTCATCATCTGCTGCCGGTACATCTCCAGATTCCCCGCAGCAATAATCAAGGCCGCAACGCACATCCCGCAGCAGCAACCGGAACTCTCTCCTGCTGTGCTCATACAAGGCGGGCATCCCGAACTCACGGGGCCGCCGCAACTCTTTCCAGCCGTTCGCTAACCCGCTTTATCCAGATATTGCAGCCATGCTTGTCATAGTTCTGAGATAACGGATTCATAAAGCCATGCCCGAACGGTACCGTTTGGCACGTCACGCCGGAGTAAGCTCGAAGCTTTGAAATCAAAGCCTGCACATCAAAATGCGGTTCATACTCCGGAAAGATCAGCTCCGCCTGACAACTGAAGACACTACGGGCTGACTCAGCAACGATATTGCGGATCGAAGAGCCATAAAAGCACATTGCGCCGCCGATGTTCGCCGCGGTGCTGCAGCCCAGAGCTGACCAGACAGCTCCGGCTCCGGCACTGAACCCTAAAAGAAACACCTTTTCATCCGCGGGCAGAGCCTGCTCTACTCTGCGCGCATATTCCAGATGCCCGCAGCGCTCCGTGAATGCAGCATAAGCTTGCCGCTCCGACCCAAAGCACGGATTTTTGCCGTCATACGGGTCCACCACAAGCACGTTACCGCAGACAGGCCCAAGTGCTTTACCCAGCGCATCCACATGCCGTGTTCTTCCCCATATTTCTGTCACTATAATCAGTTGCACGGTACATCCTGTACAATCGGGCAAAACGGTTTACCGCAAGATTGCTTCAAATAATATTTGTCTGTCATCAGATTATCAGACTTTTGCAAATCTACCCATAACATACTGCATTTTCAGGAATAGTTACTAGATGAAAAAGCGGTAATAATAGCCTGCACAGCAGCCAACCGGCAGAATATATAAAATTCTATACAGACAGAGATGTCTGACTGGAGGCTGCATGACAACATTTTTTCATGACGAACAACTCGTTTCTGCCCTGCCTGTAAACCGGGCTGCATACTCGGACAGAACAGCATGGCTGATGGCTGAAATATCGCGACTGATATATGAGCCGCTGCCGGGAGAAGTCACCGTTGAAGAGTACGTAGAGGAGCTGCGTCAGGCAATCAAGGAGGGACGCCACGAAAACCTGCTTGAGGGGCTGGTGTCCAAATGCTTTGAAACTCACCGTAAAGACTGTTCTCTTGTGGAACGCGAACTGAGCAACGCTAATTTTGAACTGCTGGACACTTTCATCGAAGGAGATACGGAAGCCCTGCTGGCTAAAATGACCCAACAGGGCGCACGGCCATTTCTTGTTCTGGCCTTCAGAGGAACATCATCCAAAAAGGATCTGATGACCGACATGCAGGCAACACTGGTAGCCGCTCCCGGAGAAGGCAAAGTCCATAAGGGATTCCTGCAGGCATTCAAGGCCGTGGAGACAAAGCTGAGGCAGGCGCTGGCCCCGTACAGCGACATGCCGTTGTATATCACCGGCCACTCCCTTGGCGGTGCGCTGGCAATTGTTGCCACAAAATATCTTGGCTCGGACAGTACAGGCGCTACGTACACCTTCGGTGCGCCCCGCGTTGCGGATGATGCTTTTTACAAGTCCATAAAAACACCAATCTACCGCGTGGTAAATGCCTCCGATGCCGTACCGCGGCTTCCTTTCGGGGCCGGCTTTAACTTTACACTTGCCGCAATGCGCTGGATACCTGTGGTGGGGTACAGAGCTTCGGAATGGCTCAGACGGTTTCAGGGGTACACCCACGAAGGCAATCTGGTCTTCATGAACGCGCCGGAAAACGAACTGGACGACCGGGGCTATCCGTATAAAGGATTGCAGGTTTCCAAAAGCCCCAGCTACATAGTGCGGTCACAAGTGGTCGTACCGCGCCTTATCAGCACCGGCTGGAAATCCGCCCTCGCCGACCACCAGATATCTGAATACTGTGCAAAGCTGTATGCAAATGCCTTGCGCCGGATGTAGATAACAATCGCCTGCCCTTCAACAAAAAGGGCCGGACACAACGTCCGGCCCGCTCGAATGCAACACAGAAAAAGCAACACCCCTATTTATAACCAAGCTCCATCGCTGCCAATGTGGTGACGATAACATCAGACACCTGCGATAAATAAGCAGGTTATGCGCCCTCTTGCACGGGTAGCTCTTCAAACGAGCCCACGTCTTCCAGACGATCGTCCCAGTTGGCTTTGCGGGAACAAAAAATATGACCCTGCGGCCGTAGAGGCACATCCGTATCAAGGCTTCCTGCAGGAACAACAAGCAGCGTTCCATCCATCTGAATATTAGGCAGCGCAGACCCGCACTCTGTACAGAAGCTTTTTATATGGCCTTCTGATTTATAATTAAATGTCTTTACCAAAGATTCGCCGCTGAGCCACTGCAAAGAGGCCGTGCTGGAAAAAAGGTTCGCAGCGTGCGCAGAGCCTGTATCTTTACGGCACCTTTCACAGTGACAAAGATAAAATTGCTCAAAACTACCTGTCACCTCAAACGTTACAGCCCCGCAAAGACAAGATCCTGAGTGCTTCATATAACCTCCCGCAGAAAGATGTCATAAGACAGTGAACAGAACAAATGCCATACGGCAACGACAATCTGCAACTACACAAGCCTGCGGGACGTTTTTTTACCAAAAGACACCGGCGCAGGATTATCGCCACAATCGCCTGAAGCGCAGAGCGTATATATGGAACTTCGCGTCCGTGCTCATATCAGGGCTAACCGCGCAACTTCCGAAGTCGAAATACCCTCGGGCGCTTTACTCCGGAACCTGTTGCGCCGCGGCCCTTTTACACCTGCTGAATTCAAAACTCAGCAGGATACCGGCAATAACAGCTGTAGCAGGCGCCACCATAAGCAGACCGATGCTGCCGATGAGCACCCTGAAGATTTCAGCCGCGACAAGTTTCATATTCAGAATACGGGCTACACTGGTTTCCTGCGCCACAAAAACCATAAGCATAGTCAGATAACCGCCGGAATATGCCAGCAACAATGTTGTAGACATGGTGCCAATAACCATGCGCCCGATAGTAATGCCCGACCGGATCAACTCCCGCACACAGATATCAGGCCGTTTCTGCTTTATCTCATGCATGGACGCGCTTACATCCATGGCAATGTCCATGGCTGCGCCCGAAGCGCCCAGAAGCACGGCGGAATAAAAAATATGCTGAAAATCCAGACCATACGCCCCCTGTACCAGCAGCGTGGTCGAAAAAGGAGTAGTCATACCCAGCAGGTTGAATTTGTCCCCGAAATACAAAGTAAGCAGCAGGGTTACCGCCATACCGCACACAGTACCCAGAAACGCGGCAATCCCCTGCCTTGTCACGCCCGCTACGGTTATGATGATAGCCAGCGACAGCATCACCAGCACTGCAAGGCTTAGCGGCAACGGTGCAGCGCCGTTCAGCAGATTGGGAATATAAAAATACCAGAGAACCCCGAGAGAGGCGACAAACGAGACAAGCGCCTTTAAACCGATCATGCGGGCATACAGGACAAGCCCCAGCGCAAACACGGCAAACAGCCCCAGCTCCCAGTTCTGCCTGAATGTGTTTATCGTACGGGCATCAAGAATGCTGCCATCCGCAATCTGAACCGCAAGCAGTATATGATCTCCGGGAACATAGATTTCATCCATGTCCAGCTGGCCGTTCAGGTAATTCTTGGCCTGTACTGTTGTTCCCTTCCACCTGCCGCCGTCAATGATGACGGAAAGCCTCTGCGGTCCGACAGCGCCTGCACCGGACTGGAGCACTTCGCTGTTATCTGCGGCAAGTACCGTGGCTGTTACTTCATGTACATTTTCATCCTTGGGGCTTGATAAAAACGAATGTCCGGCAAGATACAGTCCGGCCAGCAGCACAAGCACAGCAGCCAGTTCAAGAAGCATTTTTACAGAGCTTCGCATCAGGTCTCCGGCAAAAAGAACAGGAGGCGGCACATGCCGCCCCCCTTTTTTGAGTCAGAAGAGGTTAGTTTTTACCAAAAACATTCTGCGTTTTTCCGTAAGGAATTTCAGAATATTTCTTGGATGGTCCGGTGGTATCACCCAGCAGAGCTGCAGAGGGAGCACGCTCGAAGGGAGACAGTTCCACACCAAGCACCTTGGCCATGATTCTGGGAATGTCAGTGTTATCCTTGAATCCGGCAAACTCATCCGCCTCTTCACCTGTAGCGGACAAAGCGATAACGGAAGAGGTGTGCACATAGGATGTCCAGCCGATGCGGGCACGCTCTGACACCACGTGGGATACGGCAATCATAGTGGGCGTATAAGCATAGCCGTACGTGGTCTGCTGGTCTTCGGGCAGGGTCTGGTTCTTATCTTCCACTGCCATGGCTGACGTAATAATCTTAAGTTCGCGTGCGTTCAGGTCGGACAGGCCGAAGTTTTCCGCAATGTAGGCAAGATAAGCCTGCTGGCGCTTTGCCACATCAGGAATTTCTGCAACCATTTCGGGATATACGTACATCAGCACGTCTTCGGCAGATGCCTTTACCTTGAAGAGTTCTTTCAGCTTCAGGAAGTAGCCTTTGGAATCAAGGCTCAGGCCCATTGCCATACCGCCGGTTTCGTGGTCGGCAGCAACAACGATCAGGGTGTCCTCTGGGTGTTTGTTGTAAAAGTCGTATGCTTTGGCAATAGCTTCGTCAAAAGCAACGGTATCCCAGATGGTGCCGGCTGCATCGTTACAGTGAGCAGCGTAGTCAATACGGCCGCCTTCAACCATCATGAAGAAAGGCTTACCCTGCGCTTCCAGCACTTCGATGCCTTTTTCGGTCAGCTCTGCCAGAGCGGGCATGGCGTTTACGGTTTCTTTGCTGTTACGGCGGTCAATTTCCATACCCAGCGCGCTGGAAGAAAGAGCAGCCAGCACTTTGTCACCCTTTTTAGGCTGGTAGGCACGGAAGGTATCACGGCTGTTTTCACCTACAAACGTGGTGTAGCCTTTGGCTTTGAACTCTGCCACCAGATCGCGGTCATCTTTACGCTTGGATTTCAAACCGTCGGCATTGTTCTTTGCTACAAAATTACGATAGCCGCCGCCTGCAAAGTATTCAAAGCCGGAGTTCAGCTGGTCGACAGCAATTTCGTTTTCGTTGCCGCGATGCACGTTATGCGCAGAAAAAGAAGCGGGGGTAGCATGGGTGATACGGGTAGTGGTGGCAATGCCTACAGCATAACCGGCATCGCGGGCAGCTTCGGCAATGGTCTTAACGTCTGTACCGTCGGGCAGCTTTGAAACCATATCGTTGGTTGTTTTAAAGCCGGTGGCAAGCGCAGTGCCGCCTGCTGCCGAGTCGGTAATCATGGTGTTTGCAGAGTGCGTGGTCACCAGTGCGGAAATGGGGAAGCTGTTCATTACCAGACGAGCTTCGGGGTTGCCGGTCTCAATCTTATAAAAATATTGTGCGACCTGACGCTGCACAGGGCCCATACCATCGCCGATGAAGTAGAACACATACTTGGGTGTGCCCGCAAAAGCGGCAGTGGCAGCCAGCAGAATAGCCGCGGACAGCAACAGTGTACCGATAGCCTTGGAACTGTTTTTGATTCGTTTCATGTCTGGTCCTTAGTTGTATGAGTGTGACACATTGCCATTAGTTGCGGGAAAAGCCTTGCGAGAGGCAAAGAAAGCATGATGTTCTGTGGCGGGTACGCACCGGCAAAACAGCGGCAGGACACTCACATTAATCACCACTCACTTTCACAAAATGTAGCTTTTCCCCTTAGGGCAAGGTCAAGCAGTTAAAACAAAGAAATTTTGCAAGCATTTTTGCGGAGGGAACTCTGCACAAAAGGCATCACAATAATACTTAACCATCTATTTTAATGTAAAACTGCAGCCTAATGCAGAACTTTCATTTTTCATTACACAACACCATAAGAATCAAGCAGACAGGCGTCATTTACATTTCCCTTTAGAGGAATCTTTCATCTCTGATTGATCGAATAATCAACACGTTATCCTTGCACGCTCCTGCCAGACGAAACAATATTGTGCATTTTTAAACGTGCACTCTTAAAAAACGTCAGATCACAGCTGGCCCGCGCAGTAGGTTTTCTGTACGCCTGTAAACAGATTACGGCTTTCTTATCAGGCCACCCTTTCCAAAAACTACTCCCCTCTATTGAACAGACTGCACAACCGTGTTATTTCGCCCATATCTTATTGCACTACCAACTCTTAATGAGGAGTATCCATGATCAACAAAATAGCTCGTATTATTTGTATGTGCTGTATATGTAGCGTTCTCGTTTCCGGTTTCGGCGTTGCAACCGCTAAAGCAAAAATGATTTCTACGGAAACATCCATAGCCGTTGCCCAACACGCTGAAAGCAGAAACAAAGTTAATGCATTTATTGAGCGCGAAGATGTGCAGAAAATCATGGTCGGCCACGGTGTTGATGTTGAAGAAGCAAAAATGCGCGTAGCCAGCCTGACTGATGCCGAAGTAGCAGAAATCGCCGCCAAGCTGGACACAATGCCTGCCGGTTCCGGCGCTGTCGGAGTCATTGTCGGTGCTGCATTGCTGGTCTTTTTTGTTCTTCTGATCACAGACCTGCTCGACCTTACTGACGTCTTCCCCTTTACCAAATAGGCAGGTTTCTTTTTGCACAGTAAGCTTCGTACACTGGCACCGTTGGTGGTGCTATGTTGTATACTTTCAGGATGCGGCGGCCTGCGTTCCGGCGGAGGAATGCAGGTCTCGCCTGCTTCTGTGGGGGCACCGCCTTCCACTTCCGTTTCCGGCGTACCTTTTTTCGCGCAGGAAGAATTCCAGTGCGGACCGGCCAGTATGGCCATGGTGCTGACGTGGAGCGGAAAAACAATTGCACCGCAGCCTTCTGAGCAGTTTTCCGAACTTGTAGACATGGTCTACTCGCCCGACAAACACGGCAGCCTGCAGCCTGCCATGATAAGTGCAGCAAGACGATATGACCGCGTAGCCTATCCCCTTACCGGTCAGGCGGAACTGTACACCGCACTGGCCGAAGGTGTTCCGGTTGTGGTTCTGCTTAATCTGGGACTGTCGTGGGTGCCGCAGTGGCATTATGCTGTTGTCACGGGGTATGACTCTGCAACGCAGGAAGTTCACCTGTTATCCGGTACCGACCCTGAAAAACGAATGTCCTTCACGCTGTTTGACAACGTATGGGCCCGCGGAGATTCTTGGGGGCTTGCCGTGCTTGCGCCGGACAAGCTGCCGGCGTTTGCCGGTCGCATTCGGTGGCTTGAAGCCGTAACAGGCCTTGAGCGCGCTGAAAGAATAAAAGCAGCCTTAGCAGGTTACACTGCCGCTACAGAAAGATGGCCTGGCAGCTATGAAGCATGGCTGGGAACGGGCAATGCGTTGTACCAGCTGGGCAAGTTGGAAAAAAGCGTAACCTCATTTCGCCGCGCTACACAAATCCAGCCTGATAACGGCATAGCATATAACAATCTGGCTTCTGTGCTGGCAGAGCTGGGGCGGAAAAACGAAGCCCTTGCAGCGGCAGAAAAGGCAATTGAATGCGGCGGGCCTTTGCTGGAAACATTCAAACAGACACTGCTGGACATTGAGGTAATGTAAGCGGCTTCGGGGCAGTAAATCTGCATACCCTGCCGTGTACATTTTTTGCCGGAGTACCGGCCTGAGTCACAGACGCTGACACACCTTGAAATTTTAAAAGGCCCGAACACTATGGTTCAGGCCTTTTGCTTTTTTCGTGGACTTATTCGTCTGAAAAAACAGCACGCTCTCGATAGTACGCTGTGCATTTGGGGTTGCAGATGCTTTTTCAACGCCTCCAAAGCAAATTCCGACACGACATGGCACAGAGCTGCTTTTGCTTGCAATTACGTCTGCCTATTATACAGGCAGCTTACTCTCCAAGGTGCAGCCTTAAAAATCTGCCTGTCTTTTCCAGCGCCGTTTTCGCCTCTGCAGAGTCAGGCATCATCGCCTGAAAGACATGCGTCATTCCTTCGTATAAATCCAGAGTGACCGGCACTCCGGCCATATCCAGAGCCTGATACTGCCGAACAAAGTTGCTTAAAAAAATTTCTTTGGTACCGCCTTGTATCAATGTCGGCGCAAAGCCTTTTGAATAATCACCATATACCGGCGAAACGTAAGGATGCTTCTGTTCAGGCAGTTCTGCATACGCAGCGGCTGCTTTTTTCAGATGCTTATCGTACAGATACGCGGGCTCGGCATGCTTCAGAGTGGTGTATGAATCTCCGGTGTCAGTAATGTCGGACCATGGTGACCAGAGCACAACCGCCGCAGGAAGCTGCATTCCTTCATCGCGCATCTTAAGCACGGCCCCGGCTGCCAGCCCGCCGCCTGCGGAATCACCGATAACTGCAAGTTCATTCATGGCTGTGCCCTGCTTGTGCAACGCCTGCAACACGGCAACCGCTTGTCCCGTGATCTGCCTCCATCCGGCCTGCGGGGCCAACGTATAATCCACCGAAACAACCCGCAGCCCTGTGACGTCAGCTATCATTGCAGCAGTGCCAAGCGTGGAGCGGGCGCTGAAAAACGTATATGCTCCGCCATGAAAATAGACCACGGTCTTTTTACTGCCTTGCCACGCATCAGGCGTTATTTCCAGCACAGGCACTCCGCCAAGCTGCATTTGTCTTACCTCAGGCTTCAGCCGCTCTACTATGGCCTTTTGCGCCGCTATTCCGAAAAGCTCTCTTCCCTCCTGTGCAGCTTTCCAGCCGCTGAAGTCGTCAGCGTCCGGCAGTTCAGGTTGCAAGTTCGGGTCTTGCATCTTGCGCAAAGCAGCCTGTGCCTGCGCTGACACTGTAGATGGAACCGTAACAAAGCTGGATGCAGCATCTTTTGCTATTGCGCCCCCCGCGCACACCATACACAACATGCAAACAATAAATGCGGCATATATTCTCATAAATATTGCTCCTCTATTGTGATATTTAAACGGTCGTGAATAACGAACACCTACGGCAAGCAATAAAAACAGGCAACACTACAAACGCTGTCATAGACACAAGCAGCGTTGATGCTGTCTGCGGCTTCCCTGCCCCATACTATGCACCGGCTCTGCCAGCTTAATGCATCCTCTGCTTGAGCTGGCATAAGCGGCAGAGCCGTTCGTGGTGATAAAAAGAAACAGCCCGGGACTCCCCGGGCTGTTCTTGTATGCATTGTTACGGAAGGGCTATCCGGTAAACCCCGTAGGGAGCTTTCGGTTGGGCTCCTTCATGGATTCGGGACGTGGTAAAATAGAGCTTTCCATCCGGCCCCATGCTGAATGAGTCCGGCCAGCTGATTGCTGCATCCTGAATAACCGTTTCCACTCTGCCGTCCGGCGTTGTGCGCAAAATGGCATCATGTTCCAGAGCAGATATGTACACTTTCGCATCAGGGCCGAAGTACAAGCCGTCCGCTGCACCGGTTTTCCCGACAATCTCTGTCTGCGCGGCAACTTCGTTGTCGGTAACGTCTTGATTGCGCAATGCAGCAGCAGGAAGCCGGTACATGGTTCTGCCTGTAAGAGCCTGATAGAAAAGCATGTCTTTTGCAGCATCATAAGCGATGCCATCAGCATGAATCTGAGGCTTACCGCCCATGAACATCCACGGCGTGCCACCGATGGTCAAAGTAACATCTTCTGATTCAGTCGAAGGGTGACTATCAAGAAAGCGCCTTGCCTTGCCCGTTTCAAGATTCAGCGCAACCAGAGCACTGCCGTCAGAATCCGTCATATAGGCAAAGTTGCGTTCCACATCGATACGGACGTCGTTAAGATAACTTTTGACAGGCGCAATGTCCGGCCCGAAACGGTACACACGCTTGATGGAGTTTGTTTCAAGATCAACCTCCACCAGCTTGGGGCCTCCTTCCACAACACCCTTAAACTGCGGGTTGGCAGGGTCCAGAATCCACAAACGGTTTGCAGTATCTATAAAGACCGCCTGAACAGATACAAAGTGCGTGGCAGGGTCAAGGCCGGGCTTCCAGCTGTTCATCTGAACATCAGGATACGGCACTGCCTTGCCATCTACTATTTCCGCCACAGAGACAGGAACATTATCGGACCAGCGGGGATAGTTTACGAACAGGCGCTCGTTTTTTGAAACAGCAAGTCCCGTCCACTGCCTGTCAGAAAAAGCGACAGGCTCCAGCACGGGGCTGGCAACCACGAGCTTCTGCTGGCAGGCGCTCAGCAACATGGAAAAAAGAGCCAACGCAAGGCCCGCAACTACTATTCGAATATTCATTATTTTCATAACTCCCCTCACGTTAATGAGTTCCCAGATGCCTGATGGTTTGTCATATGGATCTGTAAAAACCAGTGAAAATACACAGACAAAACACACTATGGGGCATCATCTTTCATACCAGAATAACAAATGCTTATTGCCGGAAAGCAAAGATTATTGTCTTGCCCGCCGCCGAAGCTCTTTGAGTCAATGCAGCGTCCCCCTGCAACATCCCGACAGGGAGCAAGCTCCATTTTTCTTGCCCTCTTGCCTCAAAGAGCGTGGCATAGACAAAAGCCGCTTGCTGGGCGGACCAAAAACAGCACCATCCCTGTTGCGTTGACAATAGAGACAAATTATCTATTTTTAAAATAGTATGATTTTGTGGTATGCATTATTTTTCTGATTGGAGGCCGCATGATAAACCTTGAGTGGTTGAGGACGTTTAAAACTGTCTATGAAAAGGGCAGCATGACTGCGGCAGCTGAAGCCTTGTTTGTTTCACAGCCTGGTGTGAGCCTGCATCTTGGATCATTGGAAGAACACGTGGGCTATAAATTGTTTGAACGTGCCCCGCGCAAGCTCATTCCTACAGAGCGGGGAAAGCTTTTATACAACGGCATTATTGATCCTATCCTGAAGCTGGAAGCTGTGGAGCAGCATATTCAGCAGACCACCCGTCAGGACAGGCCGACCATTGTTGTGGGTATGTGCTTTGAAACTTTTCAGGAAACGCTGGAAAAGCATGTTCACGGGTTTGCATTCGACTTGATTCTGGAGTTTGGCAATTATGACGAGTTGCTTAAAAAACTCGAAAAAGGGCTGATAGATATTGTCGTTACGCCTGAAAAAAGGATTACAAAAGGGGTGAGATATCGCCCCGTGTCGCAGGCAAATATCATTCTGGCCGCAGGCAAAGGGCAAAACTGCGAACCTATGGCTGAACTAAAGGATGAAGCGCGAAAGGAAGATTTGCTGGTGTGGTTAACGTCACAGAAGTGGTACGGCATTGCAGGAGACAGCGAGCATCTGAAACGCTTTTGGAAGGTCAACTTCAACGCCCATCCGGACTTTCGCCCGAACTACATTGTTCCTAACATTCATTCGGTTGCAAGGGGATTATCTGCAGGGCCGGGCTTGGCCGTTATTCCTGATTTTCTTTGCCGTAAGGCTGTAGAAAACGCCGACATCAGCATTTTATGGAAAGGATACAGGCCGGTAAGAGACACCCTTTATGTTGCCTGCCGCACCCATTCTGCAAATGCAGCCCAGCTGGCGGAGATTGAAGATCTTTTAAAAAAAGAATTACCGCCGCTGGACATGACAACAGAGTGACCGTGCGGAAGGGTAAAGCGGGTTAGCCGGACAGGTAAGATTGAAAGTCCTTTTTTATACTCTGTTCAATATCCAGAAAAGCAGCAACGACAACCGGATCAAAATGCTTACCGGCCTCACTTTTAATCAAATCCACTGCCCTTTCGTGCGACCATGGCTCTTTATACGGGCGCTCGCTGCACAGGGCATACACATCGGCAAGGGCTACAATACGGGCTGACAGGGGTATTTCTTCCCCCTTCAAACCATGAGGATAACCCGTCCCGTCCCATCGTTCATGATGATAAAGGGCAATATCGGCAGCCAGAGCAAGATATGAATCTTTACCAAACTCTTTCAGGAAGGTTTCATTTCCCAGACGCAGCACAAGCCCTGCAATGGATGTATGGCCTTTTACAATCTCGAATTCTTCCTTGGTCAGCTTATCCGGTTTAGAAAGAATTTCTACGGGAATAGATGTTTTGCCTATGTCATGCAGAATAGACGCCAGCGCAAGCTCATCAATGTAATTATCTTTTCCGGCCAGATATGAAGCATAGGGCCCTTCAGACTTCAGCCTTTCAGCGATGGTGCTTGTCAGGTTGCGTATACGGTTCAGGTGCTCACCCGTGTCAGGGTCGTAACTTTCTGCAAGAATCGCTAGCGATTGAATCGAGACTTCCTGTGTTACCTTCAGTTCTCTTGTCTGCGCATCAACTATTTTTTCCAGATCTCTGTTGAGCAGTTTAATCTGCTCTTCTGCCAGATATCTGTAGTAGTTCACCTTGCAGGCATGAATAATCACCATCAACACAAGCCCGAATAAGAACAAAGAGATCGCAGCCCCGATAACAGCCTCTTTTATAAGAAGCCTGTCCAGTTCTTCTTTTCTTGCGGTCAGATCATAATACAGTTCGAAAGCCCCGGCGAACTTATTGTTGTTTTTTAGCGGTATATATATTTCCGCAACATCTTTCGTAACTACTCTGCCCTCCAGAGTTTGCTGATTTTTTGTTACAATTTTTGAGAATTTTTTCCCTTCTGCCACAATCAATGTAAAATAATCGTGGCGATTTATCTTACCGATGTCAGCCGGCGCCGTGGAATAAACAATCTTCCCGTCGGCATCGAATATTTTAACTTTTTCAAGACCAAATTCGACGATTGCGCTTTTCATTAAAGCGTCAATGTCTTCATGGAGCGTAATTGGTTGTGAGGGGGATAGCCGGATTACTTTTGATGCCCAGAAGTGGGCCGTTTTTTCGGCTTCTTCTTCCGAATAGTCCAAAAGCTTTTCACTGAAGTGCGGCAGAACGACAAAATAACTGCGCAGAGGCAGGGCAACGGTGGAGATAATGGCGACAAGTAAAAGAAGCAGGATCTCAGGGTGTCTGATCAGGGTTTTTACCATGGCTGTGCGCCGCACCTTCATACAAATCTCCCAGCGTTCCGCTTGCCCTTCCCCCGAACAATGAGACACAACAAGCTGTCTTTCAAAAATATTCCTGAGGGCAGGAGCGAAACTCTCTGTCACCATCTCCTTTCTACCGAGAGTAAGACCAAAATTCTTACGTTCCTTCCACCACGTCACATGGCACTCGCACATCCGACAGAAACAACGTCCAGCGGAAGTAAGACATCCATCTGGAAAGAAGGTCTACGGGGTGCGGAAGCTCGGTACTCCGCAGGGTTATGGTCTTGAAAATCTCAGCGCATGCCATTCCTGTATGCGGGCAGTCTGCCAGCGCAAAAAGGACATCCCCAACTCTACTGTTTTCCTTTAAACTGGTTGCCGAAAAGCATCCACAGCCCTTCAAAGGTCATTACACCTTGGTTTCTTTTACCTTATAATCCATATAAATGTCCAAACATTCCCGCTCAAAGATAATTAACGATTATTCTTACTTTATTTTCAATCAGTAACGCGACTACCAATCTTATGACATTGCATCAAGGGCACCCTATGCCACAAAATTCCATATTTTCACGTCATCAAACAGGCTCAAATCATTCATTGCCCTGCTTAGTAAATGGAAAAGCCGCTGTCAGCGTTAATCCCAAGAACATTCATTGATAACTGAAGATATTTCCTCTGCGAAACAAGAGTCATCTTTTAATGCTTGCCAAACGAGCCTGAGAATAGGGTTTCCCGTGCATAAGAAGTTAGTTTATGAACACTAACCAGAGACCGCAAAGTTCCCCATAATGAGCACAGATTGTTCTACCTTGTGTGTCGGACACGAAAAAAGGCTCAACAGGAAAAGCTGCTAAGCCTTTAAGTCCTCTGGCCCGACTGTGGAGAGTTAACCCTCCTGACATGTTGAGCGCCACGTTAGAGAGCTCGTTTTATCCATCAAAAATGTTTATCTTTTTGTTTAAAGGATATCTTTTTTCAAAGACTAGAGAAGGGCTGACCGCTCTTCGTTCATTAAGTGGCAGTTTCTATGGATGTCTCGATTTGAGCAAGAGTAAGGGATTCAGAATACGGATGGTCCACCAACGGCGTTGAACGGCCTCCAGCAGCGGCCATGGACCGTTACGGTTTACACGCGCACTGCTTAAATCAAAAAGGGCCGCAGGTTATATTTACCTGCGGCCCGTATTATCTTACTATTATTCTATCTTTTGTGCGATTACGTACCCGAAGCTGGTCCAGCGCCCGTTATCGACTTCAAGGGTTTTAGGGTCGCCATCTGGCTCCTTCTTGCAGAAGGGGTCATGTTTTGCGAACTCCATCCACCACGACCACGCGTCCGGCGCATAGCCGCTTTCCAGAATGATAAATCCGGCACGTTCAACATCAGCCGTTGTGCTCTTAATATCCCGAAAGCATTCCTTCCACGGAAAATCGCCATGCGAGACGTATGGTTCAAGGTCTTCCGGCAAAGGCGAATCAAGGTGCATAGGCTCACCAAGTCCGAAAATGCCCCCTGGTCTGAGCACCCGATGTATTTCACGGAGGCAATCCAGATAACCCTCTTCACCATTCAAGCCGCGAACCATTTCGAGAGCGGTGGTCGAATGGACGAAATCAAAGGAGTGAGACGCAAAATTCGTATGCGGCACTCCTATCTTTTGTCCGAGAACACGATTCGAAACTCCCCATGACTCTGCATTGCTGCGCAGGTGCTCCACCATGAGATCCCCCTGCATACGGTCGCTCCAAGGGTCGATTGCAATGATATCAATGCCATACTCCTTGGCCAGAAAACAAGTCTGAATACCTCGGTTGCACCCTACATCAAGCAGGCGGGAACCGGGCCTCAAGCCCATTTTCTGCGCCAGAAAGTCGCTTAGCCGCAAGCCTCCGGGGCCGCTGCACTGCTCATAAATGGTGTCCAGATCGGTATACCGTTGTGATTTTGAATAACAGATTTGCGTCATTGGATGACTCCTGCTGTTTGCTGTTGCTGAATTGGGGGCAATCCCCCGCACAATAGTCAACAGGATGTCTCCGTCTGCCGCGGCGCCTATCCGTCAGCAGACGGATTACGCTACTATGGTCTTTCTCATGTATCCCTCTAGGTTGAAATTCGCAGAGGCTAGCCAAAAGCCATTCTGCATTTGAACGGAACGTTAGCTACATTGCTAACCAGCGTCAACTTACACGGAATGAGGCTTCTAAACAGACAATTATTCCGTCCCGTCTTCGGCATTCATTGTACCCGCCCATTCCTTCATACAAAACCACGTAGCCTTACCGATGTCTGGCACGTCTTTGCCGAAGCGGTCACAGAGTCCCAACCAGCTATAGTCATATTCTTTACCGCCGAAAATTGAACACACTGGGTGTGGTTGAAGGAATAGAGGGAGAGCCCCTCTGGCGGGCTGATTATGCTGGTATGAAGAGCCTCCTGCGGAAAGGGGTCAATAGCCACCGAGGTAAACGCACAAAGACCGTTCAAGATTTAGTGGCGGGACGAGTTTCTGGTCAAAAGGGAAAGGAATATAACAGAAGGCTAGTATTTAAATAAGATAGTTGTTAGCCATCTACACAGAGAACACTTCTGGAGAAAAACAGATTATTTACAATAACTAGCCTTCTACCCAACTGAGACTAACCCGATTGCAAAATCAGAAGTTGTCTGCAGCCTTAGTTGCTGACCATCAAACGAGAAACCATATCAAGGTTACCCATTGATAAACATCAGGAAGAATATGAAAGCTAATGCAGAGAGGGCCAAGCAATCAAAAAAGGCCCCCTCCCCTTCTAGGACGATGGTTTATTTCCAAGCAATAATGTTACCAATCCTTTATTGTGGAGCCACTGCTGTTATATCCATAAGTTCTGCTCTGTCTTATAAAATCCAATTTACGCTTCTACCTCTTTTAGTAACAGTAGTTGCAGGGGGGCATCTTATTGAATACGGCATATATGCTCTTTTACTCACAAAAACTTTCACAGCAACTCACTATCCAGCTAGCTGCCCTTTCTGTTGTTCCAGCTTTTTTGCTTTCTGAAAAAAGTTATCTTGGTTGGCTGGTTATTGGGAGTGCACTCAGTTCCCAGCGGATCGACTTTTGGGCTTTTATTCTTCCTTGTCTTTCACTTGTCATGATTGGCTTTGTAGGGTGGGCTGCTTGGGTCTTTTGGAAAAAGAAAAACAGGCAGAGTTTTCGGGCGTTTTTGTTTGTATGGTTTTGGACATCGCCATTCAGTAGTATTGTACTTCTTCTTGGGTTGATGCTTGTTGGCTTGTCCCCATTCGGTACTCCGGGGGATGGTAGCAACTACTTAAGGCACCCTATTCGATATGCCACAGCACCGTTCGTAATATTATTTTTGATTTTACTCGTGGCATGGTGGGCTTGGAGACTTATTCATCAGGCAAGCAATACAATTGGTTACAAAGAGAATCAGTAAGCAGCCATCAACCGTTTTGCCGCTTATCGTCGCCTGAGACGGGAACAGGATAGTATGGAAGGGATGCGCGTGTTTGTTTTCGGCATAAACGTACTTCGCTATCTGGCTAAAACTGACATCGGACCCGTGCTACGGGTGTGGCACGGACGGGAAAAGCGGGGTATGCCTTTATCGACGTTATAGATAGCTTGCCTACAAAACAGCCGCTTTCCACTTCTGTAAGTTTCTATCAGCTACGGCCCCAAAAACTTTAAAACAAATTTTCGGACTGCTGAGAACTCTGTAACGGTTTGAAAATATAACAATTTTAAAACATTAAATAGCCCCCAGACACACAGATGTTCAATAGGCACTAGCAACACGAAAAAAGGCTTAGATCTTTTGATCTAAGCCTTTAAATTCTCTGGTGGAGCTGAGGAGAATTGAACTCCTGACCTCTTGAATGCCATTCAAGCGCTCTCCCAACTGAGCTACAGCCCCAAAGCGGAATTGCCTTATGCAGCATGACTGGCAAGATTGTCAATAACGCTGTTTCATTTTTTTCAAAATTGCTTCTCGGACCGTGCAACCGCAGTCAAGCTATGATAAGCAGTACAACACACAGGTCTTATTAAGTATAACTCGCGCCAGAGGAAGAAGAGCAGTAAGAGGAGTAACTGACATGCTGGATACACTGATAATATACGGCAAGGACAACTGCCCGCATACAAAACGAGCGCGAGAGGCGAACCCCGAACATGTATATATCAACGTACTGGAGAACGAAGAGGGGTTACAAGCGATGCTGAAACTTTCAGGCGGGCTACGCAGAGTTCCTGTTCTGGCGCGGCGCACCAACCACGGTGACGAGCTTGTTTCCGTAGGTTTTAACAGGGGTTCCTGAACATTATAGCAGCCCGTCAGGTAGACGGCGCTACGCTTGTCCTTTTACATGCATTCTCAGCCCCTACGAACTGATCATATAGCTCCGCTTCTGCAACACTCTTTCAGGCTACACGCACCCTCCTCTGATTCGCTTTTGCATAACAGAACCAGCTACAACAGCTCTATATTATCTCCCGCAGATAATTTTCACTTGCCCGGCAACACTTCGTCCGCTCGTAAAAATCTTACTTACCCTGCAAGCACTGTTAAAAAAACAACGGTGAAGCCTTTAAGAAGCAGGCAACTATCGCAACCTATCCGCAACGTCAGGGGCATTAAATGCTACAACATTTGGCCTGTATAACTAACAACTTATGCCTGTCATACTAAATACTCTTCCAGTTTTTGAGCAGCAACCCACAACGGCTCGTTCAACACGACGAGTCAACATACCGCAAAATAAAAGTTGATATGAGATTTAGTTGTGCAAGCCGCACAAGCTGCGGTTTTGTGCCTAAAGCCGCAGCTTGTGATAATAATCCTTAGATTGACAAAAAAAACGAGCCAAGCATACCTATGGTGGGCACTCAGTACCATCTAAAACACACAGCACGCACTCGGAGAAGTGAATGATCAATTATCCCGTCATTGACCCCATAGCATTCAGCATCGGTCCGCTCAGCATCCGCTGGTACGGGCTTATGTACATTCTGGGCTTTATTGCCGCATGGTTGCTGGCTCGCTCACGCGCGCTCAAGCCGGGGTCGGGCTGGACTGCAGAACAAGTTGACGATCTGGTCACATACGGCGTTTTCGGCGTCGTACTGGGTGGCAGATTAGGCTACACTCTGTTTTACGAAACGTCATACTTTTTACAAAATCCGCTCGATATTTTTAAAATATGGAACGGAGGCATGAGCTTTCACGGCGGGCTTCTGGGCGTAATCATCGCCATGTGGCTGTTTGCCCGTCACAATAAAAAAGCTCTTTTTGATGTAGCAGACTTTACAGCGCCCCTTGTTGCTCCGGGGCTGCTTGCCGGCAGACTGGGCAATTTTATTAACGGAGAACTGTGGGGCAGACACACTGCTGCAGAATGGGGAATGATCTTCCCCGGTGCCGGTCCGCTCCCCCGCCACCCTTCGCAATTGTACGAAGCTCTGCTTGAAGGCGTAGCCCTGTTTGTCATCCTGTGGGTATTTTCTGCCAAACCTCGCCCGCGCATGGCGGTTTCCGGCATGTTCCTGTTTCTCTACGGCAGCTTCCGCTTCTTTGTGGAATTCTTCCGCGAACCCGATGCACACCTCGGGTATCTGGCCTTCGGCTGGCTGACCATGGGGCAGATTCTGTGCATGCCCATGATACTGGGAGGCCTCGTTCTGGTGGGTATTGCAATGAAAAACGAAGCAAAATCCGCCTTACATACTAATTAACTTGCTCTTCATTGACAGCTGTCTCTTTTTGTGGAATGGCGATTGCGTTGGTATTGCGCCTTTTAAGGCTGCATTACAATATTTTGCGAGCCATCAGGAGGAGTCATGGCGAAGGAAGAGGCCATCGAAGTAGACGGCATCGTCCAGGAAGCCCTGCCCAACGCAATGTTTCAGGTAGAGTTGGAAAACGGGCATACTGTACTTGCGCATATTTCGGGCAAAATGCGCAAATTTTACATTCGGATATTACCAGGTGACAGGGTTCGTGTGGAGCTTTCTCCCTACGATCTGAACCGCGGACGTATTACCTATCGAATGAAGTAGCCTGACAAAGGCCCAGATAATGCTTTTGTTCCCGTGCCAAGCGCGGAACAGTCTGTTGCGCTCTTTTTTCTGCCCGCGTCTAAGCGACAGAGACTAAGCAAAACTACATGCAATACAAACAGTCAGCCCCCGCATCTATCTATGCGGGGGCTTTATTTTTTATCCGCCTGCACAGCTTCCTGTGCTTAAGTAAACAAAACAATCACTCCTGCGGAATAATATCTATTCTGCCGCATCAAGAGTCACAAAAAACGCGGCACCGGTTCCGCTGGCTGCATCAAGCGGGCTTTCAACCCATATTTCACCACCGTGGCTTTTTACTATACGTCTGCAGATAGCAAGGCCCAACCCCGCAGAACCGGATTTATTCTGATCTCCGTCCCTATCAAGCCTGTAAAAGCGTTCGAAAATACGCTCCTTACTGACTGCCGGAATCCCCGGACCGGTGTCTTTTATGCAAATGGCCACACGGCCCTCACTCTGCCTGCCCGTCACAATAATCTTAGAATGCTCAGGGCTATACTTTATCGCATTGTCCAGCAGGTTATGGAACACCTCAAAAAGCGCATCCTTGTCTCCCAGTACGGTAAGCGGCGCTTCCGGCAGCAGACTGTCTATAACTATCTGTTTAGCCTCTGCGTGCAACCCCATCTCGCGTATTGTCTGCCGCAAAACCGGAGTCACATCCACGGCAGACATAGCCACCTGTTCACGTTTGTGTTGTGATCGGGCAAGCACCAGCAGGCTGTTAACCATTTTGATCATGTGGTTGGCATTCTTCAGAATGGTTCCCAGAAACTTTTCGCTTTGCTCTTTACGGGCTGGCGGGGCATCAATAAGCATTTCCGCGTACCCTTTAATGCTGGTAAGCGGAGTTTTAAGCTCGTGCGAAACATTGGCAACAAAGTCGCGACGTACTTTTTCCAGCTGTTCACGCTCGCTGATATCATGAAACGCCAGTACAATCTTTCTGGCACCGGCAGGGTCAGTGAACGGCACCAGCGTTATTTCAATGCACTTACCGCCTTCCATCTCGATATTGCAGATCCGGTTACCGGCAGGTTCTGCATCGTCACTACGAAGCATGGCTTCCACAGCACGCTGAAGGTTAAGCTGCATGGTAGCTTCAAGCGGCGTAGTGCCCAGCATCGCCTCACCCTGCGGAAACATTTCCGTCAGCGCAGCATTTACGGACTGAATGCGGCCTTCTTCGTTCAGCACCATAACGCCGTCGGTAATTGCGTTAAGAATAGCTTCCAGACGCCCTTTCTGGTCGGTAAGCACCTGCATCTGACTTTGAATGTTGGTGGCCATATCGTTAATGGCGTCAACAAGAGGACGCAGCTCTGAACCGGGGTATTCTCTGATTCTGCGATGGTATTCCCCCTGCCCGATTGCTTGCGCAATTGATGCCACCCCTTCAATTGAACGGGCGAGAGAACGTGTAACAAAATATCCGAGCAGCATACTGGCGAAAAGCGCAATCAGAAAAACCGCCCCCATCCCTTCTTTCAGCCCTGCCAGACGCTCATTGACGATAGATGCCGGCAGCGCAATGCGCACCACTCCGTCAAGACCCGCATCAGGCCACTTAATCGGGCGCGCCATATAAATAAGGTCCTTGCCCAGCGTCGTACTGTAGCGAATTTCCATCCCCTCACCGCCTTTTATGGCGGCCAGCACTTCCGGACGGCGACCATGGTCGTCCATATCCGCAATCTCAGCAAAGGGGACATCCGAATCTGCCATAACTTTGCCTTTTTCAATAAAGGTCAGGCGCATTCCGGTACGTTGCCCAAACTTTTGTGCCCAGTCATTCATAGCCTTGCGGCTTGCAAAAGGAGCGCGGTCCTCCATAAGCCAGACTGCCATTTCAAGGCCATTTCTTGCCCTCAGCTTCGATTCTGTAATAACGTCCTCGCGCAGAAGGTCGCTTATGTATAAAAATGGCGGAAATATTGCTATAAACAGCAATATGATACTTCCTAAAAACAGTCTGAAACGAATGGAATATTTCTTCATGGCGTTATTAAGACGTAACTTTATGGCGTTTTTGTCACACGATTGTTACAATCGGCAGGTAAACCGATGGCGCTTTATTGACAACGGCCCGTTTTTCCCGACTTCGGGGCGACGTGTTTGTCCGTAACATTTCAACAGCAGGTAACGGTATCATACTTACCGTAACATAGCCGGATAACAAGGCCATACCGCATTCGTGTTACGGAAAAAATCGTTTTTTAAAACGGATAGGTTACATGGATATATATACCGTCTTTCTTGTCCTCGCCGTAGGCGCCGGTTTTCTTATGGCTTTCAATCTGGGAGCCAACGACGTTGCCAACTCCATGGCGTCATCGGTAGGATCAAAAGCCATTACGGTAAAACAGGCTGTTCTTATAGCCGGTGTTCTTAACTTTATCGGTGCTGTTTTTCTGGGTGCTCAGGTTACCAAAACAATCAGTAAGGGCATCATCAACGCAGACATGATCACCGATCCGCGCATCATGATGGTTGGGATGTTTGCCGCCCTGCTTTCTGCCGCGCTGTGGGTACTGGTTGCCACACTTACTTCTTTGCCTGTCTCTTCCACGCATTCCATCGTCGGTTCCATTCTGGGGTTCGGCATTGTTGCCGGCGGACCGGAAGTGGTAAACTGGGGCAGCATGGGTTTTGTGGTTCTTTCGTGGATTATTTCACCGCTGTTCGGTGCAGCAATCGCCTACTTTATATTCACTCATATCCGGCGTTTTATTCTGTACCGAAAACGCATTATTGAAAAAGCAAAATTCTGGGCGCCGTTCTGGATTGCCCTTACTGCCGACCTTGTGCTGCTTTCCTTTTTTTACAAAACGCCGGTCGGTAAAAATATGAACCTGCACTGGTCTACCGCGCTTATCCTGACCGCTATCATCACAGTAGTTGTCTGGGTCGGCTTCCGTATTCTTTTCAACCGCACTGTTCCGGCAGACGCTGACGGTCCCGAAGCCGTAGAGGATATGTTCCGGCGGCTGCAGGTGGGAACAGCATGCTATGTTGCAGTTTCTCAGGGTGCAAACGACGTAGCAAACGCCATCGGGCCTGTAGCTGCCATTTATATGATTGCGCGCGAGCAAACATTTGTTGCTTCCGCAGAGGTTCCGCTATGGTTGCTTGTCATCGGCGGTCTAGGCATTGCTGCCGGTATCGCTCTGCTGGGACATAAAGTTATGGCCACAGTCGGAGAAAAAATTACCAAACTTACCAACACCCGCGGGTTTTCTGTGGAATTCGGTGCTGCAACAACGGTACTCATGGCGTCCAATATGGGTATGCCTGTTTCTTCCACACATGCAGCTGTCGGCTCCATCGTAGGTGTAGGTCTGGCCCGTGGTTTTGGTGCCGTAGATTTCAGGGTACTTTACAGAATAGTGCTTTACTGGGTACTTACAGTACCTATTGCCGCAATTACCAGCATTGTCATTTTCCAGCTGCTCAGATGGTCCTTCCTGTAGGTCGCCTGAAAGCTGTTACCGGAGGTTTCATATATGAATATTCGGATACCCCTTTTCGGGCTTGTACGCGACGAGCGTTCCCCCATGAACGGACTAATCGAGCACTACGAGCAGATTGCCAAAGGAATGGGACTTATTGAAGAATCCATGGAATGCTACATTACCGGTGGCACATGCAAAGACTTCAACACTCTTTTGCGTGAAGTGGATGAAGCAGAGGAACACGCAGACAAAATCAAGCGTAATATCCGTAACCATTTACCCCGTTCGCTGTTCATGGCTGTGGATAAAACCCTGTTCATCAACTATACCCGCAGCCAGGACAACATTCTGGATGCAGGGCAGGAAGCGCTTAACTGGCTGGGTATGCGACGCATTCCCATCCCTGATGAATTCCAGAAGGAATTTGTCTTTTTCCTGCATAAAGTTTCCAAAGCCATTGAGCTGCTGTGCCCCGCTCTGGAGGCGACTGTAGGGCTGGTACACGGTGACGGTAAACTGGACCGAGTCAGCATTAAAAATACCTACCGTGCCGTCCGTGCTCAGCAGCGCGAGGTATTCCGCGAAAGAATCCGCATAGTATCTGCGGTTTATCGTTCCGATCTTGACTTTAAAGACATCTACCAGTTGATTCATTTTGTAGATGCACTTTTCGCCATGAGCCATAACGCGGAAAACTGCGCCGACATGCTGCGCTCCATGATTGCACGCTAACCCACCAGCCTGCAGCACTCTAAAAGTAACAAAGCCCCGCTATGCGGGGCTTTTTTGGGGTCTGCAGATTATGGTTTCTAAAGCACAATCTTCATATTCTGTCCGGCGTTAAGCAGAACTCTCCATCTGTCACTGCTCCGGAACTCTCAGATAAAAAAGATAACGAGGCCATGCTTCCGAGAGTACCAGCAGGGCCTGTGCAATATTACAGGCCAAGAATTAATCATAATTATAAAACATTAGAACAAAATACTCGCACAAAATAACAGAATCCGGCAGGTAACCACGTATACTGTAAGTGACAATAATAACAGAAACACGGCAGAGCTGCTTTATGCTGAATTTACACCTTCCTTTTAGTCTGAGAGCTGTTTCCATCAGCCTACAGGCCTGTCGGGTGATGGTTATAGCCATTCTTTTCCTTTTAACCACTCACATGGCTGCCTCCGGCAATGTCATTCCCGCCAAGCCGGAACCACCAAAGCATATCCTTTTGCTGAATTCCTATGATCAGACAATGAATTGGGTAAAAGACATTACCAGTGCTGTGGAAACATGCTTTGCAGATAAAAAACTAAATGTGATTCTCCATGTGGAAAACATGGACACAAAGCGGGTAACGTCACATAACTATTACGCATCACTGAAAAATTTACTCACTATTAAATATGCGGACCTGAAGTTTGCTGCTGTGATTACGTCCGATGACAATGCTTTTGAATTCGCATAGAAAAATCGTCCCGCCATGTGGCCTGAAAGCCCTATTATTTTTTGCGGCGTAAACAACTATCGCCCTCAGGATATGCAGACTGTCACAAATTATACAGGGGTAGTGGAAAGCCCCAGCCCCCTCACAACTGTGCAGACAATTTTAAAGCTCCAACCGGAGATTGAAGAAATATTTATCATTAACGACTACCTTACAACCGGCAGGGCATGGGTTTCGTTTATTGATAAAGAGCTGGAGCCACTTAAAGGCAAGGTACGATTTATCTGGAACGACAATCTTTCTCTTGATGAGCTACGAAAAAAAATCAGTACCATGCAGCCGAATCAGGCAGTTATGATCGGCGTGTATTTTTCCGATAAAGACGGAAAATTTTATACCTACGAGCGGATGGGGGAATTATTGACAGAAGTCAGCCCTGTGCCCGTCTACTCATTGCTTGAATTTTATGTAGGTCACGGAAGTGTCGGTGGTGATGTGATCAGCGGATTTGCCCAAGGCAAACAGGCCGCAGAACTTGCTAAGCGCATTATCACTGGAACGCCTGCTGACTCCATCCCTGTCATGCGCGCTGGCGCCAACCGTTATGTTTTTGATTGGAATGTACTGCAGAAGTTCGGATTAAAAGCCGACAGGCTACCTGCAGACACCGTTATGCTGAATAAGCCTCAGACATTTTATGCAAAACATAAATATCAAGTCTGGTTTGGTGCACTTGGTGTTGTTGCATTATTACTGCTTATCATACTGCAGCGCTGGCATATCGCACGCCAAAATATCATTCAGCTGGAGTTGAAAAAATCAAAAAACAAGTACCACCAGCTTGTTGAACATGCCAGAAGCATTATCATGCAAATAGATACCCATGGTGTAATCCAGTTTATGAACGAATACGGGCTTAGTTTTTTCGGTTGGAATGCAGATGAGCTGATCGGCAAAAATATGATAGGTACCATTATCACGAGAGAATACATGACGGAGCAAGAACTCCTTGGCATCATAGATGAAATTGAAAAGGCGCCTAATCAGACTCGAAGCAATGTACGTCCTGCCATCCGTCGTAGTGGCGAAGTTGTATGGATTGCATGGTCCAGTCAGGCTCTTTTTAATGACAAAGGCAAATTTGCAGGTCTGCTTTCCGTCGGCCAGGATGATACAGGCCGAAAGATAGCTCTGGATGAATTGGAACAGCTCAACCTTGATCTGGAACAGCGGGTGCAAAGCAGGACAGCGGAATTACAGCTTTCCCTTGATGAACTGAAAGCAGCGCAGGCACAACTGGTGGAGTCTGAAAAAATGGCTTCTCTGGGCGGTCTGGTTGCCGGTGTTGCTCACGAAATAAACACACCTCTGGGGTTAGGCCTGACAAGCGTAAGCTACATGGAAGAGCAACTTGATATGCTCAATGAAAAGCTTCAGTCAAACACCATGAAAAAGTCTGACCTCACCCGCTTTTTCGATATCTCAAAGGAATCGATTACATCATCAATGATTAACCTGCGCCGTGCAGCAGAGCTTATCCAAAGTTTTAAGCAGGTTGCCGTCGATCAGACCACAGAACACCCCCGCAGGCTGAACCTGCGTGAATACCTTAATGAAGTTATGATGAGCCTGCGGTCCAGCTGGCGCCACACCTCACATACGGTTGCCGTTGTGGGCAGCCAGAGCGTGACAGTTTACTGTTATCCCGGCGCGGTTATGCAGGTTGTTTCCAATCTTGTTACCAACGCCCTTATCCACGGCCTGAGCGAAAGTGAAAGTGGTAATATAATAGTAAGTATCGAACAGGATGATACTGACGCAATTCTCATCGTCAAAGATGACGGAAAAGGAATGCCGCCGGAAGTACGCGACAGGGCTTTCGAGCCGTTCTTTTCTACCCGCAAGGGGCAGGGAGGAACCGGTCTTGGCCTGCACATTGTTTTTAATATTGTTTCACAAAAGTTGGGGGGTACTATTGAATGCATCAGCGAGCCGGGTAAAGGAACAACTTTTACTATTCGCTTCCCAAAGCAAATATAAGCTTTCCCTGCCATCTCTTTTTCGGGACTGCAAAACGATTGCAAAATTCAGACTGACACAAAAAAAGCGGCGTATACTCTATACGCCGCTTTTGCTTGCTTTCAGATAGTTATTCACCCTGCATTTCACTGATAAAATTATGTAGCTCAACGGGATGTTCCATTGTGCCGTTTACGGCAAGACGCAGTACAGAAGCTACAATATTCCCCCTCGGGGTAACCGTCTCTTCCATATAAATGGCAAACTCTCTGGGATTTTCGCTTTCCGGCTGGGTAAGCAGCATCCACCACCCTGCTCCATCCTGCTCCCACTGCTGGTTATAACGTTCCGGCGGAAAAAACGTCATCGCCAGCAACGCCTTCAGATCATTTGCGCTGAAACGGCCACGAGCCTTGCCTGCCACCCCAAGATATTCCCCGCGGGAAGACTGGAAAACCAGCGGCAAGGTTAAAATCCGACGCGGAGGATCAGCCTTGGGTACTGCTGCGGCATGGACTGCAGCATGGAGTCGTTCAGACTCTTCTGCTGCGGACATAGCCTCGGCATCAGGCTCTGAAACAGGTTCCTGCCCCATATGCTCTGTTTCACCAGAGTATAAAACGGATTCTATCTGTTCAGCTGGTGCTGATTTAATTTTTTCCACCTGTTGATGTAAACCGGTAACAGAATCTGCGATGGCTTCCATGGCTTGCTGCATCCGTTCAAAACGGCGCTCCCATGCAGGACCAAGTGTTGCTTCCATCGGCTTTAAATCAACTGGACCGGCAAGCCCCAGCTGGCCAAGCATAGTTTCAATGGTCTGCAGCCGCTTAAGAACAGTTGTCTGCTGCTGAGTAAGAGCAACCATGGACTTTGCAAGATTACTCATAGATGCGGAAAGATCCTGAGACAACTCCACACGAGCCGGCACTTCCACCACAGGCTCCTGCGGCTTTTCAGCAGGTTCCTCTTCTCCCGGAACACATTCTTCTATCCAGTCAAATTCCTGCGCCAGCCGGATGCGCACCTCTTCTACAGACATACCGAGATTGAACATATCGCGAATGCGTACGCACACATTTCCCGCTTCTGGGGTGAAGCGGATAGGCTTGCCCTTGCTGGCTACAGGAATGCAGCCCGGAAACTTTCTGCGATAGCTCTTGATTGTGGTTTCCGAAACACCCAGCATTGAAGAAAGCTCTTTATGAGTCAAATTTCGGTCAGTCATCGTCACCCCTTATTTTACTGGCATCTGGATAGGTCATAAAGTCATCGGTAAGCCAGCTTATACATGTCGTCAAGAGGATACAACAATAAGAAGGAATTAGCCTGCGATACCTCATATAGGCGATGTTCCCTTGACCAGATTTCTACATGGGTTTCTGTACCAAAGTCGGTCGAAGTCATTCCCCCTGATTATTCTAACTTACCTTAATTCCAACCGTCACATAACTCTGTTCATAACTTGTCACAGCCCTTGTCCCGAACAGGCTTCTTTCCATATTTCACCATCTGTTGACTATTCAGAAATGTTCTGAGCACATCACGCTTCAGGCTCATGCACCGTACTGGCTACTACCCAACCATGTTTATAACATTTGCAACAAGGCGCAGTTGCCTATCTGATTTTCATGCATCAGAGTGCCCTTGGCTTCCCTCTTCGGACTCATTGGGCAATGCCGGAGGTAGTGGCTGACATATCTGTCGGAGAAACAGACAAACTTAGGCACAATATTGTTCAAAACTTTATAATAATATGAATTTTATCAATAAAAAACCATCCCAGATACGCATAAATAAAACGCCCCGAAAGTACCTTCCGGGGCGTTATCTACAACATTTTTTCTTTATATTTTTATAAGGTAGATACGTTATCTACAGCATATGTCTGTAAAGCCAGCGTTCCGTCAAGGTACCCTTTGTAAGAAACAACAGCTGTTTTAAACTCATCCAAGCGAACCTTGGGAACAGGGGTAGCGCGGGGGTTTGTAACGGTCTTGGGATTCATATATTTCCCATACCGTTTGATACGGAAATCAAGATGAGGACCGGTCGCATAACCGGTAGCCCCCACGTATCCGATAATCTGCCCCTGAGCGACCTTCTGTCCGGAACGTATTCCGCGGGCATATCGCGACATGTGCAGATACGCGCTTTCATAACCGTTTTTATGCTGGATTTTTACATACTTTCCGGCAGCCTTGGTACGTGCGACAGCAACAACGGTTCCGCTGCCGATTGCTTTAATCGGGGTGCCTGTGGGGGCGGCATAATCAATGCCATGATGCGGTCTTACAACATTCAGTACGGGGTGCAGCCGAGCAGTGCTGTAGCCGGAGGAAATACGGCGAAAATCAAGCGGAGCCTTAAGAAAAGCTTTTCTCAGACTGCCGCCCTCCGCTGTAAAGTATTCGGAGCGACCATCATCTTCCAGCAGAAATCCTTCGTAGGCATCCCCCTGATTGACGAAACGGGCAGCAAGAATACGTCCGTATCCTTTAAACTCCCCATCTCTATACCGTTTTTCCACAACAACGGTAAAAGAGTCTCCTACACGGATATCACGGATAAAATCCACTTCCCACATAAAAATGTCAGCAAGGCGATACGCTAATGCAGCACCTTCACCGGCGGTATCAATAGCTGCAAACAGGTTCGAGTCAATTTTCCCCTCAACCCTGTCCAGTTGAATATCGTAATGGATAGGATCAACGGCCACAGTAAACATGTCGCCATCTCTGACGACATTAAGCGTACTGTTATCATCTATTTCATAACTGAAGGACTGCAACTGGTCTTCAAGACAGGTTACAGTCCACGGCTGTCCGGCCCTGATACGAGAGAGTTTGAATACCTCGTTACAGGCTTGCGCCAGCTGATGCACCTCTGCCGAAGAAAGCCATTCACCAAGAATGGTCGATACGGTATCCCCCGACTGTATGGTTCCGTTTATTGTTTGCGGCACGGGAATCGGCGGCAGTTCCGGTTGGGCTACATCCTCAGCCAGAGCCTGTTCCTGAACGGTTTCCGCCACTGTAGGTATATCATCCGCTGTGTCATCCCGCAGCCAGAAAACCGTAACAATGATCAAGCATGCAAGGAGCCCCCCGCATGCAGCAACCAGCCGTTTAGTGCCATTTTTATTACGTCTTCTGTTTTTAACTTTTCCTGCCCGCATTATTCCTTTCCACACGGTAGCCGTGATTTTTTTGTGGTTACCTCCACCTGAGTGCGGCGTTTACCCTACAAAACCACACTATACAAGCCTAGGGACAATACGAGAAATTGTCTAGACTTTTTCCACAACTATCACGCTACTTTCCCCAACCCGCTTACCGCACCGTGAAAGCTTGTTAAAAACCCTATAATCTGATATGTTTCTAAGGTTGGATGGTACTGTTCCGGCAAGCTGTCTTTTTTACGTATTCATGCTGCCTGCATCTATATCGAAACATTTACATTTGATAATAAACTCGTGCTAAAAAAAGCCCTGCGCCAACATTTCAGGCAGTCCTGCACAGAACAGGACCTGCACCAATGGTTTGATCCTCTGGAAATACTTCTTGCCGATGAAAAAAGGCTTGAGGTGCGTTTTCCACATCCTTTTTTTGCGCAGTGGTTTTCCATACAGGTACAGGACCGCTTTGAGGCCGAACTTAACCTGTACATGGGCGACGGCTATACAGTGGATTACAGTATCCGGTGCGGGCGTATGGCACCTACATCTCCGACTCCGCCTCCGGCGATCTCAAAAAAGCTTACAGCTCCATATGGACGCGAATATACTTTTGAGACGTTCATATCCAACAAACGAAATTTTTTTCCTGTGGCATCTGCCAGAGAAGTGGCCAGACGGGACGAAGAAATCCGGTACAACCCTTTTGTCATCTGCGGACCTGCCGGCAGCGGCAAAACCCATCTGCTGCGGGCCATAGCCAACGACTTGAGCAAGACTGTAGATAAAAAATACATTTATCTCGGAACAGTAGATGATTTAGGAACATTAGCAACAAGCAGTCTGCCGTTGTCAACACGCAAGGCACTTGAGAACTGCCGTTACCTGCTTATCGACGACCTTCATCGCCTGCGCGAACTCCCTCAGATGCAGGAAGAACTGACATCACTGTTCAACAGCTTTTATGACAGTCGCAAACAGATGGTGTTTACCTGTCCAGGCAAGCTGGCAGAACTGGATTTCATGGATGCAGGCCTGCGTTCACGGCTGGAATGGGGATTGATTGTAACGCTAAAATCGCCGGACCTGGAAGTTCTGGTAAAGTTCATCCAGCGGCAGTGCAAATTGTATAAGCTGCAACTGAATAAAGAACACATTTTCACGCTGGCCCAGCGCTTTCGTGACTTCAGGCACCTGCAGGGTGTTCTTAACCGGCTTACCGCGTACCGCGATCTTGTGAACAGAGCCATAAGTGACAGTGATTTTGAACAGGTTCTCAGCCACACGGAGGCACGTGCAGGCCGTCCCCTGAGCGCAGACCGGATACTCGCGTTGTGCGCAGGACATTTTTCCTTACCTGTAAAGGATATAACGGGCGATAAGCGCCACCAGAAAGTTGTTCTCGCCAGGCAGATTGCCATGTTCCTCTGCCGTGAACTTATGGGAAGCTCTTACCCCGCTCTGGGAAGGATTTTTGGCGGAAAGGATCATTCTACGGCAATGTATGCTGTTAAAAAGATTCAGAAAATGATAGATAGTGACAGAACGACCAAGCAACTGGTGACAGACCTGAAGAAACAGTGTCTATCTGGCAGTGAATAGTGCCGACACCAAGGTAAGATGTACAAAGGGTTCGTAACCATTCACAAAACGGGCACCTTAAATAACTATATTAAACAAGTAGTTACGCCGGATAGCAACAAACGAACCGTGCCTACTACATAATACAAAAGGGAGAATACCTTATGTATTTAAAAGTTTTCAAAGAAGACGTGATTGACGGACTTCAGAAAGCAGCCAACATCATTCCTGCCAAAACAGGAGCCGCATACCTGCGCTCCATCTGGCTGAAAGCAGAAGCCGGAATGGTACACGTTCTTTCCACAGACTCGAACATCGAGTTTCGCGGATCGTACAATGCAGAGATTACCGAAGAGGGTCTTGCAGGTGTACAGGGTCGTGCGTTCGTGGATCTTATCCGCAAGCTGCCTGCAGGTGAGATCACTCTGCGCATTGATAAGGAAACAGCATCACTGAGCATTGAACAGGGACGCCGTAAATATAAGCTGCCCACCAATGACTCCACCTGGTTCCAGAATTTTTCCGATTATCCGGAAGAAGGTACGGTTTTCTGGTCCGGTGATTTCATTCAGGAACTCATCGACAAGCTCTCTTTCTGCATCAGTGATGAAGACTCGATGGAAGCCATCGCCTGCATGAGCATCAAGCCCAAGGAAGACAACACCATCGAAGCCTGCGGGCTTAACGGCCATCAGTTCTCCATGCAGCGTTTTCTCAATGACGATCTGCATGCACTTTTGCCCGCAGAAGGTATTCTGGTGCAGAAGAAGTACCTCATGGAACTGAAAAAGTGGCTGGGCACCGATGAGGTGGAGCTGAATATCGACAATAAGCGTCTGTTCTTCCGTGCCGGTGACAAACGTGAAACATTCAGCCTGCCGTTGTCTTATTACCAGTACCCCGACTACACGAGCTTTGTTTCCAAACTGAGCACTCCTGAAGCCGGTTCACTGGAAGTAGGCCGCAAAGACATGATGGCAGCGCTTGACCGCCTGCTCATTTTTAATACCGACAACAACCGCTGCACTTATTTTGACCTTGAGAGCAGCGAAATTTCCCTGACCTCTCAGGGGCAGGAAGTAGGTTCTGCGGTCGAGTCTCTGGAAGCCACCTTCGGCGGCGACCTGAAGCGTATCGCATTCCCCACGCGTAACCTGATCGAAATTATGAACCACTATCAGTCCGATGCGCTTAAGTTTACGCTGACAGGCGCAGAAGGCCCCTGCGGTCTGACCGGCACCAATGACCCAGACTATCTGGTCATCGTCATGCCTATGAAGATCGTGGAAGAGACGTACTACAGCGAGGAAGAAGTCTAATATGACCAACGAGACGCGACAGCAGAGCTACGACGCGGCAAACATTACCGTTCTGGAAGGTTTGTCCGCAGTTCGCATGCGTCCTGCCATGTACATTGGCAGCACGGATATTCGCGGCCTGCATCATCTGGTGTACGAGGTTGTGGATAACTCCATTGACGAAGCCATGGCCGGCTATTGTTCGAAGATTACAATCAAGCTGCACATCGACAACAGCGTGACGGTTATCGATAACGGCCGCGGCATTCCTGTGGACATTCACCCGAAGGAAGGCAGGCCCGCTGTTGAAGTTGTCATGACCGTGCTGCATGCAGGCGGCAAGTTTGACAATGACTCCTACAAGGTTTCCGGCGGCCTGCATGGCGTTGGTGTTTCGTGCGTAAACGCGCTGTCAGAATACCTTGAGGTGACAGTACGTCGTGACGGTTACAAGTATCATCATCGTTTTGAGCGGGGCGTGCCCGTAAAGGAACTGGAAAAACAGGGTGAAACCGACCTTCGGGGTACGACCATCCGTTTCCGTCCCGACGAAGAAATCTTCGAGACAAACCAGTTTTCTTTCGAGCTCCTCAAAAAACGCTTTGAGGAGCTCGCGTACCTCAATCCCGGGCTCGAGGTCGAGTTTATCGATGAACGCAGCGGAGAGTCCGCTTCCTTTCGTTTTGAAGGGGGGATCAGGGAGTTTGTAAGGAACCTGAACTCCGGTGAAGGCGGCATTCATCCCATCATCTTCTCTTCCGGCGAATCGGATAACGTGATGGTGGATTTCGCTTTGCAGTACAATGCAGGGTACAAAGAAAACATGCTCACCTTTGCCAACAACATCCGCACAAAGGAAGGCGGTACCCACCTTGCAGGGTTCAAGACGGCGCTTACCCGCGCTATCAACACCTACATTCAGGGTTCCGATCTGCCTAAAAAGCTTAAGGTCAAACTTTCGGGCGACGATGTGCGCGAAGGTCTGACCGGTGTTGTCAGCGTCAAACTACCCAACCCGCAGTTTGAAGGTCAGACCAAGACAAAGCTGGGTAACAGTGAAGTTGTAGGGATCGTTTCCGGTCTGGTATACGAAAACCTGACCACCTACTTCGGCGAAAATCCCAAAGACGCAAAGCTGATCATCGAAAAGGCCGTTGATGCGGCCCGTGCCCGTGATGCTGCGCGCAAGGCGAAAGATCTGGTGCGCCGCAAAGGAGCACTGTCTGACAACTCGCTGCCCGGTAAGCTGGCTGACTGTCAGAGCAAGGACCCTTCCGAGTCCGAACTCTTCATCGTGGAAGGTGACTCTGCAGGCGGTTCGGCTAAACAGGGCCGTAATCCTGCAACTCAGGCCATTCTGCCGCTGCGAGGCAAAATCCTGAACGTAGAGAAAACCCGTTTCGACAAGATGCTGGCCAACAAGGAAGTCAAAGCGCTGATTACCGCCATGGGTGCAGGCATCGGTGAAGATGACGTGGATTACGACAAGCTGCGTTACCACAAAGTCGTCATCATGACTGACGCGGACGTTGACGGCGCGCACATCCGTACGTTGCTGCTTACGTTCTTCTATCGCCAGTACCCCGAGCTGATCGACCGCGGACATCTGTACATCGCGCAGCCTCCGTTGTTCCGCGTGTACAACAGCAGGTTCGAAAAGTTCATCAAGGACGAAGCGGAGCTTAACTCGTACCTTATGGAACGCGTGGCGAAAGACCTTGTGATCGAAGCCGGCAACGGTATGGAGTTCCGCGAGACTCAGATTCTTGATCTGCTCAAGGCTATCCGGTCTGTCATGGCCAAGATTGCCGATGTGGAGAATGTGGGTATCGGCAGAAATCTGTTCCTTGCATTCCTTGATTACGAGACAAAGCTTACCCCAGAAGTGTTTGAAACACCTGATTTCATTAACGGTTTCGGTGAGTTTTTGAACAGCCGCGGGTATACCGTGCGTACCGATGTTGATGATTCCGGCTTTGAGCGCCGTGTGTATCTGGAATTTGAAGATACCAACGGTCACAAAACCCGCATCGGGAACGAGTTTTTCAACTCGAAGATGTACAAGCAGCCTTATGACTCCATGGCGGATATGCGGCGCATCTGCGGCGGCCTCAGCTTTGTGGTTGACCGTAAAGGCGAACGTGCCGAAGTGGCAGACATCTTCCTGCTGGTAGAACATGTGCTTCAGGAAGCACGCAAGGGCATCAACATCCAGCGTTATAAAGGCCTGGGTGAAATGGATGCCGAGCAGCTGTGGGTGACCACCATGAATCCTGAAAACCGCATCATGCTTCAGGTAAAGGTGGAAGATGGCGAAGAAGCCAACGAGATTTTTGAACAGCTCATGGGCGACAGGGTTGAACCGCGCCGCGATTTCATCGTGCGTAACGCCCTGACCGTGCAGGATCTGGATATTTAACCTTCGCAAGAGGCGTCAGACGTGTCCAATCTGGTTACCATTGAAGAAGAGCTCAAGAAATCTTATCTTGAATACTCGCTAAGTGTTATTATCGGCCGCGCCATCCCTGATGTGCGCGATGGCCTGAAGCCCGTGCACCGGCGCATCATGTATGCCCAGCACGAGCTGGGGAACGGTTACACCCGCCCGCCCAAAAAATCGGCCCGTGTGGTCGGTGACGTCATCGGTAAATACCACCCGCATGGCGACTCTGCCGTATACGATGCTCTTGTCCGTATGGCGCAGGACTTCTCCATGCGTGATCCGCTGGTTACCGGTCAGGGGAACTTCGGTTCCATCGACGGCGACTCCGCAGCGGCAATGCGTTATACCGAAGTACGTATGTCGCGCCTTGCATCGGAATTCCTTGCCGATATCGACAAGGAGACCGTGGAGTTTCGGCCCAACTACGACAACACTCTGCTTGAGCCTGCGGTGTTGCCCACCAAGGTGCCCAACCTGCTGCTGAACGGTTCTTCCGGTATCGCGGTTGGTATGGCTACCAACATTCCGCCGCATAACCTAGGCGAGCTGGTGGACGGTCTGCTGCTGGAACTGGACAACCCTGAATGCACGGTTGCCGATCTTGCGCAGCTGGTCAAAGGGCCTGACTTCCCGACATACGGTTTCTGTTACGCGGGCAAAGGTCTGCGTGAAGCATATGAAACAGGACGCGGTACTGTAAAAATCCGCGGCCGTGTGGAAGTGGAAGAGCGTAAAAAAGGCTTCCAGTCCATCGTTATCCGCGAAATTCCCTATGCGCTGAATAAATCTTCGCTGGTGGAAAAAATCGCGGCACTTGCCAACGACCGTAAGATTGAGGGCATTACAGATCTGCGTGACGAATCCGACAGACGCGGTATCCGTGTGGTTGTAGACCTTAAGCGCGGCACCATTCCCGAAATCGTCATCAATCAGCTGTACAAATATACCCAGCTTGAAACCTCTTTCGGCATCAACATGCTGGCTGTTGTGGGTAACCGCCCGCAGTTGCTTACGCTGAAAAAGGTGTTCGAATACTTCCTGCAGCATCGCCGTGAAGTCATCATCCGCAGAACGAACTACGATCTGCGCAAGGCCGAAGCCCGTGCTCATATTCTGGAAGGTCTGCGGATTGCGCTGGATAACATCGATGAAGTTGTCGAGCTTATCCGCGCATCCAAGACTCCACCGGAAGCTAAAGAACGCCTGATGATCCGCTTCTCGCTGTCCGAACTGCAGGCACAGGCCATTCTGGATATGCGTCTGCAGCGTCTGACAAACCTTGAGCATGAAAAGCTGATTGAGGAATACCGCGAGCTGCTGAAGAAAATTGAATACTTCCGCTCTATTCTGGAAAACGATGATGTGCTGCGCGGCGTTATCCGCGATGAGCTGAATGAACTCAAGACAACCTATGCCACGCCTCGTCGTACCGAACTCCTTGAAGATGAGCTGGAAGGTATCGACATCGAAGACCTTATCCCCGACGAAGACGTGGTTATCACTCTTTCGCGTCGCGGGTATATCAAGCGTACTTCGCTGGACAGCTACCAGCAGCAGCGGCGCGGCGGTAAAGGTATTGCAGGTGTGCATACCGGTGACGGCGACTTTGTGCAGGACTTTCTGGTGACAACAAACCACCAGTACCTGCTGCTCTTTACCAACAAGGGCCGTATGTTCCAGTTGAAAGTGCATCAGGTACCCGAAGGCAGCCGTACTGCCAAAGGTATGCACATCAACAACCTGCTGCCCATGGAAGAGAATGAATGGGTCAATACTGCGCTTACCATCCGCGAATTTACGGAAGACAAGTACTTCCTGTTCGCCACCCGCAAGGGCATGGTCAAGCGTTCCAGCGCTTCGCTGTACGCCAGGTGCCGCAGAACAGGTCTGATTGCCGTTGGTCTGCGTGAAGATGACGAACTCATCATGGTGCGCGAAGTGGATGACAACTGCGAAGTTGTGCTGACCACCCAGAAAGGTATCGCAATCCGCTTCGGATGCAGCGAAGTACGTGCCATGGGCCGTTCCGCTACCGGTGTCAAGGGCATCGCACTGCGTCAGGACGACAGTGTTGTTGCTTGCGTTACTGTGGGAAGCAACACTGTTGCAGAAATTATGACTGTTTCTGTAAATGGTTACGGCAAGCGTACGCTGATTGATAAATATCGTATCCAGAGCCGTGGTGGTAAGGGCGTAATCAACTTCAAGGTTACCCCGAAAACCGGCGACGTACTGGGTGCCATGACGGTTATTGCAAATGACCAGCTTATTCTACTGACTTCCATAAATAAAATTATCCGTATGGGTATCAAGGAAATCCGCAGTGTCGGCCGTGCAACACAGGGCGTACGCCTTGTATGGCTTGACGAAGGCGATCAGGTTGTGGGCTTTGACCGCGTGTCTGAGCAGGAACAGGTTTCGGCTGAAGAGGAATAGGCTTACTCCATGAAGCATAGGCAGCACATTGCGCATTGCGCACGTGTTCTGGCGGTTGTCCTTGTTGCGGCCCTGCTGCTTGCAGGCTGCGATGAAAAGGACGAACGCAAGGAACTGCTGTCGCATGCCAGAGCCGCATTTGCCCAGAAGCAGTATATAGAGGCAGAACGCCAGTATGAGCGTTATCTGCAACTGTATCCGCATGCGGAAAACCGCTGGGACGTGTGGAACAAGCTGGTGGAGATAGCCCGCGGTGTTCGTGGCAATCCTGCTGCGGCAGCCGAGCTGCTTGAATCCATGTATCTTGAATTCGGGCTGGAGCCTGAACGCGCGCAAGCTGTGTTGTTTGATCTGGCCACGCTGTATGAAGAGTTGCATAAACGCGACAAGGCTCTGGAAATCTGGCTGAAATATCAGACTATGCCTGATCTGCCACCGCGGGATATTGCAGAAGCATACCGCCATGCAGCAAGAATCTACAGAGACAGGGGTGAATATGACCTTGCTCTGGAATCGCTGCGGGCGTGCCTTGATATTCAGGAATTGCCGCAGGCATACCATGCACGTTGCGTGTATGAGCTGGCGCAGACGGATATATTCATGAATAATTATGGCCGTGCAGAAGACTTGCTCCGCAAGCTGGAAGGCATGACAGAAGCAGAAAGCACGGTACGCGCTCTAGGTATGCTGGCTCTTGCAGATGTTCTGCAGCAGCAGAAACGCTACGCGGAAGCAAAAAAGGTTTTGCTGTCCATCAAAGATACCTATCCGAACCCGCAGGTTATCGAAGCGCGGCTTGATATGCTCAAGAATAAGATGGCCCATTAAGCCTTATACAATAAGTCCGCCCCCGAAGAGTTTTTCTTCGGGGGCGGTTTTTTATACTATGCGACTGTTCGATGCGATAAGGGGTGTACGCAAGGCAGGCAAAGGCTGGATGTACGTATGGGCTTATTCCATTCCGTATTTTTTTAGTTTGTTATGCAGCGTTGCGCGGGTAATACCCAGTCTGCGAGCCGCTTCGCTTTTGTTGTCCGCGCATTCACGCAGCGTGGCCTCAATGGCGCGCCGCTCAAGGTCTTCCAGCGACATGCCTGCGTATGGATCATGCACTATGTCAGTGGTATCAGGCTGTGCCGTGTCATGCACGGCATCACCCGCTAATGCCGCAATGTTCGCCGGCAGTTCCCGCTCGGTTACGTATTCGCTTGTGCTCATGATAACAGCACGCTCAACAGTATTTTCCAGCTCGCGTACGTTACCGGGCCAGTCATGTTTGACCAGCTTGTTCATTGCCTGCGGGGTGAACCCCTTAAGCATTTTACGGTTTCTTTCCGCATAGCGGGTAAGAAAGTGCCCTGCAAGCAAGGGAATATCTTCACGGCGTTCACGCAATGCAGGTACGGCAACGCCGATGACATTCAGCCGGTAAAAGAGGTCCTCACGAAAACGCCCTGCGGCCACCTCTTCCGGCAGGTTGCGGTTTGTGGCCGCGATGACACGCACATCCACCTGCAAGAGATTATCGCTGCCCACCCGCTGAATTTCACCCTGCTGCAATGCACGCAGTAATTTTGCCTGAAGAGAAAGCGACATTTCGCCCAGCTCATCCAGAAACAGCGTACCGCCGTCTGCCTGTAAAAAACGCCCTTCTCTTCTTCTGTCCGCACCAGTGAAGGCGCCTTTTTCATGTCCGAACAGTTCAGATTCCAGAAGTGATTCTGTCAGGGCTGCACAGTTTACAGTGACCAGTGGCTTTGTGCGTCTGTTACTGCCTTCGTGGATTGCTTTTGCCACCAGTTCCTTACCTGTGCCTGATTCGCCTGTAATAAGCACTGTAGCTTCGCTAGGGGCAACGGTGGCTACCAGTTCGGTAAGCTGCTTTACGGCTTCGCTGCGGCCGATTATGCGCGCTGCCGCCTCACCAGCGGAGATGGAATCACGCAGTTCGCGGTTTTCTGTAGCAAGCCGTGTATGGTCAAGTGCCCGCTCAAGGGTCAGCTTCAGTTCATCAAAGTCCAGAGGCTTTGTCAGGTAGTCGTACGCACCTATTTTAAGGGCTTCCACGGCTGTATTCACAGACGAATAGGCGGTCATGATAAGCACGGGGATAGCCGGATTATGGGCCATAATATGCCGCAGTGCTTCGATACCGCTCATGCGCGCCATGCGTATATCCATCAGAATTGCGTCAAAAGCGCGCTCCTGTACTTTCTGTACCGCAACGGAACCGTCATCGGCTTCTGTTATTCCGTAGCCCCAGCCGCGCAGCATGGTGCGCAGCATGGCCCTGTGCGCTTCGTCATCGTCTACAATGAGAATGTTGGTGTTATTGGTCATATGCGTCCTCGTAATGCCATGCGGCTATGGCCGTGCTTTTTTCAGTCTGGCTATACCTGTTCTGCATCTGTTTTTTTCGGGTGCAGCGGCAGAATAATTGATATTTCTGTTCCTTCACCAGCAGCGGAATGAACTTTAATTTCGCCGCCGTGTGCCTCGACAATCTTATGCACAATGGCAAGGCCGAGTCCTGTTCCCTGGCTCTTGGTGGTGAAGTACGGGTCAAACATTGTTGTAAGGTGCTCATTCGATATACCGGTGCCGGTGTCCCGAATTTTGAAACGCAGTAACGGAGCACCTTCCCGTGATTGCGAGTCTGTATCCACGCTTATGGTTAATATTCCGCCTTGTTCCATAGCGTCCAACCCGTTCAGGCAGACGTTAAGCAGTGCCTGTGTGACTCTGTCCGGATCTATGGTCGCCTGCGGCAGGTCGTCTGCAGCGGCAAATCGAAGGTCGATATTTTTGCTGGCGGCATCGGGCATAATCAGTCGTAAGACGTTTTCTGCCAGTGATGCCGGTTTTACCAGCTTGAGTGACAGGTCAGAGGGCCGCGCAAGCCCGATAAGGTCGGAAATGACGCGGTTCAACCTGTCTACTTCCTGCACCATGATGCGAGCTGCGTTTCTGTCTTCGCTGCCCTTCGCAAAGCGGGTGCCGAAGTATGTGGCATACCCTTTGATTGAACTTAAGGGGTTACGGATTTCGTGCGCCACGCCTGCGGCAAGGCTGCCTATTGCCGCCAGTTTTTCGCGGCGGCGTACTTCATCTTCCAGTCTGCGGATTTCGCTTAAGTCGTTAAGCAGCAACAGCTTGCCCATATGGGTACCGTCTTCACCGGTGATGCGTGCTCCTTGAATGCTGACAGGCAAGGAAACCCCGTCTGCAATTAACTCCGCCTCCTTACCGCTGAAGACATGCATGCTGTCCAGCATCTGCAGATAACTCAATAAGGATTCCGGCAGTTCATCTAGTGCCGGCGGAGTGAGGTCTTTTGCTCCCTGCTTATGTTCTGCAGGCGGCAGGCCAAGCATTACCCGTGCCGCGTTATTCATAAAGGCAGGCACATCAGCGGCATCGAACACAATCAACCCTTCCGGCAGGTTGGCAACAATTTCGTCTGATAAAGCCTGTGTACTTTCCAGTTCTTTACGGGTGCGTTGTACGTTTTGCGCCCATATAAGCGATATAAAACCGGCAAGCCCTAAAAGCAGAACGATGGCAGCCATAGTCATGGTATGTTGCCTGTCCTGCTTCTGCGCGTCTTCAAACGGTTGTACGTCAAAGCCGACAAAAATTGTGGGGGGCGGGCCGTCCGGCTTTTGCCAATCGTCCCAGTCTGACTTGCGTTTGCGCGTCATCATATGCCCGTTATGGGGTGATCTGCCCCGTAATGGTGTAAATTGTCGGTATACAACAAAAAAACGTTTATTTTTCTGACCGAAAATACTCCACTTCGGGCGTGAGTCAGGCTTCAGCATCGATGTTGTGACATCAGTATCAAACAGACGGGAGTTGACCATTTTTGAATTACTGTGCGCAACAATTCTGCCTTCCTGATCAGTAAGAGCTATAAAATCGATGTCCGGCTGGTCCGCCATTTCTTCCAGCAGTACCTGAAGGCGGATGGCGCTGCCCCGCATTCCTGTTCTGGCACCTGCTTCAAAAGCTTTTATCAGCGACCCGCCTTTTTCCAGCAGCAGGTTTGCCATATATTCTTCAGACCTTGTGATATTGCGAAGCGAAAGCGCAATAACCACAACGCCCAGAATAACCGCCGCACCGATGACTACCCATGGAGAGGCAAACGGTCCCGGCATCTTATGTTTGTTTTTTCCGCGCATACGATGTTTCCGTGTTTAAAATCTGTACGGTGTTTAATTTTTATACATGTATTTATAAATAAAGTGTATGTTTTTTATACAGCATAGTTTTGCATCTGATAAAGGTGTTGTCTTTAATATTCTGATTTTATTTAAATATCTTGATATTGCCTTTGTTGGCACGGCGGTTGCTATATGTATAGCAATTGCAATCAGTGAACCACTTTGGTGAAAATAAGAAGCAACAAACAAAAACGGAGGATTCCATGAAGACTCGTTCAATTGTAACTATCGTAGCAGCCCTTGGAGTTTTTGCTCTTGCAGCCGTAGCATTTGCCGGCCCTTATGGTCATGGCGGCGGTCACGGTAGTATGATGGGCGGATACGGTAAGGGAAGTGTTAATTGTCCTTACGGTGGCGGACAGGGCATGGGCTCCGGTTACAACAGCCTTACCCCTGAAAAGCAGGCCGAGTATGACAAAATCGTGGCGGAAGCTGATAAGGAAATGACCCCGTTGCGCGAGTCGCTGTTTGCAAAGCAGGCAGAACTGAACGCCATGTACAACAATCCCAACGCTGACCCCGCAGCAGTTGGCAAGGTTGCCGGCGAAGTTGCAAAGCTGCGCACCCAGATGCGCAACCTGCATATCGAACTTTCTGACCGCCTTGAAAAGGAAGTAGGCCTGCAGTCCGGCTTTAAGCGCGGACACCGTGGTGGCGGCTTCCATGGCAGTGGCGGTTTCGGCTGCAACTAGAACTTAGCCTGTAATTTAGGGTGAGGCCCTCCTTCACTTCTCGTAACAAGCCTTGCCGATACTGATACTACAGACATAGTGGCACCAACCGGCCGGAATATTTTCCGGCCGGTTTTTTTGTTTTTTAAAATAAAAATTGAATGCTAACTCAAGGTGTTAACATGGGATTCTATGTAAAAAAATACTATGCGAGTAATCAATCATTAGTGTTTATATATAAAATCCAATATGATACATGATTAAGTTATTTTTTTCACATTCTCCTTGACGAATTTTTAGAGCGGTCATATATGTGAATCAACGTGATTGGTCGCTCAGTTTGAACAATGGGTAAGCAAGCTGAGCCAGAATCAAAGTGAGGATAAGCTTATGCGTACCAGAAGAAGAATGAACAGAGAAGATCGTCAACAGATCTATCGTTGGGTTAACCGTGCAATGATGGGATGTCTGATTTTTGCTTTAGCAGCAGGATGTTTCTCTTTCCGCCCCAAGAACACCAATCTTGTTCATGGTATGCCTGTAGCTGCAACGGCTGCCTTGCAGTCTCCTCAGACCCATTTTTAAGCATTGCTCCATCCGGGGTTATTAGTGTGACCCTTTTTTGCCCGTCTGCTGTGCAGGCGGGCTTTTTGTTGTTCTGGTAAGGCCGATAAAGGTCTTCTCACTAAGGCAGGCTGAAGGATGAATTTTACTATTCCGGTGAGTGATTTTCTGAGGTGGTTCTTTAAATCACTATGCCGTCTTTCTGCAGCTATCCATTGGCTTTCCGGAGATTCTGACCTTTACTTCCTCGTGCTATCAGTACGCCAATAAACTCTTTTCTTTTTTATCAAGTGCAGGTCGCTTGTTACTCTGCCGGTGTATTATGATCTGGGGTAAAAAAACTTTGATAGACTTAACGGTAAGTTGTGTGGATCTTGGTAAAACTTTTCTTTTTTTTATTGCTGAGAATCTTCTCCAAACTGTGTAAGCTTCCCGGAATTATCTAAGGTCATGCAGCTTCTTTATATTGTCTGGGTGCCTTTTGTTGCACCTGTTCAGGTATGTGAGTGCTTTCTGTGTAACGAAAACGGCATGTTCTGTTGTTCTTCATAAAAAACAGCTTGTGTATGGCTTTTTTCTTTTAGTCATGTTAGGAATGATTTTTGTTAACAAAAGTTGAGATAAAATTTAACATACTGATATAATGAATAAAGAAGGAAGGGAGTTCATGAAGGGGATGCCTAAACAACCTAAAGATTTAACGCCGGTTACACTTAATTCCAATGCGGAAGTTGTGCTGTCCAGGCGCTATTTTCGTAAGGGACCGGACGGACAGCCATTGGAAGATGCAACCGGACTTTTCTGGCGTGTTGCAGCTGCCATCGCCAATGAAGAAGACAAATACAAAGACTCTTCGTGGAAGAAGGACTCACTGGCAAAAGAATTTTATAATCTTATGACTTCATGGAAGTTTTTGCCAAATTCCCCTACTCTGATGAACGCAGGCACCGAGCTTGGTCAGCTGGCTGCCTGCTTTGTTTTGCCTGTGGGCGACTCCATCGAAGAAATTTTTGATGCTGTAAAGCATGCTGCAATGATTCATAAGTCAGGCGGGGGAACAGGTTTTTCTTTCACTCGTCTGCGGCCGCAGGAAAGCCGTGTCGGTTCCACCGGCGGTGTTGCATCCGGTCCGCTTTCTTTTTTGCGCATATTTAACACGGCAACCGAGCAGATTAAGCAGGGGGGCACACGCCGTGGCGCGAATATGGGCATTCTGCGTGTAGACCATCCTGATATTCTGGACTTTATTCGCGCTAAAGAACGTGAAGGCGAGTTTAATAACTTCAACCTTTCCGTGGCACTGACTGAAGACTTCATGAAAGCCGTTGAAAATGGTGAAGACTACCCTCTTATCGCTCCGCATACCGGTGAAGCAAAAGGAACCTTGAACGCCCGCGAAGTGTTTGAGATTCTGGTGCAGAAGGCATGGGAATCCGGTGATCCGGGCATCGTGTTCATCGACCGTATCAACCGCGACAACCCCACTCCCGCACAAGGCGAAATGGAATCTACCAACCCGTGCGGAGAACAGCCGCTGCTGCCCTATGAAGCCTGCAACCTCGGCTCCATCAACCTTGCCGGTCTGTACGTGGACGGGCAGAAAAGCGTGACCGATTCCGTAGACTGGGCAGAGCTTAAGCGCATCATTCAGCTTTCTGTGCGTTTTTTGGATAACGTTATTGATGCGTCCCGCTATCCTCTCGATAAAATTACTGAAACAGTACACAAAAACCGTAAGATAGGCCTTGGCATTATGGGCTGGGCTGATCTTTTGTACCAGCTGCGCATCCCCTACAACAGTCAGGATGCTGTAAAGCTGGCAGACCGGCTGATGGAGTTTATCCGTGCAGAAGGCCGCGCCGCATCCAAGCAGCTTGCAAAAGAACGCGGTGCTTTTCCTGCCTATGCCGAGTCCGTTTTCGGACAGCGTGATATTGGCCCGTACCGTAACGCCACTATAACCACCATTGCTCCTACCGGAACTCTTTCAATCATTGCAGGTTGTTCATCCGGCGTTGAACCGCTTTTTGCGCTCAGCTTCGCACGCCATGTCATGGATGGCGAACGGCTGGTAGAAGTGAACCCGTATTTTGAACAGGCTCTGAAAGACGAATCCTGCTATTCCGAAAAGCTGATGGAAACAGTTACGCAAAAGGGTTCTGTGCAAAATATAGAGCACCTGCCCAAGTGGCTGCGCGATGTGTATGTGACCGCCATGGATATCGAGCCAGTATGGCATCTGAAAATGCAGGCTGCGTTTCAGGAACATACTGACAACGCCGTTTCAAAAACTGTTAACCTGCCCAACAGCGCCAGCATTGATGACATTCGTAATATCTACTGGATGGCGTACGAGCGCGGCTGCAAGGGCGTTACGGTTTACCGTGACGGCTGCAAGCAGTCCCAGGTGCTTTGCACCGGCGACGGCGAAAAAGCCAAAGAGGGCGATAAAAAAGATAGTAGCGTTGTGCGTATGCGCCCTGATGTGGTATACGGATTTACCCAGAAGGTTGAAACCGGCCTCGGCGTTCTGTATCTGACCATTAACGAGGTGGACGGACGCCCGTTCGAGCTGTTTGCCACCATCGGAAAATCCGGTCGCTCTATTACGGCAAAAGCGGAAGCCATCGGCAGGCTGGTATCTCTGGCCATGCGTTCCGGTGTGGAAATTGAGGAAATAGTCAATCAACTTAAGGGGATTGGCGGAGAACATCCTAAGTTTCAGAAAAAAGGCCTCCTGCTCTCCATCCCTGATGCCATTGCATGGGTGCTGGAAAACAGGTACTTAAAGGCAAAGGTGCCCGTTCATTCGCCTAACGGCTTGAACAGGCAGCAGTGCCCCGATTGCGACGAAGAGCTGGTGTTTCAGGAAGGTTGCCATATCTGCCCTGCATGCGGTTTTACCAAGTGCGGCTGATGCGCCACATAACAGCATAGCGAACGGGGGAGCCTGAATAGGCTCCCCTTTTTTGTAGCGGAATAATACATGCTTGATATTCAGCATCTTTCACACAACTTCGGTCCGCATTGGGCGTTGAAAAACGTCTCGTTCCGGCTGGAAAAAGGTGACTTTCTTTTTTTATGCGGACCTTCCGGTGCCGGTAAGACCACACTTATGCGTATGCTATATGGCGCGTTGCCTGTGTACCGCGGTTCTGTAAGTGTGGCCGGATTTGATCTGAAAAACCTGAAAAAGCGTCAATTGCCGGCCTTGCGGCGTCAGGTGAGCGTGGTATTTCAGGATTTTAAAATTCTGCCTAAACGCAGCGTGTACGACAATATAGCCATCGCGCTGGAAGTACGTTGCCTGCAGCGTCTGCATATAGACAGGCGAGTCCGCGCCGTTGCCCGCGGCCTCGGGCTGGAAAACAGGCTGCACACCGCCTGCGGTGAGCTTTCCGGCGGTGAACAGCAGCGGGTTGCCGTTGCCCGTGCGGTTGTGGTCAACCCGCAGATTCTGCTTGCGGATGAACCCACAGGCAACCTTGATCCCGATCTTGCGCTGCGTATGCTGGATATTTTCAAGCAGTTTCACGCTTATGGAACCACGGTCATTGTGGCTACCCACAACAGAGAGCTGGTCGAGCGCCATTCCGGTGCGCGCGTTCTGCGTCTGGATGAAGGCAAAATAACCTACGCAAATTGGGCAGGAGCTACTATTTTTGAAGGCTCCGAAGCGGAGGATGCATGGTAGGCATCATTCTGCGACTCTTTAGCAGAGGTGTGCGCGATATGGCTGCGCATCCTCTTGCCCAACTGTTTACACTGCTTGCCGTGACTCTTGCGGTCTTTCTGGCAGGGCTGTTTTTAATGGCGTTTGTCAATCTTGATCAGGCGCTAGGAACTGCACGGGGCAAAGCTGTGTATCAGGTGTACTGGCACAAGGATGCGGATATGAAAATTGTCCGTTCGCAGTGGCAGGGCTTTTCGCACATGCCCTGGCTTGTGGATGTGCGCACGTACACTCCTGACGAAGCATTGAAAACCCTGACAGGCAACCTTGCCAGCGTGGGCGGTGTGGATACCTCGTGGATAGGTGAAAGTCCCCTGCCTGCCACTGCCGTGCTTACTTTTGAACCCCGCCCTAAAGATATGGATACATGGCATGAAGAAACCATGGCCTATCTTTCCGGTTTACCGGGTGTGCAACGCATAGGCGCCAGCCCTGTGCGGGATGATCTGGCGCGTGCATGGAACGTGTTCAGCCGTAATGTAATGTGGCCCGTTATAGGTTTTCTGGGGCTTGTGCTTTCGCTTGTGGTGGGTAATACCATCAAATTGTCTCTGGTCAGCCGCGAGACAGAAATAGAAATTTTGCACCTTGTGGGTGCGCGCAACTGGTACATACGATTGCCGCTTTTGATTACCGGCGGCCTGCAGGGGCTTGTTGGCGGTCTGCTGGCGACAGCTCTTTTGTGGATTACGTGGGCGCAGATTAAAAACGTGTTCATGTTTCCGCCGGTAAGCATGCAATTGTCGTTTCTGCCTGTGGAGCAGGTCGCCATGCTTGTGGCTGTGCCTGTGGTTATGGGCGTTGTAAGCAGCTGGATAGCCGTAAAACGCTGATTCTTTTCGTGCAGTGTTCGTAATGCTTCCGGAAGCCTTCCGGTAAGTTTCTTTTTAGATGCTTTGTTAATACAAGCATTGCGTGCGCAGCTACATATCAGCATCTTTCAGAGGACATCATGAGAAGTAAAAAAATGACTGGCGGGCTGGAAAAGGCCCCTCACAGATCGCTGCTGTACGCCCTTGGCCTTACCCGCGAAGAGATGTCACGCCCGTTGGTGGGTGTAGTAAACGCCGCCAACGAGGTGGTGCCTGGGCACATTCATCTTGATACCATTGCCGAAGCCGTTAAAGCCGGTGTTCGTGCAGCCGGCGGAACTCCTATGGAATTTCCTGCCATCGGCGTGTGCGACGGTCTGGCCATGAACCACGAAGGAATGCGTTTTTCGCTACCAAGCCGAGAAATTATTGCGGATTCTATTGAGATCATGGCAACGGCGCATCCTTTTGACGCGCTGGTGTTCATACCCAACTGTGACAAATCCGTACCCGGCATGCTTATGGCTATGCTGCGTCTGAACGTACCTTCGGTGCTCATCAGCGGTGGCCCCATGATGGCAGGCGAAACAGGCGGCAAGGCTTCTGACCTTATCACCGTGTTTGAAGGCGTCGGCATGGTGCGTCAGGGCAAGATGACCGAAGCGGAGCTGGAAGACCTTTCTGAAACTGCCTGTCCCGGCTGCGGCTCCTGCGCTGGTATGTTCACTGCCAACTCCATGAACTGTCTTTCCGAGACCATCGGCCTTGCGCTGCCCGGTAACGGCACCACGCCTGCCACATCTGCCGCGCGGGTGCGCCTTGCAAAGCATGCGGGTATGCGTGTGATGGAACTGCTGGAGAAGGACATCAAGCCGCGCGACATCGTTACGGAAAAAGCCGTAGCCAACGCTGTTGCCGCCGATATGGCTCTGGGCTGCTCCACCAATACGGTGCTGCATCTCCCTGCGGTATTTGCCGAAGCCGGCCTTGATCTGACGCTGAGTATTTTTGATGAAGTTAGCCGTAAGACGCCTAACCTGTGTAAGCTTTCCCCTGCGGGACATCAGCATATTCAGGACCTGCACCGCGCAGGGGGCATTCCCGCTGTAATGGCAGAGCTGGATAAAATCGGCCTGATTAACCGCGATGCCATGACTGTGACCGGCAAAACCGTGGGCGAAAACCTTGATGACCTTGGCGCAGCCGTGCGCAACCATGATGTTATCAAGTCTGTGGAAGCTCCTTATTCGCCGCAGGGTGGCATTGCCATTCTGTATGGTTCTCTGGCACCGGAAGGCGCGGTGGTAAAGCAGTCTGCCGTTGCTCCTGAAATGATGCAGCGTATTGCCCGTGCCCGCGTGTTTGACTCGGAAGAAACAGCGTTTGAAGCCATTATGGCGCAGAAGATAGAAAAAGGTGATGCCATCATTATCCGCTACGAAGGCCCCAAGGGCGGCCCGGGTATGCGTGAAATGCTCTCACCCACTGCGGCCATTGCCGGTATCGGGCTGGGCGCGGATGTTGCGCTTATTACTGACGGTCGCTTCTCCGGCGGAACCCGTGGCGCAGCCATTGGCCACGTTTCGCCTGAAGCTGCAGAAGGCGGCCCAATCGGCCTTGTGCGTGAAGGTGATATGATCGAGATCGACATTCCTGCGCGTAAACTGAACCTGCTGGTGGATGAAGCCGAGATGGAAGAACGCCGGAAGGCGTTTACCCCGCTGGAAAAAGAGATTACTTCGCCCCTGCTGCGCCGCTACAGCAGGCTGGTCACTTCCGCCGCCAAAGGCGCTGTGTACAAACGCTAGGCGTAACAATACTAGATTCATCAGACTAAAAAGGGCACCGGAATCCGGTGCCCTTTTTTATGCGTTATGGCAGAAATTACGTGTAATAAAAGAACTGGTTAGTGCTTTAATATTGTATGAAAACGTTTATAGCAGCCGAGCCGCGTAGGGGCTTTTCGGGAAAGGTAGCAGTTACAGGAACAATCCAACCGTACGGTTAAGCCGCTACCCTGCCCTTTGCCCCTGAAGGATAGGCGGTGTTGTCTTACCTGTTGCCGTTATCGCGATTATAGGCAGCAAGGGCTGGCTCCATGCTCATACACCGGGCTGACGGAATGAATGGCCTAACCGCAGGTGTAAGCCGCTTTGTTTGTGTGATTCGGTGAAAGACGAGCATAAAGAATAGCTCCCCTGAATGAGAGATGCGTAAGACGTGCGTATGACAGCCGCCTGAGCAAATGATTATGCAGTAGGCGCCGTTTTTACTGCTTCGGCTTTCGCCATGATGGGAGTGACGGGAGCGATATTCACAAGGTCTACGCGGATGGCTGCGTATCCGCCGAATGGCAGTGGAGATATCCAGCCATTGCAGAGCGCGCACGGCAAGAAATCACGCCACGAAAAGACAGGCCCTGCCAAAACGGAACGCATGGTCATGGGTTTGTCACCGACCACTTCGCGAAGCATGGAGCGCAATTTTAAGGGGCTGAACCAGTTTGCCTTGCGCAGCGTGCCGGATTTGTCTGTATCGGACTTTTTTAAACAGGGTCTGCCGCGTGTAAGGTAGTAAAGGCTCCAGCGATTAAGAAAACCGACAAGAACCCCTCGGGCTGCCACGCGGAACGCTTCTTCCAGAGCGGTTTCCGGGTCTTCCATAAATTCAAGGCTGGCCAGCAGAACAACGTAGTCAAAGCGATTGTCTTCGTATGGCAGATGCTCGCCGTTACCTACATTCAGCTCCGCTTTGTGCCCCAGCCTTCCGTGGGCGGCTTCCAGCATGGCGGTAGAACGGTCAAGTCCGGTCACATCGAAACCGGCCTCCCATAACATTTCCAGAAAATACCCCGGACCGCACCCTACCTCCAGCAGTGACCGCCCGCGACGTGGCCAGCCGGAGACCATGCTCTCCAGCAGGCGCTTTTCCTGTCGCAGCGCAAATTCACCAGCCTTGGTGGCATGCCAGTATTCGTATTCCTGAACGTGTTTCTCGTCCCACATGATTGTCTCCGTAATAACGAGCGAAAAAAATACCATATGCGCAGCTAGCGTCAATACGCACAGGCTGCGTGTCAATCTAAGACGAATTGGCGGGTGAGTTTATGGTTTGGAAGGATTGAACAGAATCTTCGAAGTTGAAGAAATTGTATTTTTAAAAACTGCGGCTCTTATCAAAAAAAGGAATAAAAGTTCAAATTACATATAAATGTTTGAAATTGTGTGGTTTTATGTAGTTTTTGTTAGTTTTGTGATAGCTATTGCAAAAAAAGTAGCATTGTATCAAAGATTACACATAACGCGCCAGCACTGTTAGTTTATTACCTTGAACTGCATATTGGCGCTGCTTTCATTTTGATGTCTTGGGGTGATCTTGATGAGTGCAGAAGGTATAAGTTCGCTATCATTTGTCGATGTTACTTTTGACTTGAATACATTTTCTGAAGGTGAAATAGCTGTCATAGCATCAATGATATCTTTGTTATTTATTTCGTTGTTGCTGATGGTGTTGCATTTTTTGCCTAAATATCAACAGTACACAAAGAATAAAACAAACATTGCTCAGTCTTTTTTGTTTTTTTCTATGGCTGTATGGGTGATTTGCAGCAGTGGTTTAGTTTCAGAAAATCCAATCACGAATATACTAGTTGAAAATGTTAAATATATAAGCCTTTATTTTTTGCCGTATTCTGTGTGGCAATGTATTCATTCCAGTTGGGGAACAAAGCAGTATATTATCCGGTTAGTAAAAAATGTAATGCTGCTGTTCTGGCTGGTTGTTGTTACATTAAAAATCATATTTTTTCTTGAATTTGCGGTTTTCATGCCGCTGTTTCAAATTTTGGCTGTATCCAACGTAGCCCTTCTTATATGGGCAGTGGTGAAGGATTATAATAAAAAGCCTGTTTCTTACAAAATTTTTTCTGTGGGGATCGGCTTTATTTTGCTTTCAGGTATTCTGGGGCAATTTCAGCATGGTGTTGCCGGTAGCGAACTTGTTTTTTCATATGTGCTTGTTGTCGGAATTCTTCTGGGAAGTGTGCTTATAACCTTAAGCACCTTTTTTTTGGCCGATGAAGAAGTGAACATGCGGTTTCGTACGACCGTGGCACACAACCTTTCAAACGAGTACAGCCGCTATGAGGCTTTAATTTCCCGAACCGGAGACGTCTTTTTTGATTGGAATAGTGAAACTGACTGCGCCTATCTTTCAACCAATTTTGAAGAATTTTTTGGCATCCCCAGGCGGCATGACCGTTTTTCCGAGCATTTTGAAAACTATTCTACAACCCTTCGCATGTCGGGTGAAATCAAAACCGCACTATCCAGAATTTCAGGTGAGTCAGAGCATGAACACGTTGAAGGCAGCTTTATTCACCCGGACGGTGCAGAAAGATGGTTTTCACTCGATCTGACAACCAGTTTGAACCACGAAGGCAAAAAGGTTCATATTATAGGGATAGTTCGGGACATAACGGAGCAGAAGAAACTGCAACTGCAATGCGCAGCCCAACAGGAGTACAATGACATCAGCAGCAGGCTATACAGCAACGTGCTGGAAGCCGATATGTCGCGTAATGTTCTTATAGGTCAGAATGCGGCACAGCTTGCGGCGCATCTCGGGCTGGGTAAGAATCTGTGTTATGAGGACACGATAGAGGCAATACAGGATCAGCTTACACATCCTGACTATCGACAGGCATATGGCGAAGCGCTCTCGCGCAAGCGTATCCTTTCGCTATATAAAAACGCCTTCACCTGCTTTGATCATGTCACTTACGAGCTGGATGGAAATGGTGTGTACCAGTGGCTGCGTCTGGATGTTCAAATCTACTATTCCGACATTACGGATGCAATCAGGATTATCAGCTATGTGCGCAATATTTCGAATGAAAAATCGCGTGAACTTGCTTTGTTCGAGTCCAGCCAGCGTGATTCGTTGAGCAACCTGCTGAACAAAGGGGCAACCAGAGTTGCCATCGAACAACTGCTGGTATCCAGCCCTTCAGCCACACGTCATGCCCTTTTTATGATTGATGTGGATAATTTTAAGGCTGTGAATGACACCCTCGGGCATTTTGCAGGTGACTCCGTCATTGTTGATGTAGCAGATAAGCTGCGGTCGCTTTTTCGCTGTGAAGATATTCTTGGGCGCTTTGGTGGTGATGAATTTGTGGTGTTTATGACTGACATAACTGACCTTGCATCTCTGGAAGCTAAGTGTCGGCAGCTTAATGATGAAGTGACTCTGCGGTATAAAAGCGATGAGGCTGAATGTGCTATAGGTTTAAGCATAGGCGTGGCAGTCTACCCCGTACATGGTCAGGATTACGCCACTTTGTGCACAAAAGCGGATAGCGCCCTGTATGCTGTAAAAAATGACGGTAAAGGTACGTATGCCATATATTCTGATGAGTTGCTCCATGTATGAACGGCTCCAGCGTATGCGCCATAGATAGACAGAAATTTTGAGAGTGCCGGTTACTTTTTACATCGGGCTTTTTGGGGAGCGGATAAATAATTTCTTAGCGCGCAGAATTATTTTGCAGAATTATTGCCTGTCTGTTCTTTTACCTGCTTTGCAAAGCGGCATGAGCCGTGATGTTTGGCAGGTGTTCTTTTTGACAACCGCTGCGCGATGGACTACAGAAGGCTGTTTCACCGGTGTGTTGTGGCTACTGCGCCATGCGGCATATTCCGGTATATTTATCCTATCAGCATGGACTGGCTTTTATGAGCAAGGTTAAGAAGATCAAGGGGTTCGCGGACATGTTTCCGCCGGAAAGTGACGTGTTCACTTTTCTGGAGAATACTGCACGCGAAGTTTTTTCCGCGTATGGATATGGTGAACTGCGTACTCCTATTTTAGAGCGTACCGAACTGTTCTGCCGCTCCATCGGAGCGGAAACTGATGTGGTGCAAAAGGAAATGTACACATTTCCTGACCGTAAGGGCCGTTCGCTGACTATGCGTCCGGAGGCTACTGCGGGCGTTATGCGTTCGTACATCGAAGCTTCGCTGCATAGTCAGGAGCAGATTTCCAAACTGTTCACCTTCGGGCCTATGTTCCGCTACGAGCGTCCGCAGAAAGGACGCATGCGTCAGTTCCATCAGATCAACTGCGAGTGCCTTGGTCCGCAGGAACCTTATGCTGATGCGGAAATCGTGATTATGCTGCTGATGTTCCTGAAGCGTATAGGCCTTAGCGACCTTGAGCTGCAGATTAACTCGTTGGGCTGCCGCGATTGCCGCCCCGGCTACCATGCTGCCCTTAAAGAATTTCTTGCCGCATTGAATACGGACGAACTGTGTGAAGACTGCCGTCGCCGTATGGAAACCAACCCCTTGCGCGTGCTGGATTGCAAGGTTCCTCGTTGCAAGGAAATGACCGCCGATGCGCCGGTCATTCTGGATCATACCTGCAAGACCTGCTCTGCACACCATGCGGCCGTGGTCTCCATGCTTGACCGTGCGGGTGTTTCGTATGTGGCTAATCCGCGTCTCGTACGCGGGCTTGATTATTACAACCGCACCACGTTTGAAGTGGTCTGCGGCGATATCGGCGCACAGTCCTCAGTGGCTGGCGGCGGCCGGTATGACGGTCTTATCTCTCAGCTGGGCGGCCCCGATGTGGCCGGTATCGGCTTTGCCTGCGGTATGGAGCGGCTTGCTCTGGCGCTGGAGCAGAAAGCTGCGCATGAATCTGTGCGTCCTGACTTTCTGGTGGCAGTGCTGGAAGAAGACGGCCTTGAGCGCGGCATGATGCTGGCGCAGGCTCTGCGCGAAAGCGGCCTGAAAGGTGAAGTAAGCTTTGCCGCGCGCAGCATGAAAAGCCAGATGAGACAGGCCGGTAAGCGTAATGTGCGCAAAGTGTTGCTGCTGGGTGGCAACGAGCTTGTAGAAGGTACCGTGACCATCAAGGACATGGACTCCGGCGAGCAGGCAACAGTATCCATGGACGCCGCACCTGAAGCCGTGGCGCAATAACATTTTTATCTAGTACGTTATTACTACAGGCGGGAGCAGAAAGTCCCCTGCCGAACACAGAGGTATACTTCAATGAGCGACCAGAATTTGGACATTCAGCAGGATCACCAGAAATTTGTGGAATCACTTGGCGATTGGGCACGCACCAATACGTGCGGTGAGCTGAATGCCAATGCCATCGGTTCCGAAGTGTGCCTGATGGGTTGGGTTCAGTTTCGCCGTGACCATGGCGGCCTTATTTTTATCGATCTTCGTGACCGCAACGGCCTGACTCAGGTTGTGTTCAGTCCGGATGTAAACGAAGATGCACATGCACGGGCTCATATCCTGCGCACCGAATATGTGCTGGCCGTGCGCGGTACTGTGCGTCCCCGCCCCGAGGGCATGGTTAACCCCAACATGAAAACCGGCGAAGTGGAAATTTATGTTTCCGAATGGAAGCTGCTTAATACTTCCAAAACGCCTCCCTTCCAGGTGGAAGACCGTGTAGAAGCCAGCGAAAACCTGCGCCTCGAATACCGTTACCTCGACCTGCGTCGTCCGCGTCTTGCCCGTAACTTCCAGCTGCGCCACCGTGCGGCACAGGCAATCCGCAACTATCTGGACGAACTTGAATTTCTGGAAGTGGAAACCCCTTACCTGACCAAATCCACTCCTGAAGGCGCACGTGACTTCCTTGTTCCCAGCCGTATGAATCAAGGTGAATTTTACGCGCTGCCGCAGTCTCCGCAGATTTTCAAGCAGCTGCTGATGGTTTCCGGCATGGACCGTTACTACCAGATCGTACGTTGCTTCCGTGATGAAGATCTGCGCGCCGACCGTCAGCCCGAGTTCACTCAGGTTGATATTGAGATGAGCTTTGTGGACGAAGAAAAAGTCCAGACCATGGCTGAAGGGCTGATGTCCCGTGTTTTCAAGGAAACTCTGGGTATTGATATTCCTGTGCCCTTCCCCCGTATGCCGTACGATCAGGCCATTGCCGAATACGGTCTTGATAAGCCCGACACCCGTTTTGACCTGAAACTGAAAGACGTTACAGAAATCCTGCGCGGTTCCGGCTTCCGTCTGTTTGCAAAGGCTGAACTGGTCAAGGCCATGCGCGTACCGGGCGGCGGCGAGCTGAGCCGTAAGGAAATTGACGACTACACCGAGTTTGTAAAAGTGTACGGTGCTCAGGGCCTTGCCTGGATTAAGATCAAAGAAGGTGAATGGCAGTCTCCCATTGCCAAGTTCCTGTCCGACGAAGAACGTGCCGCGCTGACTGCCGAGCTTGGCCTTGAAGTGGGCGACATTGTGTTCTTTCAGGCGGCATCGCCCGACGTTGTGAACAACTCGTTGGGGTACCTGCGCCTGAAAGTGGCGGAACGCTTTGGTCTGATTCCTGAAAATTCCTTCAACTTCCTGTGGGTGACCGACTTCCCGCTGTTTGAATACTCTCCGGAGGACAAGCGCTATGTTGCCTGCCATCATCCTTTCACTGCACCTCAGGTCGGCCATGAAGAGTTGATGGTGACCGATCCTGCAAAGGCCCGTGCCCGCGCATACGATCTTGTTCTGAACGGCAGCGAAGTTGGCGGCGGTTCCATCCGTATCCATAGCCGTCAGGCGCAGGAACACATGTTCAGCGCGCTGGGCTTTGATAAGGAAGAAGCGGAAAACCAGTTCGGCTTCCTTATGCAGGCTCTGGAACTGGGCGCACCTCCACATGGCGGCATTGCCTTCGGTATGGACCGTCTGGTGATGCTGTTGGCAGGCTCCGCCTCTATTCGCGATGTTATTGCCTTCCCTAAAACACAGAAGGCCACCTGCCTGATGACGCAGGCTCCTGACGCGGTTGCTTCCAAGCAGCTGCGCGAGCTTGGCATCAAGCTGCGCGAAAAGCAGGATTAAAACCTGTACGCCCCGGCGGACCTACCGTCGGGGCGTTTATACTGCGGCGGGTTATTTAATGCTTATGCATGGTTGCCCCCGCGCGGCTGCGGGTGTATGCCTGTACGCAGCCGTACCGTTAAGATTTACGGTGCCCGCTTTCGCGGGCTGTGTTGTGTTTGCGGGTTTGCACCGGCGTATACAATGCTTATCTACTTGTGAGCCGCAATGATGCGGTGCCGACAAGCAGGAAAAAGAATAATGATTCGAGAAATACTGACATATCCCGATAAACGCCTTGCCATCGAGTGCGAGGATATCGGAGAAATAACTGATGAAATTCGTGAGCTTGCCGCTGATATGGTGGAAACCATGTACGATGCCGACGGCATCGGCCTTGCCGCTCCTCAGGTTGGCGCAAATTGCCGCCTGATCGTGGTGGATGTTTCCGGCCCTGAAACCCGCAACGACTTGCGTACGTATGTAAACCCCCGCTTTGAAATGCTTGAAGGTGAAGTGGAAACCGAAGAAGGTTGCCTTTCCGTTCCCGCACTGCGCAGCAAAGTTACCCGAGCTGAAAAGATCCGCCTGTACGCGAAAGATCTGGAAGGTAACGACGTATGCATCGATGCGGACGGACTGCTTTCCATCTGCCTTCAGCATGAAATTGATCATCTGGACGGCACGCTTTTCATTGACAGGATCAGCCGTCTGAAACGCACTCTTTACGACAACAAAGTGAAAAAATGGCTGAAGCGCAAAAAGTAAAACTGAAAGTTGTCTACATGGGTACGCCCGATTTCGCGGCTACTGTCCTTTCTCATATTCTGAAGTGGGAAGGCGCAGAAGTTGCGGGTGTGTACACCCAGCCGGACAGACCCTGCGGTCGCGGTCTGGAGTGTAGTCCTTCTGCGGTAAAGAAGCTGGCACTTGAACACGGCCTGCCCGTGTACCAGCCTCTTAACTTCAAGGCAGACGAAGATGTAGAGCAGTTGGCTGCACTTGGTGCCGATGTGCTTATTGTTGCAGCCTACGGGCTTATTCTGCCGCAGCGCGTGCTTGATATTGCTCCTAAAGGCGCTATCAATGTACATGCCTCGTTGCTGCCCAAGTACCGCGGTGCGGCGCCTATCCAGCGCGCTATTATGAATGGTGACGCAGTAACAGGCATTACCATCATGCAGATGGAGGCGGGCCTGGACAGCGGACCTATCCTGTTGCAGCGCGCTACCGGCATCGGCATTACCGATACGGCCGCAACCATGCATGATGAGCTTGCGGACCTTGGCGGCAGACTGCTTATTGATGCGCTTGAGAGGCTGGTTGTGGGCGAGCTTATTCCCATAGTGCAGGACCACGAAAGTGCCACGCACGCAGCCAAGCTAACCAAAGCGGACGGCGAAATTACGTGGAACCGCCCTGTGCGCGAAGTGGATGCGCACATTCGCGGAGTTCATCCCTGGCCGGGAGCCTTTTTTGCGCTTAAACGTGAAGGTTGCAAGCCTATCCGTGTGGGGTTTGAACCCGGTGTAATGGGCGAAGCCGTGCCGGAGGGAATTGCAGCAGGTACTGTTGTGGGTCTTGTGGATGATAAGCTTGCCATCGCATGCAGCGACAAACTGTACCTTATTTCCTCTTTGCGTCCGGCAAGTCGTAAGCCTATGGTCGCAACGGCGTTCTATTGCGGTTATCTTTCGGAATGCTCTCTTGCCGAATGTGTCGGCCTTGATGAGTGCTGATAGCGATTTCTGCCGGAATAACAGAGTTTTTTCAGCAGCCAGCTTTTTGCCGGATTATGGTTCCGGTTATGCTGGCTGTTTTTTTCTTATAACTGCAGCCATTTCTGACCGTCATGTTTTTATGCTTCTGCTATCCTGCTTGTATAGCAGATGTTTATTGGTGTTTATGAGTGAAATCTCCTTTTTCGTTCCGCAACGGGTATTGATTGATTTTCCGGCAATTTGCTAAGGTCGCCCTATGAACCCTTTTACTCCCGAACAAAGCTCGGTGGCAGATGCAGCAGCAGGCCCGGAGCGCTATTACGGGGCTCGCAAGCGCCTGTTCATAGGTCTGATTACCGGAACATCTGTTCTTATCTGCGTTGTTCTGCTGCTGGTATGGCTTATCCCGTCCATCGGTCTTGCCAACATTCACCCCGCCTTGCCGTATATTTCCGGCTTTTTTATGCTGTCGCTCATTCTGCTTATTGCATGGGCTGCACTTGGGCTGGTGTTGAATATCGTCAAAGGCAGTCCTGTGCTTGGCACAAGCCGCATCCGCGGACTTACCATTAAACTTTTTTTGCCGCTTATGGTGATGCTGGCGCGTTTTTTCGGCATTCCCAAAGAAAAAGTGCGGCACAGTTTTATTCGTGTGAATAATGAACTTATTCGTGGTGAAACGGGTAAGTTCAACCCTGAAGACATCCTCATCCTTACACCGCATTGTCTGCAGAACAGTCATTGCGCCGTTAGACTTACCTATAACGTGGACCGCTGCAAACGCTGTGGCGAGTGCCCCATCGGCGGGCTGATCAAACTGCGTGACCACTACGGCGTATCGCTGGCAGTGGCTACCGGTGGCACCATTGCACGCCGCATTGTGGTGCAGCAGCGTCCGAAATTTATTGTGGCCGTAGCATGCGAACGAGACCTTACTTCCGGCATTCAGGATACCTATCCCCTGCCGGTGTACGGTGTACTTAACGAGCGTCCTAACGGGCCTTGTCTTGATACTCTGGTGCCCATGCAACTGATGGAAGTTGCGCTTCGTATGTTCATTCATAACCCGCCACCTCCGCTCGACCTTCAGGCTGCCATCAAAGCCGAAGCTGAGCTGAAACGAGGCAGACGTGAAAAATAAATCTGGATTGGATCAAAAGAGAGCTTTACTGCCTCCTGCGCGAGCAATCGCTCTTGAAACTATACGCGCCGTAATGGGTAAAGGGCGCGACGTGCAGAGTGTTCTGGACGGAAACCTTAAAGAGGCCCGATTAAGCCCGCAAGATACTGCTCTGGCTACGGAACTTGTGTACGGATACCTGCGGTCGGAAATTAGGTTATCGTGGCTTATTCGCCGTTTTTTAAAGGCCGACTCCAAGCTCCCTGTCGAGCTGATGCAAACCCTTGGCCTGTCTGTGTATGAAATGCTGTATTTACAGCGTGTTCCGGTGTACGCGTCCGTTGACTGGGCCGTAAGTTATGTGCGTTCACGCTTTGGTACGGGGCTTTCCCGTCTTGCCAATGCCGTGTTGCGCAATATCGACCGCCTTGAAGGCGCACCGTTGCGCCCCGAGTGGTACCATGACGCCCTTGCGGATGAAGCTGACCCCCGCATTGCGTTTCTTTCAATCTGGTACGCAACGCCGGAATGGATTGTCCGCATCTGGGTTGAAGCCTATGGTGAAGAGCGGGCGGAACAATATCTTACTGCTTCGTCTCACTCTGCGCCTGCAGGTGTGCGCATCAATATGCGCCACCCCGAAGGGCCCGAAACGCATCAGCGCCTTGCTGCACATCCTGAGTGCATCGGCCACAGTTCCTCCGGTCTGCTTTTTCCGGCGCAGAAACGTCCCGCAGAATTGTATGTGCTGATGGAAGAAGGCATTGCCTCCAGCCAGTCTTTTGCCGTGCAGGAAGTCATGGACGCGCTCCAGCCTGAAACGTGGGAAGGGCCTGTTTGGGATTGCTGCTGCGGACGCGGTGGCAAGACCTGCGCGCTGCTTGAGCGCGGCGTGGAAGTTTGCGCTGCCAGCGATCCCAGTGAAAAGCGCCTCAAAGGGTTGCGTATCGAACTGGAACGTCTCGGCCTGCCCGATGTGCCGGTGTTTTCCGGCCCTGCTTCGCATGTGCCTGAAGGCATTGCTCCGAAGGCTGTTCTTGCAGACGTGCCCTGCTCAGGCTTCGGCACCCTTTCCCGCCGTCCTGATATCCGGCAGCATCGCAGCCAGGAATCCGTAGCCCGTCTTGTTGCAGTTCAGGCAGAGATTCTGGACAGCACATGGTCAGCTCTGCCGGAAGCAGGTCTTCTGGCATATATTACCTGCACCCTGAACCCTGAAGAAAACGAAAAGCAGATTGAGCACTTTATTGAGCGCACAGGCGCCAAGCTGGAACTTGAGTGGACAACGCCACCGGACAGCCCCGCCAGTGAGTTCTTTTATGCCGCTTTGCTGCGTAAATAATATGTACCCGTAAGATGACAAAAGCCCGCGACTGGTGTTGCGGGCTTTTTTGTTCCAATTTATGTCTGCCTCCGGCGGGCAAAGGAAATGGTTCCCTTTGCAACCCCCGTAAGTGATGGCGGTTTTGATGTATCGGGTGGTGAAAGTGGTTTCTGTTTGTTAGGATTCGTAATGTCTCGTCTTGGCGGTAGGATGTGGAGGGAAAAGCTCAGCTTTGCCGTGGTCCATTTGGACGGGGGAGTAACTTCTGTCTAATCCTGCTATATATTGCAAACCAGTGCATTGAGCCTGTAAGGCGTTGTCTTTCGCAAGCGGTCCTATCGCAGTTACAGCCTTCTGGTTTCTATGTCGCTCACGTGCTTCCGCTCCGCTACCGATATCCGCTGCACTGTTTTGCTGTAATATTCTTTTAACTCTTCCAGCTTGATGGGATGTCTGCGGTCTTTGTTGATGCGCGCCATAAGCACATTCAGCTTGTTCATTTGCCGGTAGCGTATCTGCTCGTCGCTGCACTCCTGAAGCAGCTCCAGAATAGTATGCACTTCTTTCAAGTCCTGCGCTTCGGGCGGCAGGTACCCGCTGTTTTTTAACATCTTATACGCCATGCGTAATTCCGGCGGCACCAGCGGGTCATCGCAAAGCTGTATGGGCTTACCTTTTCCTTCATAGTCGTCCAGCTCGCCCCGTTCGATTGCTTCCTGAATTTTACGTTCGGCAATGTAGGCAAACGGGTTCACGGTGCAACCCATCCTTCTGGCTTCGGCAATGCTCTGAGGGCTGACGTTTCCAGCCATGCACGGGTCTGGCCGGATAATTTGCTCAACACCTGTGATGCAGCTTTTGCTATAAGGTCTCCTTCCATTCGTTCGATCGGCTCTTCAAAGGTGAGCGCAGTCATGTCTATTCGGCTGGTCTCATCGGCTGTCCACAGCTCGATGCGGGCACCTCCGCGTACTTTGTACGGAGCTTCCGCCACCACCTCAAAGGCAGTAATAGATACACGCAGAATGCCACTTAAGTCGTTACGCGAACGAGGATGCGCGCTGATATCGTAATACGGATTGTTTGCAGTTTCGTTTTCAAGCGCTTGTGTGAACAACGTGGGAGGTGTTCCTTCCCAGTGCCATGTTGTGCTGGGCGTCAGAACATTACCTTTGGCAATCAGCACCGCGGTTCTGTTCAGTCCCGCCAGTGTGCCTACTTCATACAGCCGCAGATGCAGCATGGTGTTGTCAGCGCAGTATGTTTCAGACTGAGGGCGGAATATGCTGCCAGTGTCCACGCGCAGTAATTTTTCTCTCGGGCCGCCCCTGCCGCCGCATGCGAAAAGGCTTATGCACAACAGCAACATGCACAGCACGGCAGTTGCCTTGCCTGCACTAAAACTCGCCGTGGGGCGCATATGGCTGGTGGCAAGATGCGCTGGTTCTGCGTGTATTGTATGCGCGTTTGCGCAGGGTGTGTTCGTTTCTGCTCCGGGGGAGTTCGTCTGCTCGGGCTGTATTGTCTGGTTTTTCATCAACGGTGCTCCCTTAGTGGTGTGTGTCTTTTTTCAGCTTTGCAGGTGGAAGTCAGAATAGCACTAGCGAATCTGCTGCTCATCCGAAGGATGGAAAATTACTTGCCAGGGTCTGTCTCTGAGCGAGCGTGAAAGCATATTCAGATTGTGTGTCAGTTCCCTCGTATTGCGTAATATTTCTTCAACCTGCACCTGGTCGTACTCAAGGTCTGTTCCCAGTTGGCTGCCCAACCGCGTCATCATTGTACCTACGGCTTCTGTCTGTGTTTTTATTGCCAGCATGGCCTGATTCGTAGAGTGCATTGCGGCATTGGCATTGTCTACCCCTCCGTCCAGCTTGCGCATTACTGCGCGTGCTTCCCGTATGCCTGCAGCGGTCTCTTTGGAAACAGCCGAAATTTCGCTCGTAAGCGTTTTTATGCTGTTATCTGCTGTCTGGAGTACGGTGTTTAAGTTTTGGGCAACTTCCCCCATGTTCTGTTTGTTTACAGTGACAAGCAGAGTGTCAAGGTTGTCCGCAATGCTTATCAGGCGGGGTTGCAGCTCGCGTACCAGCTGCCCCACAGATGCTGCGGCCTCGAAAATGGAGGTGCTTGTGTCCGGAGGTATTTCGCTTTGTACGGGCAAGACATTACCGGGGGCGGCTGCCAGACTTAACAGTACGTAATTATCGCCCACCAGCCCTTTCTGTGTAATGCTGGCAACTGTTCCTTCGTAAACGGTAAACCCTTCTTTTACTCCGATTACCACCCGTATCTGCGCCGGATCCTGACTGTCCACATCGATTTCCAGCACGCGGCCTATGTTTATGCCTGCGTACTTCACCGGCCTGCCGACGGACAGGTCTTTTACTGTCAGAAATCGTATGCTGTACGTATCCAGCGTTTCCCAGAACCTGTGCCCGCCAAAGGCCACTATGAACAAACCCAGCACCACAAGACCAAGCAGTAAGGTGAGTGCCGCCTTTATGACTTCTTTTTTATTATCCTGCTTATTAAGCATGGTTGTATCCTTCAGTCTGATTGCTACAACAGCCATGACGGAGTCTTACGTGCACCGGGGGTTCTGCTTAGAAACTGCCGTATGTACGGATCATCTGCCTGACGCAGTTGTTCCAGCGGGCCGTTGAAAAGAACTTCTCCCGCATTCAGCACTATAACATGTTCTGCAATGCGGTAGAGGCTGTCGAGGTCGTGCGTGACCACAAGAATAGTCATTTTTTGCGATTGATGCAGGTCTGTTATCAGCTGATCGACCTCTGCCGCCGTTATGGGATCAAGGCCCGCAGAAGGCTCGTCACATAACAGGATGCCGGGATCAAGCGCCAGAGCACGGGCCAGCCCTGCCCGTTTGCGCATTCCGCCTGAAAGCTGACTGGGGTAATAATCTAAAAAATTATCCAACCCGACGAGAGACAACTTCAAACGGACGACTGTGTTGAGCGTTTCGTCATCCAGCTGGCTATGCTCAAGCAGAGGCAAAGCCACATTTTCACGCAGGGTGAGCGAGCCGAGCAACGCTCCGCCCTGAAACAGCACACCCATGTTGCGACGGTATTCGTACAGCTGGTCTTCGGTCATGCTGCACAGGTTGTTTCCGTCAATAAAAATATCACCGGCAACCGGCCTTTGCAGACCTAAAATGTGCCGAAGCAGCGTGGACTTTCCGCAGCCTGAGCCGCCCAGTATGACAGTTATTCTGCCTGCCGGAATGGTCAGGGTCAGATTGCGCAGAACCACGTTGTTTTCGTAACCTACATCCACCGCATGCAGGCTTACGCCCGGAGTTGTATGCATATTGTATCAGCCTGCGATGTAGTTGAGTGCGGTGAAGAAAAAATCGAGCAGAATAATCATGAAGATAGACTGCACTACTGCTTTTGTTGTGCGTCTGCCCACGTCCGCTGCGCCTTCGCGTGCCAGAAAGCCCTGCCAGCAGCAGATAACCGTAATGGCTCCCCCGAAGCCGGCAGCTTTGACTACGCTGGCTACCACATCATTCGTGCCCAGAAAAAGCACAGCCTGATTGAGGTATCCTTGCAGAGAAAGCCCCAGAAGCAGTGATGAGAAGAGCCCCCCCGCCAAGATGCCGACCAGATCTGCCCACAATGTAAGCACCGGCAGCATGATGAGCATTGCCATTATCTTGGGCGCGACCAGAAAACGTACCGGATCAATGCCGATAACCTGAAGCGCATCTATTTCCTCTGAAATCTGCATTGTTGCAATTTCGGCGCAGAATGCAGCACCGGAGCGACCTGCCAGAATGATGGCAGTAAGCAGCGGGCCAAGCTCTTTTACAATGGTTACGCTGACCATATTGGCCACGTAACTAAGCGCTCCTACCTTTTCCAGCTGCTGCGCGGCCTGAAGGGCCAGAATCATACCTGTACAGGCGGCAATGATGGAAACGATGGCAAGAGAGCGCGAGCCCACTTCTGCTAAGTGCTGCCAGCCCTGCCACGTATAGTAGGCTCTCGGACGCTTTCGGGCTTTAGCCGGCCACGCTACCAGACCGTTTACAAGCCAGACAAGGGTCTGCACATCACGATGCATTGGTGCCCTCTTGGTCGCCGGTTTTTTTTTCCATGCCGAAAAGTGCAGCAACCTGCGTCAAGGTAAAAAGGCGGGCTACCCCTTCTGATGCTTTGACTATGCTTATGCTACGCTCCTGACTTAGCAGTATCCTTCGTAGCTCCAGCAGAATTGCCAGACCGGTGCTGTCTATGTACTCCACCTGCTGAAGATTCAGCAGAAGAGTGTTTGCCGAACTGCCTGCGTAATCATGCAGGTACCGTCTGACTTGCGGGGCGACGCTGTAATCTATTTCACCCGCTAGATGCAGCGTGCCGTCGCTATATGCTTTTGCGCTCCATGTGGTCATGGCGTTTCCCCTTTGCGCCAATCATGTAGTACCGATGCAAATGCTGCCATCTTAGCTTCTGTACCTTCCGCTGTGCCCATGCACAGGCTGTGAGCAGAAGCAGAAGCCGCTCCTGAGATGAAGTTTTTGCTGTGTCTCCGTTTTTTTGGCGTGTATCTTACAGAATACGTGAATTCTTTGCCGGTGCCAACTCCGGCTCTTGTTAGTCTGCTGATTACGAAAATAAAAAACGCTCCGGACGGTTCCGGAGCGTTTGAGTATGTTTTTTTAGAGCCAGCGGCTTACCGCTGGTGCATCGTGTCTTTTTATGGCTTCAAGCAGTTCATCAGGCGTAACGGAAGCAGCACCCACCTGCCCTACCACTATACCCGCAGCAAAATTTGCCAGCATACAGGAGTCCAGCAGGTCGATTTTTGCCGCCTGTGCAAGGGCAAGTGTTGCAATTACGGTATCACCTGCGCCTGTCACATCAAACACACTTTGTCCTGTGGTGGGAATGTGCCAGACTTTGCCCGCACCATCGAATAGAGCCATACCCTGTGCGCCCAGCGTGGTAAGCAGCTTGTCGCACTCCAGCATGGCAAAGATGGCGGTGCCCGCAGCAAGAATTTCTTCTTTGCTGCCTGTGGGCAGACGTGCTCCTTCGCTTGTTTCCTTTGCGTTGGGGGTAAGGATGAAGACGTGTTTGTACAAGTGAAAGTTACGTGTCTTGGGATCAACAAACACGTGGTGACGCTTGCCGTGCCTGCCTTCATACACATCCAACATGGCGTTAAGGCGCTGCATGAATTCTTCAGTTACCAGCCCTTTGCCATAGTCTGAAACAATGATGACATCGTGCTCTGCAAGCTGGTCTTCTACGGCCTGCAGCAGCCTGGTAAGCCCTTCGCCTTGCAGTGCGGAAGTATCTTCGCGGTCGATGCGGACCATCTGTTGCTGCCGTGCGAGAACACGGGTTTTAAACGTGGTTCTTCTGCCTTCGATGGCAACCAGAGTCGCATCCAGATTTTCACTTTGCAGTACATTCCGAAGCGCTTCAGCGTTGCTGCCTGTGCCGCACAAACTTATAAGCGCAGGCTTGCCACCCAGTGACTGAATGTTTTTGGCAACGTTTCCTGCTCCGCCGATAAGCAGCTTTTCACGCTCTACTGTAACGACGGGAACAGGGGCTTCCGGCGAGATACGCTCGGCATCTCCGATGAGATACTCGTCTACCATCACGTCGCCCACGATAAGCACTTTTTTATCGCAAAGCTGGCCAACTGTGCCGCACAGGCGGTCTGTATCGAATGAATAGGTCATATGTAATCGCGGCTAAAGTTGGATGCCGAGCAGGTTAAGCACGCGTGCAAGTTCTTCCTGCGAAGAAAACGACAACGTCACTTTGCCTTTTTCTTCCGAACCCGAGATCGTCGCCTTTACCGGCATGGTTGCTTTAAGTTTTTCGCGCAGTGAAATAATGCTTGCGCTGGGGGCAATTTTGGGTGCCGAAGCGCTCTTTCCGGATGTGCCTGCGCCCTTTTCGCCTTCGGCGGGCAGTGTTCCGTTTTCTTTAAAAAAGGTCGCCTGCAATTCTGCCCCGCGCACGGTAAGTCCCTCTTCTACTATGCGGCGACGCAGCTCTTCGCGAGCAGCGTCATCGTTGACGGAAAGCAGTGTTCTGGCGTGCCCTGCGGTCAGTCTGCCGGCTGCGATGTCGTCCTGTGCAGTTTTTGGCAAGTTAAGAAGGCGCATGGTGTTAGCCACAGCAGAACGGCTTTTACCCAGCTTTGCAGCCAGCACTTCCTGATTCATGCCGAACTGCTCTTTCAGTTGGGCCATACCCTGCGCTTCTTCCATCGGGTTCAGGTCTTCGCGCTGCAGGTTTTCTATAAGCGCTACCGCCAGAGTTTCCTCGTCTGTCATCTCGCGGATAATGACGGGCAGCTCTGTAACTTTGGCTTTCTGGCAGGCACGCCAGCGGCGTTCTCCTGCAATAATTTCGTACATGCCTTCTGCATTCTTTGCAGGGCGGACGAGCAGGGGCTGAAGGACTCCCTGTGAGCGGATGGAGTCTGCAAGCTCCTGCAGAGCTTCTTCACTGAAGTGCTTTCTGGGTTGCTCCGGATTGGGGATAAGAGCCTTTATGGAAAGTGTATTAGGAGTTGCCCCGCCCTGTGCCGGTGCGGGTGTTTCTTCCTGATATCCTTTAAAGAGCGCATCCAGCCCACGTCCGAGGCCTCTTTGCACGGCAGCCATCTCTCTCTCCTTGACAATATGTTGAATCCCCCTAAATCTGTTCTGCGCCATTTGACGGAGAAATAACCAGACGGAGGCTATGTATGTCTGACAGAAATTCCCATGTGTTGCCGTTGTATGACAAGCATGGAAATCTACATTCGATCACGATCAGTTCTGAACTCTGGAGCCGTGTAGGCCGCAAGGTAGCTCCCATTCTGGAAAACGGTCTTGATGCCATGTACCCCCCTGTCGAAGTGGCAGAGCCGCTGGAAGACTGGGAGTCGTTTAAAGAGTTCTGGGATTTTAAATACCCCTTTAACGCGGAAGTCCAGTGCAACTGTTGCGGGGCAAAAACAGAAGACTGGGAACACGACGAAGGTAAGCCCTTCCGTCTGACCAACGCAAATCTGGGCGGCCTTCTGGTTTTTCGTTGCAAGGGCTGTGGTGCCACAGTGCGTAAAAAACACTTCAAAGACCACATCTGCTACGAACACACCCCTTCCGGTTCTTAATACTTTAACGCTTGCCTTCTTGCTGGGGCCTTCTGAGCACTACTTCTTTTGCCAGTGCCAGATAGGCCTCGGCTCCCTTCGACTTCACATCATAATGAATAATCGATTTGCCGTAGCTTGGTGCTTCTGAAAGTCGTACGTTTCTGGGCACCACCGTTTCAAACAGGTGGTCAGGGAAGCATTTGCGTACTTCGTTTTTCACCTGACGCGAAAGCCTGTTGCGCAGGTCGAACATGGTAAGCACCACACCCATCAGGGTCAGCCCGGGGTTGAGGCGTTTTTTTACCTGCTCAAATGTTTGCAGCAGCTTTACGATGCCTTCCAGCGCAAAAAATTCGCACTGCAGCGGGATGAGTAATTCTCTGGCTGCGCACAAAGCATTAAGCGTAATAAGCCCCAGCGAGGGCGGGCAGTCAAGAAGGATGTAGTCAAACCTGCTTTCCAGATTTTTCAGTAGATCTGTCATGTAGTATTCCCGCCCCATTTTATCTACCAGCTCCAGCTCTACTGCTACCAGATCAGTCGTGGTAGGCAGAACGGAAAGGTATTCAAGGCTGGTCGGGTATACTGCTTCTACTGCTTCTTCCGGACGAAAGAACACGGTATACAGGTTTTCATCCAGATGATCAGGGTCCAGCCCTAACCCGCTGGTGCCGTTGGCCTGCGGATCGCAATCCACCAGCAAAACGCGCTTTTCCATCACTGCCAGCGAAGCCGCAAGGTTAATGGCAGTTGTGGTTTTACCTACTCCACCCTTCTGGTTAGCGATAGCGATGATTCTAGCCACAGCACTCTCTCTAGGTTGCACGTTCATGTTTCACGTGAAACATGAACGTTGTTCATGGTCCACGCGGGTGACGAGAGTATAGCTAGTAAAGCAAGAGTAAAGTGTCAACGGGTTGATAAGATTTTTTGCGTTACTTTTATCCGGCTGTTTACGGCTTCGTTGGCTTAACCATGCTGTTTTGTAACCGGTGTAGAAGATAGTTAATGTTTCACGTGAAACATTATGGCAGCATAATGAGAGTTAAAATGTAATACGGAATGTTCAATTCTACAGCATTTGCGAAGAAAACAAAAAAGCCCGCAAAAGCGGGCTGAATTGTTTCAAGCAAGCAGGCTGCTACACGTTGTAGTACTTCCGGTACCAGTCCACAAAGTTTGCGATGCCCTCTTTCAGCGGCGTTCCGGGCTTAAAGCCGGTGTCAGCGATAAGGTCATCTACGTTTGCATAGGTGGCTTCCACGTCACCGGGCTGCATGGGCATAAGGTTTTTAACGGCCTTTTTGCCGATGCACTCTTCAAGTGTTTCAATAAAGGTGCCCAGTTCTACCGTGTTATTGTTACCTATGTTGTAAATGCGGTACGGTGCGGGGCTGGATGACGGGTCAGGCGCAGCTCCGCTCCATTCAGGATTAGGTGCAGGTGTGCGCTCTGTCACGCGGACCACGCCTTCAATGATGTCATCAATATAAGTAAAGTCGCGGCGCATGCGGCCTTCATTAAATACATTAATGGGCTTGCCTTCAAATATGGCTTTGGTGAACAGGAACAGAGCCATGTCCGGACGTCCCCACGGGCCGTACACAGTGAAAAAGCGCAGTCCTGTTGTAGGCAGACGGTACAAGTGGCTGTATGTGTGCGCCATAAGCTCGTTGGATTTTTTGCTTGCGGCGTACAGGCTGATGGGGTGGTCTACGTTGTCATGCACGCTGAAGGGCATGTTGGTATTCAGCCCGTATACCGAGCTGGAAGAAGCATACACAAGGTGTTTAACGCCGTTGTGGCGGCAGCCTTCCAGAATATTGCCAAAGCCGACAAGGTTGGACTGAATGTACGAACGGGGATTTTCGATGCTGTAGCGAACGCCTGCCTGCGCAGCAAGGTTCACCACATGGGTGAACTGTTCTTTTTCGAACAGAGCATCCATGGCGGCATCATCAGCAAGATCCACAGGGGCAAAGGTAAAGCCCTGCTCTTTTTGCAGCAGTGCCAGACGATCTTTCTTAAGCTGCACGTCGTAGTAATCGTTCAGGCAATCGAGGCCTACAACGGTGTGCCCATCAGCCAGAAAACGGCGGCTTAGATGAAAGCCGATAAAACCGGCTGCTCCGGTAACAAGAATATGCATGGTCGGTTCCTGTATGAAGCGCGCATATGCGCGGCTGGTTGAGCTTGTAAGAACGGTGGGCAATATATGCCAAAAAATTGCCCACGTCATCTCTTGAGGAGGCGCCCTCTCACGCCCCGCCTCTGCTGCGGGTAATCTGAGTGAAGTTTTTGTGTTGGCCTGATCTGCTTGCGGTGCTGTGTGGTTTATGGAGGAGGAATTAAAGCCGTCTGCGGCATGGGTGCGCTGTGATTAAATTATGTGCCTTGCGCGCCGCTACCCGTTTTAACGGTTCACTTGCGATTTTCTTTTTGCCGGGGGATGCACTAACTTGTCTCAGGTATAAATAATAAGGGGCTTGCTGAGAATACTTGAGCTACAGACCATAAAGCCGATGGAACATCATGCTTACGTTATCCTCTTCGCGTTGCGGTTTTAAGAAGCCACTCCCCCTCACTGTCACGGCGATTCCTCTCTCATTTCAGTATCGTCTAGTGGTTGTCATTGGTTTGCTCCGGCCAGCTTCCCTGTGTGTTCTGTTTCGTCTGTTTTGTGTGGTGCGGCCATATAAGGCAACAGGCTCATTTAAAAATACAAATAAAAAGGCGACCATCAGGCCGCCTTTCCTATCAAGGGTAACTGGTTCAAATCAGGCTATTTGCCCTTGGCATCAAGAAAGGGTTTAATAATATCAAACGGAATAGGGATTACGGTTGATTTTCCTTCCGCAGCCATTTCCCGCATTGTCTGGAGGTACCGCAACTGGAGTGAAGCAGGTGCTTCCGACATTATCTGCGCTGCTTCTTTAAGTTTTGTCGAAGCCTGTAACTCGCCTTCTGCGTTAATGACCTTGGCGCGGCGTTCACGTTCAGCCTCTGCCTGTTTGGCCATTGCGCGCTGCATTTCGGCAGGCAGGTCAATATGCTTAAGCTCTACAGACTGTACCTTGATGCCCCACGGGTCGGTCTGTTCGTCCAGTAATTGCTGAATCTGCTCATTCATCTCTTCCCGTTGGGCCAGCAGCTGGTCCAGCTCCGCACTGCCACAAACGCTACGTAACGTCGTCTGCGCAAGTTGCGAAGTGGCATAAAGATAATCCTCTACTTCAATGATGGACTTAACAGGCTCCACAACGCGGAAGTATACGACAGCATTTACTTCAACGGAAACGTTATCCCGTGTGATGACATCCTGATTGGGAACATCGAGGGTCAGCACCCGTTTGCTTACGCGAACCATGCGATCAATTATGGGAATCAGAATAATGATGCCCGGACCTTTGGCTCCGAGAACGCGCCCAAGCCGGAAAACAACCGCCCTTTCGTATTCATTAAGCACTTTGATGGATGCAATCAGAAACGCAACGATGGCCAGAATTATGGGAAGATAGGCAAACATTCTGCTTCTCCTTTAGGTTTACATTTGGAGCCGTGATTACAGTGTATAGAACCGCGATGCGGTTGGGGGCTGAAGTTATGCCGCTACGAAGTTCCTTTGTGTGAATCATCGGAATCGGCGTGGCCTGTTGATACATGCAGCGTAAGGCCCTTCATGCCGGTAACGATAACACTTTCCCCTTTTGCGATGGGGAGTTCTTTCGGTGTTGTCGCGTTCCACATGGTGCCTTGCAGTTTAACGGTTCCCTTTTTGCCGTTCCAGCGGACAACGGTCGCTGTCTGCCCTGTCAGCTGTTCAGAAACCATTGCGGTAGTGCGACGTTGCGACTTTACTGCCAGCCAGACTATGCCACCCATAAAGGCGCTGATACCAAGAACCGTAGGGCCGATGGTCATGAGGGGAAGGCGCAGTCTTTCACTTTCAGGGAAGAGGATGAGCGAGCCGAAGAAAAGCGCGGCGACTCCAGCCAGAGAAAGCAGACCGAAACTGATGACTTTCACTTCCAGCAGAAAGAATATCAGCCCCAGAACAATCAGCAGCAGTCCGGCTGCTTCCGTGGGCAGAATTGTCATGGCGTACAGCCCAAGCAGTAACGATAACGCTCCTAACACTCCCGGCAGTATCGCGCCGGGGTGCGTAAACTCCACAAAAAGCAACGCAACACCGGCAATAAGCAACAGATACGCAACCTGCGGATCAAGCAGCCAGCCGATAAAGCGGTACCTGACCCCTGGCTCATACGGCACGATGGTTATCATGTCTTCCGTGAAATAGAGCGGCCCAAGCTCGGCGGGCACCCCTCTGCTGCCGGCCTGAACAAGAAAGTCTTTCGGCGAGGTTGCCATAAACTCGACAACGTTGTTCATGATGGCCTGAGACGAAGGCAGACTCTCACCTTTGCGAACGGCAGAAACATACCAGTCCACATTGCGGTTGTGGCGTTCTGCCAGACTGGAAACCAGACTGGAAAGGTCGTTGGTGACTTTTGTGGCTAAGTCCCCTTTAGTGTCGGAACCGTCTGCCGTTACGGGAATGGCTGCCCCCAGAGTCGTCTGCGGAGCCATACCGTTAATGCTGGCCGCAGCAACCAGAAACATACCTGCACTTGCGGCATGTGCTCCTGACGGCCCTACCCACACCCCTACGGGCACATTTGCGTTCAGAATGTCCTGAACCATCTCGCGCATGGATGAAACAAGTCCGCCCGGGGTGTTCAGCGTCACCAGCACCATGTCATGCCCCGCCTCTGCCTCTTGAATCGCTCCGCGCAGCAGGTCCGCCGTTGCAGGACCGATTCCGGCATTAATAGTTACATTGACCACGCTGACAGGCTTATTTTCAGGCTCGTTCTCAGCCGCAAAAGCAATAGAGGCTGTATGAATTGCTATGAAAAAGATAAAAATCGCCCAGAGGGTTGAATATGTGCGAAAAAAAGAGGTGTAGCTGTTCATGGCGTTTCTCCTGCATGGCTATGGCACCACTCGGATGCGGAGGCTAGTCTGAGCATAGCGTAAACGGGGGGGGGTGAACAGGTTTTTCGAATCGAATTTTGTTTGTTTATACTTATTGAAACATGTGCATGGCAGTTCACATTGGCAAGGTGTTTTTGCCTGGGGCGATGATTGCCGATGAGTTACGGTGCCGTGCGGCAATATGCAACCGCGCTGCAAAGCGGAGAATGCAGAAGCGACAGGACTGCTGCTCGGGAAGAGCCGGACAGCGTTGCATCGACAGAAAAAAGCCCGCTACCTTTTCAGGCAGCGGGCAAAAAATAGCAGGCAAAGAGTTTCAGCGCATTTGCTGCAACGCCACGCGCAGGCAGGAGATAACTGCATCTACAGGGCCTGGTGATTCAAGCAGGTAATCAATGTCCGGCATGGCATACAGCCTGAAGCCGTTGAAGTGGACAAACTGATATGGCCTGAGACCGCAATGCGGGGCAAAGCTTCGCAGCGCTCTGCTGCCGAAGGCAAACACCCTGCGCGGCTTGATGCGCTCTATACCGGCAAGAAACAGTGCGGGGTCTGCCACAAGGCCGGATTCGTCCGTGTCTGTCTGGGCGTTTTGGGGCGGCATGGCCACGGGCCAGAAGGCGCTGGTTCCGCGGGGCAGTTGCAGGCTGCCGATGATGCGCCGCAGCAGTGCGCCGCGCTCGGCATTGGCATTGCCGCACAGGTCATCGCCAAGCGACCAGTATGTCCATACAACAGGTGCAGGGCCGGGGATTTTAGCCCACGCAGCCTGCCATGTTGCAGGCCATTGTTCAGGCGGCAGCGTGCTTGCCTGAGGCGGCTCAGGTTTATCCTCGCGCATCGTGCATGCGTCCGGAGACTCCTGCGGGGTATACTTGGGCCGTGTTTGCGGCTGTAAGGCTGTATTGTCCCGAGGTGGTTGAGGGGCTGCAGGGCGGTGCTGCTGCCCAGCAGGACCGGCAGAGCCGTTCGCGGCGGTGCCGCTGTATGGCCTTTGCGGAGAAGAATGCTCGGTGGCAGCCTGTGGCGTATACCCGTGCTGCCCTGCTCGCTGTGCAGGAGCGGGCGCAGCGTAAGAATCGCTTTGGCTTTGCCGGAGGACATGCGGGGTCTGAGCTGCGACGTTTTGTGAAGCGCCAGCGGGCGAAGCTGCCTGCTGTGCCTTTTTACCCTCTTCCAGCCATGCCTCTACCGTCTCATCAATAAAAAGATAGTTAAGTCCGGCATTGTGCCAAGGGCGCAGATCTTCGCGCAGAGCTACATTTGCAACAGCCAATCCAGAATCCTCCATGCTACTTCTGTCTTGGGTTGCACGGGCCACTCTTCGGTACGACCGTTCCTGTCTGCCACAAAAACCTTGTTGGTAGCGGACTGGAAGCCGCTTTCAGGGGTGCCGACAATATTGCCGACGATCATATCGGCATTTTTGCGTTGCAGCTTGCCCACGGCATTGGCCTGCAGGTCGCCCGTCTCTGCCGCAAAGCCGATGATGCGCTGATCATCGCGCTTAGCCTGCCCCAGCGTTTTTAAAATATCAGTGTTTGGCGTAAATTCGACCCGCAGGGAATCGCTTCCGGCTTTTTTAAACTTTGCATCGCCGAAAGGAACAGGGCTGAAGTCCGCAACTGCGGCAGTGAAAATTCCGGTATCCACGGCAGGCCATAAGTCTGCCGTGGCTTTGTACATTTCTTTTGCACTGGTAACGTCATAACGCATTATGGCCGCAGGCAGCCACGGAGTGCCCGGGCCGCAGACGGCATGTACCTGAGCGCCGCGCAACCATGCCGCCACGGCAAATGATGCGCCCATCACGCCGGAAGACGGATTGGACCAGAAGCGCACGCCGTCCCACTGTTCCCGCGTAGGGCCAAGGGTTATCATGACTTTGGTTCCGGCCATATCCTGTGGCGTCATGGCCTTCAGACCGGTAAGAAAAATGGTATCAAGGTCTGCCAGTCTGCCCTGCCCCACATCCATGCAGGCCATGCGACCGCAGCCGGGCTCAATGGTTATGTGCCCGCGGTCTTTCAGCTTTTGCCAGTTTTCCTGTGTGGACGGGTTATTCCACATGCGGGGGTTCATGGCAGGAGCAATGACCAACGGCCCTTCAAAAGCCAGAGCCTGACACGACAGCATATCGTCTGCCATGCCGTGCGCAATTTTAGCCATGATGGCGGCAGTGGCGGGTGCAATAAGAAAAGCATGGCAGGCTTCCCCGGGGGTAAGATGCCCGAAAACATCATCCCCCACGGGAAACATGCCGGAATATACAGGTGAAGCGCCGAGCGCTTCGAAACTGAGCGGAGTTACAAAACGGGCAGCACTTTCCGTAACCGTCGCGCCTACATCGGCTCCGGAGTCTTTAAAACGCCGCAGAAGATCGAGCGATTTATATGCCGCGACAGAACCGCAGACGCCTAATTGCAGGCGTTTGCCCATATAGCCGCTGAAGGCAAGATGCGCGGTGCCGGAAGTGGAGCTCATTAGTTTGTCAGCCCTTCTTCTTGAATGGTGATGTCACCGGGAATAGAATTGGTGGGGGTATCAAGGATAGGCTTTTCAAGGCCTACGTTGTCCTGACGGGGGGCAACCCACACTTCCAGTTCGGTGTTGGTTTTATTGTCAGTAATATTGATGATGGCAAATTTGTCAGGCTTTGTGAACAGCAGCAGCGTACGCGGGCTGATGAACTGGAAGCGCAGGCTCCAGCCGTCACGCTGCATGTTGGAAATGGTGTTCTGAGTCAGCGAACGGGCATCCACCCAGCCGGAAAAGCCGAGGAAGCCGGTACGGTCTGCACCGGAACCGAGCACAAACGAGTCTTTCAGCTTCATGTCGCGGGGAACGACAATGTCGTTGAAGTCATAGTACAGGAACTGGGAAACTTCTTCAGTTCCGCCGGAGCTGGAGCTGCCGGTTGTAGTACAACCGGAAAGAGCCACCACGCCGGCAAGCAGAAGCGCAAGAATAAGAGATTTTTTCATGGAGTCTCCTTACTGAAATACAATGGTTCGGGCCTGTACGCGCTTTGCGCCAGAGCCGATTGATTACGCACCACGGCGACGCCGTCACTCAGCTATGTCACATAGCGTATGTCGCAGCGGCACGCAATGAATCAACAATAACTAAGTAACGCAACGTGTCTTGTCCGGTGGCTGTGCTTTTATGTGCGAATTGGCAAAAACGCAAAAAAAAGCATAACATGCCGCCGCTTCTATTGTTCAGTTGTCGGCTGACAGCTTGAAATAGTTGTGTTTTCGACAAAAAGTGACAAAATGGGGCGCCCCTGTTTGAAAAAACTTGCCTGCCGCCGCATCTTCTGGTCTGGTGCGGATTCCATGCCGGTGACGGCGGCTGAAAGATTGCGGCCGGAAGCTATGCCGGATGGTGGAAAGGACACGCTGCCCCATGCAATCGACTATTTCTGAACAAAACCAGAACAACCAAGAGGCATTACAGCATGTTGATGCCGATTTTACTCTTGCCGGTTACCGATTTGACCTGCCGGAAGCGCAGATAGCGCAGAATCCGCCCGAAAAGCGCGGAGAATCCCGCCTGTTTGTGGTCAACAGAGCTACAGGCACTAATTCGCAGGCCATGTTCCGCGATATTGCAGATTTTCTGCCCGACGGTGCCCTGCTGGTGGCCAATAACTCGCGGGTGCTGCCGGCCCGTATGCTGGGCAAGCGTCCCACAGGCGGCAAAGTTGAATTTCTGCTGCTCACTCCTCTGCCGCTTATCAAAGCTGTTCCCGTAAACGAAACGGGAGCATGTACAGCCCGTGCCGAAGGCCTTCTGCGTGCATCAAAGCGTGTGCGCAAAGGGGATGTCATGCAGTTTGAAGGGCTTGAGGTGGAAGTGCTGGCAACGGGTGAGTTCGGCAAGTGCGAAGTGCAGCTGCGCTGGCACGGCGACCTTGCAGCAGTTTTCATGCAGCAGGGGCATCTGCCGCTCCCTCCGTACATCCGCAGACCGGACGGTAAAGATGACCACGACCGTTATCAGACCATTTACAGCCGCGAAGACCGCTTAGGTTCCGTTGCCGCACCTACAGCAGGCCTGCACTTTACCCCCGAGCTGCACGAAGCGCTTGCAAAGCGTGGTTTCGGCTGGGCGGAAGTGACGTTATACGTCGGGTATGGTACCTTCAGCCCTGTGCGTGTGGATGATATCCGCACACACCGTATGCACAAAGAATATATAGAACTTTCGCAGCAGGCTGCCACGGCAATTAACAATGCCAAAAAAGAAGGGCGTCCTGTTGTTACCGTGGGCACTACTTCCACCCGCGTGCTGGAAGGCGCATGGGCGCAGTGCGGTGAAATTCGTCCCTATACCGGATGGACGGATATTTTTATCTATCCGGGATATACGTTCAATGTGGCAGACCACATCATCACCAATTTCCACCTGCCCGAATCGTCTTTGCTGATGATGGTTTCGGCCTTTGCAGGACGCGAAAAAATGCTTGCCGCATATAAAGAAGCGGTGGACGCCGGTTACCGCTTTTTTTCGTATGGTGATGCAATGTTGCTTTTATAGTGTGGGCTGGAAAAATGAGTGTTGCACAATTTTGCAAACCGGCAGGACTTGAGCTATACCCACAGCTCTAAGAATTAACAAAAAATCTCATGACACAGCGAGCGGCCTATAGTGGCAGCTTGCGAAAAAACAGAGGGTAGTGCGAATGGCACGCGTTACGTTTTTGGATGAGAGGTGCAAGGGGTGCCTTTTGTGCACCACCGTTTGCCCCAAGGAAATCATCCGTCAGTCCTCCCGCTTTAACCGTAAAGGGTACAAAGTGGCAGAGGTGACTGAAGAGGACATGGAAAAGTGTACGGGCTGCGCATCTTGTGCGCTTATCTGCCCCGACTGTGCGATCAGGGTTTACCGGCCCGAAAAGCCCGCAAAGGGCGAAAAGGCAAAGGAGTAGGCGCATGTCCGAAAAGCCCTCTAGAATTTTCATCAAGGGTAATGAAGCCATTGCGCGCGGCGCGCTGGCTGCTGGCTGTACCTGTTACTTCGGGTACCCCATCACCCCTCAGAACGATATTCCCGAGTTTATGTCCACCGCCATTGTGAAAGAAGGTGGTGAATTTGTTCAGGCTGAATCGGAAGTGGCAGCAGCCAACATGCTGCTGGGCGCAGCCGCCGCAGGTGCGCGTGCGCTGACCACTTCCTCCAGCCCCGGTGTTTCGCTGATGCAGGAAGCCATTTCCTACATGGCAGGAAGCGAGCTGCCCGGCGTCATCGTAAACATGAACCGCGGCGGTCCGGGTCTTGGCGACATCGGCTCTTCGCAGGGTGACTACTTCCAGTCCACCCGCGGCGGCGGTCATGGCGACTACCGTACTCTGGTTCTTGCTCCCGGCACCTGTCAGGAAGGCTACGACATGATGATCGAAGCCTTTGACCTTGCTTTCAAGTACCGCAACCCCGTGCTTGTTCTCGGCGACGCCATTGTCGGCCAGATGAAAGAGCCTGTCATTCCGTGGACTCCGGAAAAAGCCGAGAACTACGGCGTTGAAGACTGGTGCATCGAAGGTGCTAAAGACCGCGGTCCCCGTCTGCTCAAGTCGCTGTTCCTTACGGACGGTGCTCTTGCAAAGCAGAACAGACACCTGCAGGACAAGTACGAAGCCATGAAGGCCGAAGCCCGCGCAGACATTTTCGAATGCGATGATGCGGAACTGGTTGTTGTGGCGTATGGCTCCATCGGGCGTATCGTCAAAAGCTCCGTTCGTCGTCTGCGCGCAGAAGGTCACAAAGTGGGCCTTGTGCGTCCGCTTACGCTCTACCCCTTCCCCGAAGAGCCTATCCGCGCTCTGGCAGAAAAGGGCAAGCGTTTTCTTACCATTGAACAGAACTGCGGACAGATGGTTGAAGACGTGCGTCTTTCCATCCGCGGTCTGGCCGATTCTGACTTCTACGGTCATATGCCCGGCAACCTGCCCGGTTCCGACGACTTCGTGGAAGCAATAGTCGCAAGGCTGGGGAGGTAATCCATGCAAGCCGAAAATAACGAAAAGCTGGTCTTCGACGTACCCGAAGTCTTGGCCGACCGTCCTACTCACTACTGCCCCGGTTGTCACCACGGTGTGGCGCACCGCCTTGTGGCCGAAGTGCTTACCGAAATGGGCCTTGTGGAAGATACCCTCTGCGTCGGTTCCATCGGTTGTTCGGTGTTTATTTACAATTACCTTGATGTTGACGCGGTAGAAGCACCCCACGGGCGTGCTCCTGCAGTGGCAACCGGTGTAAAGCGTGCACGCAAGGATAAATTTGTCTTTACCTATCAGGGTGATGGCGACCTTGCTTCCATCGGCCTTGCCGAAATCGTGCATGCAGCCAACCGTGGCGAGCGCATCTCCGTTGTGTTTGTAAACAATACCGTTTACGGCATGACCGGCGGTCAGATGGCACCCACCACTCTGGTAGGCCAGAAAACCACCACCTGCCCCGGCGGACGTTGCGCAGAAAGCGAAGGTCAGCCCATTAAAATGACAGAGATTATTGCCGGTCTGGGCGGCACCGCATATGCTGCGCGTGTTTCGCTTGATTCGGTAAAGAATATCCGTCAGGCCAAGCGTGCTCTGCGCAAGGCTTTTGAAGTGCAGGCAAACAACGTCGGCTTCGGCTTTGTTGAAATGCTGTCCGGCTGCCCCACCAATTGGCGCATGGACCCCGTATCCGCTAACAAGCGCATCGCCGAAGAGATGATCCCCTACTTCCCGCTGGGAGTATACAAAGACATCACCGCCGAAGCGGCCGAGGAGGAATAAGCCAATGAGTCTGTATCAGGACGTCATCATTGCCGGTTTCGGCGGACAGGGCGTTATGCTTATCGGCAACCTTCTGGCATATGCCGGTATGGAAAGCGGTCTTAACGTAACCTATATTCCCGTTTACGGCCCTGAAATGCGCGGCGGTACTGCAAACTGCACCGTTGTTATTTCTAACGAAGACATCGGTTCGCCCATCATTCAGCGCCCTGCCAGCCTGATCATCATGAACCAGCCCTCCATGGACAAGTTCCAGCCCATGATGCAGGACGGCGGAGTTCTGATTGTAAACTCTTCGCTGGTGGATATGGCGCAGGCAGAAAGCCGCGTAAAAGCATACGGTGTGCCCGCAAACGAAATTGCCGATCAGCTGGGTAATACCCGTATGGCAAACATGGTTGCACTTGGCGCATACGTAAAGGCAACCGGCGTTATGGATCTGGAAGTGGTTAAGAATAGCCTGAGTAACGTTATCTCCAGCCACTATTCGCACCTGATCCCCAAAAACGCAGAGGCGCTGCAAGCCGGTGCCGACCAGGTGGCAGCACAGATGTAGTTTGCCGCCGATATTGACGTTTCACGTGAAACGTTGGTGTACAATATCCGCCCGCATGGCCACATGCGGGCGGTTTTTTGTTGGGGGAAGGGGGTTCCGCACCCGCTCAAAGAGTGTTTGTCCTTGGCTGGTAAGTGCTTTTGGGTAACGGCAAAGCGGGCCTATAAGCAGAAGGATGCAGTGCTGTGGAATATGAGATGACAGTCCAGATTTGCTTGTAATTCAAAAGCGTAGCATTTCTTCCGCGTAAATCATTTTTTGCCGGTATCTGTCTTTTTGCTGGCCTTGTTTCGCTTATGCCTGCGGCTTTACCGATGCCTGACTGCTGTCCCCTCCTGTCATTACGCTTCCGGTTGTTGTGGTGGCTGAAAGTACCGTGCAATGTGAGGTATGGACTACATCGAAGCCAAAACCATTCTTACACGTGTGAAAGACGCTCCTGACAAGCTCTTCGGCAGCTACTATAATATGAACCTGTATCGCGGCTGCCCGCATGGTTGTATTTATTGCGATACACGCAGTACGTGCTACGACATAGGCGCCCTTGAGCATATACGGGTAAAGCAGGATGCGTTGAAAATTCTGGCTGATGAACTGCCGCGCAAGCGTCAGCGCGGCACAGTGACCACAGGTTCTATGAACGACCCCTACATGCCTGCGGAGAAAAAGCTGGAGCTTACACGCGGGGCACTGCGGCTGTTTGGCCGTCATGGTTTCGGGGTGCATGTAATCACTAAAAGCACGCTGGTAACACGCGATATTGATATGCTCAGGCTTGTAGGGCGTACCTATGCGGCGGTCTCCGTTACTGTGACCACCGCTGGAGACGCACTGGCGGCAAAAATAGAACCGCACGCCCCGCCTCCGTCCGAGCGTTTCAAGGCAGTTAAAGCGCTGCGTGATGCCGGAATTTATGCCGGAATCACACTCATGCCTACGCTGCCCTTCATTACAGATTCTACAGATATGGTTAGTGAGGTCGTCCGGCAGGCGGGAGAGGCTGGTGCTTCGTACATACTGTTCTGGCCGGGAATGTCGCTGCGCGAAGGCAGCCGGGAGTATTATTTCGGGCAGTTGAAAGAGCATTTTCCGGAAGTGCTTAATGAATACCGGCGCAGGTTCGGCAAAGAATATATCTGTAATTCCCCGAATGCAGAGGAGCTGTACCGTGCGGTAACCAGCGGCTGCGCCGAGTACGGTATGGAGCGGTCTATCCGCATATGGAAGCCCGCGCAGGCAACGCAGCTACAGTTATTGCAATAACACTGAGCTGTTCTCCATTTGCTTTTTTTCCGCATCATAAAGAAGGACTCAATGCATAATGGAATGGCGGCTGCTCTGCTTGTTCCCCGCCCCTGCTCTCTGCTTTATACCGTTCAAATAAAAGCCTCCGGCGGCATACTGCCGCCGGAGGCGAAGAGTTGTCATGCAGCACTAAATCTAGCAGCAAAGGCACAGCGCACAGTTGCGCAGCCTGCGCATCAGCTTGTTTGCCACCGCACCCATCAGCAAATGCTCGATGAGGTTTGACCCCATTCCGCGTCTGCCTGCCACCACAAGGCCGTAGTTACCTTCCAGCGAAAGCCGCAGGATGGTTTCCACCACGTTGTTATGCGTGACAACGCTGGTAGAGACACGTTCCGGCGCAACACCCTGCCCTTCCATAATCTGGCGGCATTGTTTGAACAACATGCCGCTGTCGGTAAAGCCGCATGGATTTGTTTTGCAGATGCGCAGCAATGTGAATTCGTGGGGGCTGTCTGCTCCCAGAATATGAGAAATATGGTGTACGGCGTTAAAGGCTGAGGCAGAACCGTCAACGCAGATAAGCACCTTTTGAGAACCGGAAGGGTTCGGCGGACACAGCCAGAGCGGGACAATGCACGACTGCTTGATCAGCCCGCCGGTGATGTCGGGTGTGCCTTCCAGCAGGTTTTCCAGCCAGGTACGCCCCCGGTTGCCAAGAGCAATGGCAGAGTGTCCGCCATTGACCCCCTGATACATAATATCCCAGTCCATGGCCGTTGTGTTCGGCACAGAGCGCAAAGTAATACGGTCTTCTTCAACACCTGCCTTCAAAAGCAGTTTTTCGGCCTCTGCAAGGCTGGCTGTACCTAACGCGATATGGCGGTTATACTCTTCGTCATCCATACCGCCCACGCCTAATGCAAGGCCGTAAGGGCCTCTGTTGTGCTGCTGCTTCGGCGGTGCGACGTATAAAAGTGTAATACCGACAGACGTTGCATTGTGTAAGAACTGTGCAGCAAACTGTGCAGCGTGCAGATGGTTTTGCGATTCGCTTACAGTGACCAGCACATCGCGTTTGGGAACAAGAGGTGCAGAAGGTATTGATGGATTCGGACGATTTTTAGAAACAGGCATGGGAGACTCCGTAAGGCAGATACGGCAGCAAGTACTATAACCGCTGCACTGGTACTGATCGCTGACTGTTGTAAGGGCATGAAGTGCAACGCCCTGACATGTCTGGAAGTACGTATTAGGTAGATTATACGAGTACTCAACGAAAAGCAAAGGGGTTATGTTGCTTGATAATTCGTCAGGCACCGTCTGGTGCGTACTTGTTTCAGGGCAAAAAAGGAGTATGAGGGAAGGTACGCACAAAAATGAGTGCATACTCCGGCAACAGCTTTAACGATGCGCGTCTGAAAGTTTGTCAAACGCAAAAATTCAGAATTATAAGACATAATTATATTCCGCATACAATCCTTAAGGAGGATAATCATGCTTGATTTCAACTTTCATAACCCTACCCACATTGTTTTCGGTAAAGACAGACTGGCAGAACTGGACACGCTTGTTCCTGCTGATGCCAACGTGCTTATTTTATACGGCGGCGGCAGCGTAAAGCGGTTCGGCGCTTTTGATAAGGTGCGAAGCGCACTGGGGTCTCATCGCCGGGTGTTTGAGTTTGGCGGGATTGAAGCCAACCCCCGTTATGAAACTCTTATGAAGGCCGTGGAACTGGTAAAAAAAGAAGGTATCAATTTTTTGCTGGCCGTGGGCGGCGGGTCTGTCATGGACGGTACGAAGTTTGTTTCGCTTGCGTCCGTGTTCGACGGTGATCCGGAGTCTATCCTGTACCATGGTTTTGCAGGGGTGCCCGCAGCCAAGGCCGTGCCGTTGGGGTGTGTGGCGACATTGCCTGCCACCGGTTCCGAGATGAATTGCGGCGGTGTTATCAGCAAGGGTGACGGAAAGTTTCCCGTGCTCTGTCCGCTTACCTTCCCGAAGTTTTCGATTCTTGACCCCACGCTTACCTACTCGTTGCCTGCCAAGCAGGTGGCAAACGGTGTGGTGGACACCTTTGTCCACGTTATGGAGCAGTATCTCACTTTCCCCGTGGAAGGCCGCTTTCAGGACAGAACCTCAGAAGGCATCCTGCTGACCCTGATCGAAATCGGACGTTATACGATTGATCACCCCGAAGACTACGATGCCCGTGCGAACCTTGTATGGTGCGCCACCATGGGGCTGAACGGCCTTATCGGTTCGGGTGTACCGCAGGACTGGGCAACTCATATGATCGGGCACGAGATTACGTCTCTTTACGGTCTTGATCACGGTCAGACTCTGGCCATCATTCTGCCTGCCTTGATGGATGTGCGCCGCGAATCCAAACGCGAAAAGCTGCTGCAGTATGCCGAGCGCATCTGGAACATCACCGAAGGCACAGATGACGAACGCATTAATGCCGCCATAGCCAAAACAAGGGAGTTCTTTGAGTCTCTGGGCGTTAAAACCCGCCTTTCCGACCATAAGCTTGGCGTTGAACATTTCGACGCTGTAATCAAGGGGCTGGAAGCAAAAGGACTGACAGCAATGTCCGAGCGCGGCGACCAGAAGCTGGAAGTAAGCCGGAATGTTCTGAAGGCTGCCCTGTAGCATCCTTCGGACAAGAAGTTACGCATAGTAAACAGCCCGCAGGCCATGTGGCCGGCGGGCTGTTTTTGTAGGGGGCTGGATAAGTGGTGATGTGGTGCGCTGGTTTAGCGTTTTTTTGTGGGTGAGTTTGGTTATTCATATATTTGACAATGAAAATCATTTTTAATATCAGTTTTGCAATGCTATCGTCTGTGAAGGTGGGCTGTTTTCAAATAAATTTTGGCCTTCACGAGCTTCAGCATGTTCCATGAATAAATGAGGTTGGTGGTTTTGATTCGTTTTGCGTTAGCTGCATTGTCTTTTCTATGCCCGGGTACCGGCCAGATAGTACGGGGGCACTTTGCCAAGGGCTTTGGATTAGGTGTTTTTATTCTAATTGATGACCCTCTTCTCTTACTTTTTTCTGGGCTGAAGAATGATAGTTTTTTGTTGTTGATGGGACTACTGGGCGCGCTGGAGGTTCTTGTCCGTCTGTATTCGGCGTTTGATGCGGCCTTTGCAAAGCCTGTTTTGGCAGGAGACGGCTTTGGCAGCAGCCGCTGGCAGCGTACTGCATTTTTATCCATGTATGTCGTGGCATTTTTTGTAGTAAACAGTGCTGTGGATGGTGGCCGGTTTCAATCGTATTCAATTGCAGCGGGGAATACTGCGTTGTTGCCGGAATTTGGGGGAGGTTTAAGACTGTTGGGAGTTCCGCATTCATATTGGGAGCGAGAGCTTGCTAAAGGCGATTTTGTTGTAATCGAAAAGATAGATTCTGATGCACCCGACAGCTCTCCATATTTATTTCGGATACAGGGAGTTACCGGAGATGTTTGTTCATTTCAATCGTGTGAAAATGTCGGGAGCCTTTCAGATGCGGATGATTCCTGTATGATTCCTGAAGGACGGTATCTTGTGGAAACAGTAGGGCATAAAGGAACTGTGAGACTTGTTGATGAAACAGAGGTTACAGGAAAAGTTGAGTACGTTTACTGGCCTTTAAGTGCAATGCGAAAGCTGTAGGTTGAGTTAAAGCACAGGCTCTGCCTTTTGCAAGCCTACTGCCGAGCAAACCTAAAAAGGCAGCGATTGCGAATCGTATGGTGCAATAGTGACCATAGTTTTCTCGGGGTTTGCAAAGGGAATTATTCCCCTTGCCCGCCGGAGGCGAAAATTACTCACCCCAAATAAAGAGGCCCCCTTTCGGGAGCCTCTTTTCATTTTTTTTGGCGCAACGCTTTTTCTATCCAGCTTTACACAATCCAGTCGTCATCTTCTTCGATGGGGGTAAAGCCGCGACGCATGGTGTTTTCGGTAACCAGCCGCGGGTCCATGAACTGCAGCAGATAGTCGGGGCCGCCGGTTTTTGAACCTACGCCGGACATTTTGAACCCGCCGAACGCCTGACGCTCAACAAGTGCGCCGGTGCTGCCGCGGTTCAGGTACAGGTTGCCCACGCGGAATTGCTTTCTGGCTTTTTCAAGGTGCTCCGGGCTGCGCGAGAATACGCCGCCGGTCAGAGCAAATCTGGTTCCGTTGGCAATATCAAGCGCCTCGTCAAAGTTTTTGGCGCGCATGATTGCCAGCACCGGCCCGAATATTTCTTCCTGAGCGATGCGATGCTCCGGCGTGATGCCTTCCACAACTGTCAGCGGCACGTAGCAGCCTTTTTCAGGAATATCGTCTCGGGAGACAATAATTTTGCCTTCCTGCTTTGCGATTTCGATGTAGGCGTTCACGTTTTTTTGCAGTGAAACATCGGCAACTGGGCCCATATAGTTTGCCGCGTCTTCTGCGGGGCCGATTTTCAGGTCGTTGCAGGCTTCAGTCAGGCGGCTGACAAATCGGTCGTAGATGGGGTCGAGCACGATAACACGCGAACAGGCGGAGCATTTCTGCCCTTGAAAGCCGAATGCGGAGTAGATGACCTGATGCACTGCTTCATCAAGGTCTGCGTCGTCATCAATGATGATGGCGTTTTTGCCGCCCATTTCCGCGATAACCCGTTTGCAGTGGTGCTGTCCGGGCTGAACTACGGCTGCTTTTTCCTGAATGCGCAGGCCGACTTCCATTGAACCGGTAAAGCAGATGAGGCTTACCTTAGGATGTTCTACCAGATAGTCGCCCATAACAGAGCTGCGGCCGGGGCAGAAGTTGAACACGCCTGCGGGCAGCCCTGCTTCGCGGAAGACTTCCGTCAGGTTGTAGCCGATGCGCGATGCGATGCTGGATGGTTTGTAGATGACGGGGTTGCCGGTAACGATGGCGGCAGAAGCCATGCCGATGGATATGGCAAACGGGAAGTTCCACGGCGAAATAACCGCCGCGATACCCTTTGGCTGATAGAATAGGTGGTTGTGTTCGCCCGGCGCGCGACCCATGCGGCGCGGCTTGCCAAGGCGGAGCATGTCACGGGCGTAGTATTCGAGAAAGTCGATGCCCTCGCCTACGTCATGGTATGCCTGATCCCACTGTTTGCCCACTTCCAGAATCTGCCATGCAGAAAGCTGGTAGGCGTTTTTGCGGGCGATGTCTGCGGCTTTAAGCAGGTAGTTTGCGCGGTCTTCGGGCGAAACATCGCGCCAGATGTAGAATGCGCGCTCTGCGGCTTCTATGGCGCTGTCTATCTGTTCTACTCCGGCCTGACACACCTCTGCCAGCTTTTCATCGGGGTCTGCGGGGTTGGTGGTGGCAATGACATCTGCAGTGCTTACGTCTTTGCCGTCGATATACAGCGGAATAGTGCCGCCCGCTTTGGCGCGTACTTCAGCTATGGCGCGGGGGAAGGCAGCCCGTTGCTCCGGAATGGTAAAGTCTATCATGGCATCGTTGCGGAACGGCGGCAGGCCACCTGTGCCGGAGGGCTCTACTCGCGGCGGGCGTGCTTCCAGCTCGCGCTTGAGCGTAATTTCCGGATTTTCGAGCAGGCGCTCCATGTCGGCGTTGTCAGCAAAGCTCTGCTTCAGGAATGATTCGTTGGCGGTATTTTCCAGCAGGCGCCGCACAAGGTAGGCCATGCCGGGAATCAGTTCGCCGTAGGGGCAGTAAAGGCGCACCCTGCCTGCCACATTCTGCAAACCTTTACGCACGGGTTCCGCCATGCCGTACAGCACCTGAAACTCGTAGCGGTCTTCGGGCACATTCAGTTCTTTTGCCATTTCCATGGTGGCGGCAATGGTGCGGATGTTGTGCGAACCGCAGGCGTAGTAGCAGATATCGCTGTTCTGCAGGATGGTGCGGGTCATGCGCTCAAAGCACATGTCTGATTCAGGCTTGTGCACCCAGACGGGAATTTCCCATCCGTTCTGCTTGGCAATAACGGTTTCCGCGTCCCAGTAGGCGCCTTTTACAAGACGGATGGCAATGGGCAGCTTTTCTGTGCGGGCCCAGTGCAGCAGGTCTTCCAAGTCTTTTTCTGACTCGCGCAGATAGGCCTGCAGCACGATGGAAAGGTGCGGGTAGTGGCGGAATTCCTGTTCGCTGCGCATCCTGCGGTATAGCTCAAGGGTCATTTCCTTATACTTGAGTGCTTCCATGTCGATGCACAGGAAGCCGTTCATTTCGATAACCTTGCGGTAGATGGGGGCAAGGCGCTTCATGATGCCCTGAACAGAACCTTCGATATCTACAGACTTTGCCTGAGAGTACAGGGCCGAGGGCTTGATGGAAACGTTGACCTTGGGAGTGTAGCCCCAGTCCAGATCTTTATCGGGACCGCTTCCTTTAAGGGGTGTCCATTTGTCCTGCTCTTTGGCAATGGCGTCCAGAACTTCCAGATAGCCGTCACGGTACTCGTCGGCTTCCTTTTCGTTCATGGTGGCTTCGCCAAGCAGGTCGATGGTGAAGGCAAAGCCGTCTTTGCGCAGCTTTGCGATTGATTTTACCGCTTCTTTGGAGTTCTGTCCGATGATGAACTGGCGGCCCATGCCTTCAATATTGGAGCGGATGGTTTTTTCCATCAGCATGGCTGTCAGCTTGCCGCCGAAGCCAGCCTTGCCTGCCCCCCACTTGAGCACCGAGGGCACATCATCGCCGCCCTCTGCAAAATATTCACGGATATGCCGCGAAAGCGACTCTGATGTGTTCAGGTAAGGGAACACGTCAACAAAGCGGAACAGCTGGACCTTGAAGTCTTCGTTCTGCATGGCCCAGTCCATGACTTTGCCTGTCCACCAGCCTTTATTAAAGATGGACGGGGCTTCGCCGCTGATACTGGTAAAAAACTCCTTGCCACGAGAGACTATTTTTCCATCAAGCATGGTTTCCATGCGCTCCTCCTAAGGATGCGGTAAATGTGTGGTCGGTTGAACTAAAGGCACTCCCGTTATGCCGCGCTGAACTGGCAGCATTTTTATTGATTTTGTGAAGTTGTACGTGTTCGCACCATTCAAGGCAAGTGAGTTTGTAGAAAAATGTCAGAGCGCACTCATTTGAAAAAGTTGTGCAACTATCCAAAACTATTCTGCTTATAGATGCTGTGGCGGATATAAAAAAGCCGGAGAACGTAATCGCTCTCCGGCTTCGGTGATGTTTTTCTGTAAAACTCTCAGGGTTGTCGTTCCGCGTCCGATGTAACGGTTGCGGCAGATTACGACACTATCGATAGCTTCCCGGATGTTTTTCGGTAACTTGTTATACTTGCAGAGAGCCTCTGAACTCATCCCAGCTGGTGATGCCAAGCTCGTCCACAAGTTGCTGCAGCTCGTCCACAAGGCGAAAGGCCATGTCAGGACGCATGAAGTTGGCGGTGCCTATCTGTACGGCGTGCGCGCCCACAAGGATGAATTCCAGAATGTCTTCCGCCGTGGTTGCCCCGCCGATGCCGATAACCGGAATGCTGACGGAACGTGCCACCTGCCATACGCAACGCAAGGCCACGGGCTTGATGGCAGGGCCGGAAAGACCGCCGATAACGTTGGCCAGCAGCGGTTTGCGGCAACGTATGTCCACGCCCATACCGCTAAGCGTGTTGATGCAGGCCAGCATGTCCGCGCCGCTGTCTTCCACTGCGCGGGCGATTTCAGTGATGTCGGTAACGTTGGGTGACAGCTTGACAATAACGGGTTTGGAGCCGGAGCGGCGTTTGACCGCGCTGGTTACCCGCGCCGCCTGCCGTGCGTCCTGACCGAACAGGATGCCGCCTTCGCTGACGTTAGGGCAGGAAATGTTTACTTCAATGGCGGCAATGCCCTCTTCTGCGGCCAGAATACCTGTCAGTTCCGCGAATTCGTCAGGGTCGCAGGCATACAGGTTGGCAATGACAGGGGTTTCCTGCCACGGCAGTTTGGGCAGCTTTTCGGTGATGAAATTTTCAACGCCGGAGTTCTGCAGGCCCACGGCATTCAACATGCCGCATGGAGTTTCGGCGATGCGGGGCATAGGGTTGCCTGCGCGGGCCTTTAAGGAAAGCCCTTTGACAACAATGCCGCCAAGCTTGGTCAGATCACCGTAGGGTGCAAACTCAACCCCGTAGCCGAACGTGCCCGAGGCAGTCATGACGGGGTTCTTCAGCTCGAGGCCATGCAGACCGCTGGGTATGGTAACGTGCAAATCCACGGCCGTGCTCCTATGCTTTGGTCAGGTCAATTTCATCAGCCCAGAATACGGGGCCGTTGTTGCAGACCTGTGCTTTGCCAGCCTGCGTTTCGTGCAGGTGGTGTTTGTCGGTGGTGCTGGTAACGCAGCCAAGGCAGCCGCCTACTCCGCATGCCATACGGGTTTCAAGCGAAAGCTGACAACGTGCGCCATGCTTTAAAGCAAATTGCTGCACGGTATGCAGGAACGGCGTGGGACCGCAAGCCAGCACCAGACCGTCACGCTCTGCGTATTCCGCAATGCGTTTTTCCAGGCGGGCGATGAACTTTTGCAGGTCTTCGGGGCATTCTTCCAGATAGTTGTCGGCCATGATTTTTTCGTTGATGCTTTCAAAAGGATAGCATCCCAAAGGCATACGGTGGCCGAATTCCATCCACAGGTTCCACGGTTTAGGGTGCGCGTGGGCATAACCGATGAACGGAGCGATGCCGATGCCGCCGGCCAGCAACAAGGTGGAGGTATCAGGCTCCACAGCAAAACTGTTGCCAAGGGGGCCCCACACGACTACGGAGTCACCGGCTTTCAGCTCGGCCAGTCTGCGGGTACCGCGTCCTACTGCCTGAAAGAACAGGACAAGATCGCGGCTGCTGACGCGGCATATGGAAAAAGGGCGTGCCCACAGCATGTCAAAGGCCCATCCGCGCGGACGGATCATCACAAACTGACCGGGCTTCCAGTCTTTCCATTGGGGTTTTTCAAGGCGCAGGGCAAAAAATTGCGCGTCACCGGACACTTGTCCGAAAGGGACGTTGTCCAGCACCTTGAGTTCGGTGCATTGCTCTTCGCTCATTTCACATTCCTCATATTTCTTAAGCCACGCAATCGCAGGCGTGGCTTTCTAATTGTCTAGAATAGGCCTTTGAGCGGGTCAACACTATCTTGCTGTAGAGTGGCGGAAAAGTGCCTGTACAGCACAGGCAGACTGTAAAAATACAGTAACAGCGCGGTATCAGAGGATAGTTGTGTCAAGCGAGGCTTGCAAGCAGTATAAAGCCAGATTGTATCTGTCCTTCACATAAGAATGACCTGCCCTGGTGGCAGGACTCACATAGTGTTTTCGTCCGCCTCTGACAAGAGCAGGATTACTTTGTTGCCAAATGCGGCAGTGCGCATTGCACAAAATAATGCGTCTGTGCAAATAAAGTACGCAGACGGGAATTATTACTGTTGCATCTGTGCCCTTCTATGGTTAGATGCAAGGTTGCAGACGGGACTGTGCCGGGGCGTTGGTCTGTCTGCATTGCAGTTTCGCGGCCTGATTGTGGCCGCAGAAAAGGCAGTTCCGCGATATGTTCTTGCATATCGGTGTGTTGTCTTTTTTTGCGGCAGCGTTGCGATGACCCGAACCGTATGTTGTCGGTTCCGTCTTGAGAAAGCAGGGGCATAACAGTCCTCTGGCAGACGGAAGAACGGCATGACGCCGGAATGAGAGCGTCAGAAGAACGGGCATCGGGCATAGTAAAAACTGCAACTCCCTACCCGCCCCGCTACGGATACCATAACAATGACACATCTACCTGAAATATTAGCACCCGCAGGCGATACTCAATCGTTTCTGGCAGCTCTGGCAGCCGGTGCAGACGCCGTTTACGTAGGCATGAAGCATTTTTCTGCCCGTATGCAGGCTGATAACTTTTCCATAAAAGAACTGGCCCAGATGGTTGAGCTGGCACGGCGCGAAGACCGCAAGGTGTATATTGCGCTTAACTCCATGCTCAAGCCCAACGACCCTGCCGCAGCCGGACGCCTTATTGCGCGGCTTGCGCGCGGAGTGCAGCCCCATGCCTTGATCATGCAGGATCTGGGCGCTGTGGAAATGGCGCGTCAGGCTGGTTTTGAAGGCGAAATACACCTTTCCACACTGGCAAACATTACACATCCGGCAGCGCTGGAGTCCGCACGCAGCATCGGTGCAGACCGCGTTATCCTGCCGCGGGAGCTGGACATAGACGAGGTTCGCCTGTGCAACGACAACTGTCCTGAGGGGCTTGACCTTGAGCTGTTTGTGCACGGTGCGCTTTGCTTCTGTGTATCAGGCCGCTGCTACTGGTCCAGCTACATGGGCGGTAAATCCGGTCTGCGTGGTCGCTGTGTGCAGCCCTGCCGCCGTATGTACAAACAGAAAAGCCGTGAAGGCCGTTACTTCTCGTGCCTTGACCTTTCGCTGGATGTGCTGGCGCGTAACCTGCTGGGTATGGAAAATCTTTCTTCATGGAAGATCGAAGGCCGCAAAAAAGGCCCGCACTATGTTTTTTATACCGTTACGGCGTATCGGCTGCTGCGCGATAACCCTAACGATCCGAAAGCCAGAAAGCAGGCCGAAGACCTGCTGAAGCAAGCGCTCAGCCGTCCTACCACCCACGCCCGTTTCCTGCCTCAGAAGCAGCATCCGGTGACAGCTCCGAACGATTCCACAAGTTCGGGCCAGCTGGTGGGCAAGCTGACGCGTGATAAAAAGGGTGCGTTTGAATTCAAGCCCCGCGTTGCGCTGCAAACTGCGGACTTTTTGCGCATCGGTTACGAGGACGACCCGTGGCATCGCACGGTACGCGTAAGCAAGCCCGTGCCCAAGGCCGGAGCTTTTACTCTGCCGTTTGCCAAAGGGCGCCCGCCTGCAGCCGGAATCCCTGTGTTCCTTATCGACAGGCGCGAAAAAGATCTGGTTGCCCTGCTGCGCCAATGGGAAGCAAAACTGAACGCTGTCCGGACCCGTAGCGAGACTTCTGTGGATTTCGAACCCGAGCTTCCTGCCCGTGCCGGAAGTATGGGCAAAGGCTTTACGGTTATGCTGCACGGCAACATACCCAAAGGCCGCCGCGGTGGGCGCGATGGCGGAGTGGTGGACGGAGTGTGGCTTTCGCCCAAGTCTGCCAGCATATCACGCACTCTGGTGCCCCGTTACTCGTGGTGGTTGCCGCCTGTTATCTGGCCTAACGAAGAAGATCAGTGGAAGCGCCTGATAGTGCAGGTGCTGCGCAACGGTGCCCGTCACTTTGTGCTCGGTGCGCCTTGGCAGATGGCGCTTTTCCCCGAGAATGCAAAGATCGCCCCTGTGGCAGGTCCTTTCTGCAATATCTCGAACCCTGCAGCGCTGGTTGTGCTGGAACGTATGGGAATCCGTGGTGCCATTGTCAGCCCCGAACTGTCCGGTGAAGAGGTTCTGTCTCTGCCGGCCATGAGCCCCATCCCGCTGGGTATTGTCCTGTCCGGTTACTGGCCTATGGGCCTTACCCGCAACCCCGTGCAGCCTCTTAAGCAGGGCGAGCCGTTTTATAGTCCTAAGCGGGAGCCCTTCTGGGCACGCCGTTACGGGCAGAATACTTGGCTCTTCCCCGGCTGGCCGCTGGATATAACCTCGCATCACGAAGAACTGAAAGCCGCAGGCTATACTATCTTTGTGCATATGAAAGAACAGCCGCCCCGTGAAGTGCCGGAGCCGTCGCGCTCCAGTACCTTCAACTGGGACCTGACGCTGCTGTAACGCATTTGAATGGAAGAATAAGAAAAGCCGGACATAACGTCCGGCTTTTTTTGCGTTTACAAGCTGGGCTACGCGCAATCAGACAGGAACACTAGGCCCATAATCTGGTAAAGCAGTCTTCAATGGCATCACGCGAGCGCAGGTCGGAAAGCCAGTGCACGGGTATCCAGTCCTGTCCGTGACGTGCCCCCAGCAGCATTCCCAGGGCAAGGCCTCTTGCGCATGAATCGCCGCCGCCCATGACGTTTTCAACCAGCCCTTCTGCGGGGTTGTCTTCGTAGCGTATGGCAAGCTGTATGACGCTGAGCATGGCGCCCTTCATGCCGCATGCCTGCCCGAAACGGGTTATGGCTTCAGCTCCTTCCATGTTCGTATGCATTTCGGCAAAGGCCAGCCAGTCTTCGGCAGGCAGTTCCGTATATCCGGCAGTTGCGGCGGACAAAAACGCGTCGGGCATAGAGTGCCCCTGCAGCAACGCATGGGCTGAACGCGCCATGAACTCCGCACCGTCTGCCACCAGTACAGAGCCATGCGTCATCAGGCATTGCGCACGGGCTGCATCAATAAGCCTGTCCAGATCATCGCCCAGAATAGCCAGCAGCGGCGCCACACGCGATGCTCCGGAAAAATCTCCGGTTACGGCACCTGTTTTGTCCGGCGGGGAACCTTGGGCAAAACGGGCCATGGTATCACGGGAAGCTCTGTCTATGTACCCTGTGTACTCTTTCATCATCTGCTGCCAGTGCTCGGCAAAAGTCTGAAGAGAAAAGTCGCGGGTTTCTGCAACGGTTTTCAGCAGCAGCAGAGTCTGGTCGCCATAGTGTGAAAGATCTCCCGCCTCTTTGGTGGGATGGTGGGCATTCAGGCGGGGGGCGACCAGTTTTGAAATTCTGCCCAGTGTTTTTTCTATGCGCTCTCTGTCGTATTCCCAGTGTGCGCCCAGCGCCAGCGAGTCAGCAACAAAAGACGCCAAAATGGCTGAACGTATCTTACTCATAATGCCCTCCTTGCGAGAAAGCCGGTCTGCTTTAGAGTTCTATTATGCAGAATAATGCAAATAGCGGCTTTTGACCATGCCAGAGGGCATGCAGCGTAATAAAAAAGGCAGCACCCAAACGGATGCTGCCTGAAAAGTAACAGTCAGGATGTTTATTGCGGAACGCTGCAAGTGTCCTTGGCAGCGCGTACAAGCGTATCTTTCATCTCTTCCACGTATTCTTTTACGCGGTCGGACTTTTTCCATTCTTCAAACATTTCCAGCCAGGTGCGGAATTCCATAAAGCTGCTGTCCAGCTGCGCTTCGTGGGACTGAACCCAGATGTTGAAAAGCTGCATCTGCAGCTGGAAAACAGAACTGTCAAAAACGCGGCCTGTCAGATCGTTGCGTACGCTTTTGCCTTCCAGCTTGGTGGCAACAAAGGTGCACACGGCGCTACGCGACGTTTCAAAGGTAATTTCCTTATTATTCATAAACTCCAACAGGCCGGCTACGTCGGGGTAGTCCTTCTGAATTCGTTCTTCAGCCTGCTCCGGTACACGGATAAACAGCTTGGAGTCTTCTTCTTCATTGATGAAATAAAAACGAAGCCAGTTTTCAAACATCATGACTTCAGCGATTTTCTTAACGGCCGTGCCGAATTCCGTGGACATGACAACTCCTAGATTCCTGATCTGGCGCGGATTGCGCGTGCCCAGACTATGGACATTGGACGGGCTGTCGTCAAGTCCGAAATTTCACAAAGTCGAAAGGCGGCTCAACACGCTGTGAATACAGTGCTCTTTTATAACAAACTGCGCTGCATTGCAGAATATTGCTGCGTGTGCGGGCTGGGCCAGCAGTATGACAGCGCAAGCTACGGAGGCATAGTTGTGAAGATGTTACGGAGAATAACAGGCTGTCTTTGTTTACTGCTGATTATTATCAAACACGGCGGGATACGGACCTTCAGAAGTGATGCCAACACGAGAGTTTGTTTGTAGCGTACTGCGCTGCTTTACCCATCTGAAGCTTTCCATTCTGCCAGAGGCAACATGCAGGCAGATAGCGCCGGTTACGCCGGTTATGGAGCAGCTGTTGCTACGTCTGTGACTGCCGGATTTGCGGCACAAAAAAGCGCCCGTCATCCGGACGGGCGCTTCAATACGAAGAAAGGCTATACATGCCTTGTTACCAACACCCTGCAAGGGGTAATCTTCAGTACCCGCTGGGTAACGCTGCCCAGCATAAGTCCTTCCAGTACGGTTTTACCGCGTGTGCCCATAACGATCATGTCACATTTTTCTTTCTTGGCCATATCTGCAATTTCCTCTGCGGGAGAGCCGTCAACAACCCGCTCGACAAAGCGGATATTGTGGTCTTGCAGCACGTCCCGAGCGGGACCCAGTACTTCGTTAGAAAGTTTGGCAACTTCCTTCGCAAAATCAAGATGCTGTTTCAGGTTAGGAAAAACCTGATTGCAATGCATCAGCAGTATATCGGCTTTAAACATGGCAGCCAGACTTGCCGCTTCCTTTGCCGCGGTCAAGGAGCTTTTCGAGCCATCCACGGGGAGGAGTATCCGTTTGATTTCCATAGTGAGTCTCCTTGTCGGTTAGACGGATTACGTTCCACTATATCTGCTCCTCACCCTTATGGCAACGACCAAAGGGAAATGTATGAAGGGTTTTTAAGACCATAAAAAAGGCTTCGTCCAGAAAGACGAAGCCTTGTAGCTGAAGAATGAAATTTTAGAATTCAAGATGGCGCGGTGTACGGGGGAAGGGAATTACATCGCGGATGTTGGTGATGCCGGTAAGCAGCATCAGCAACCGTTCAAAGCCCAGTCCGAAACCGGCATGAGGCGTGGTGCCGAACTTGCGCAGTTCAAGATACCACCAGTAGTCTTCAAGCTCCTGCCCCAGTTCCTTGATGCGGGCTTCAAGCACGTCAAGGCGTTCTTCACGCTGGGAGCCGCCAACCAGTTCGCCGATGCGGGGAACCAGCAGGTCCATGGCTGCCACGGTTTTACCATCGTCGTTCAGGCGCATGTAAAACGCCTTGATTTCTTTGGGGTAATCGTACACGGCTACCGGCTTTTTGAAATGTTCTTCCGCAAGGTAGCGCTCATGTTCGGTCTGCAGGTCTGTACCCCACTCTACAGGGTATTCAAACTTTTTACCGCTGGCCTTCAGAATGTCGATAGCTTCGGTGTAGCTGACACGGGCAAAGGGGCTGTTCACAATGTTTTCAAGGCGGTCTTTCAGCTCTTTATCAACAAACTTACAGAACAGGTCCAGATCAGCGGCGCAGTGCTCCATGACATGTCTGACCACATATTTGACCATGTCTTCAGCCAGCTGCATGTCATCTTCCAGATCGGCAAAGGCCATTTCCGGCTCAATCATCCAGAATTCTGCAGCATGGCGGGGTGTGTTTGAATTTTCCGCACGAAAGGTAGGCCCGAAGGTGTAAATCTTACCAAGGCTCTGGGCCATGATTTCGCCTTCCAGCTGACCGGAAACAGTCAGGTTGCACTCTTTGCCGAAGAAGTCATCATCATAGACGGAGCCTTCTTTGGGGGCGGCTACGCCTGTAGGCGGCAGAGTGGTCACGCGGAACATTTCGCCGGCGCCTTCGCAGTCGGAACCGGTCAGAATAGGCGTGTGCACATTAAAGAAGCCGTTTTCACGGAAGAAGTTATGTACTGCAAAGCTTGCTTCTGAACGGATACGGAATACGGCGCTGAACTTGTTTGTTCTGGGGCGCAGGTGTGCAATGGTACGCAAGTATTCGTCGGAATGCCGCTTTTTTTGCAACGGGAATGTTTCAGGGTCGGCACCGCCCAGAATAGTCATGGCGGCAGCGCGAACTTCCCACTTCTGGCCCTTGCCGGGCGATTCCACCAGCTGCCCGCGGATATCGACAGAAGCGCCGGTTGTGGCTTCTTCGACTACCTTATAAGCATCTGTTCCTTCATCGACGATGATCTGAATATTGGTCAGGCACGAGCCGTCGTTCAGTTCAAGAAAAGAAAATCCCTTGTTGTCACGGCGGGTGCGTACCCAGCCGCACAGCCGGATGTCATCGCAGGGTGCGGACGCATTCAATGCATCGAGAATCTGCGTGCGTTTCATATCATTGTCTCCTTGCGGTGGCTGGTGGAAAATGACCTCTACCCTTCATTTTGTGTCAGGATATGGTTTCTTGCGAAGGGATAGGCGTATTGTAATCGACGGTCAAGAGTGTTTGGTAGCGCGCGTAATACCTTTGTGCAGAGAGGCTCCGGGTAAGATGAGCTTCTGTGATCAGTCCCTTTGCTGTGAAGGGTTTATTTTTTTTCAAAAAATGATGTTTTAAACAATTATGTAAAAAATAAAGACGTCAAAAGCATAAAATAGTACAAAAATGTAAAAATAAAATTTTAAGAAAAAAGCAGTTTTTTTCTAACTGCCTGTTTTAATTAGTTGGTCGTTCGTTGGCACTGGCCGTGCATTATGGTATACAGCGTTTTGGCTATTTTACGCCTACTCTGAACCAGAACATACAAGATCCTTAATGAAGGAGCAGCAGAATGAGCGGACATCAGGCACGACTGAACGCAATTGCGGCAGTTACCAACTACAAGGCCGGAGAACCGGCATTCAGCTTTGCAGAATCTTCGCCCACAGAACTGTTCGGGTGCAACGTATTTAATGATAAGGTAATGAAGGAGCGCCTGCCCAAGTCGGTATACAAGTCGCTCAAGCGTACCATCGAACAGGGTGAAAAACTGGATCCTTCGCTTGCGGACATTGTGGCAAACGCCATGAAGGACTGGGCTCTTTCCAAAGGTGCAACCCACTACACCCACGTTTTTTATCCGCTGAACGGCCTTACTGCGGAAAAGCATGACGGCTTCCTTACCCCTGACGGTAACGGCAACGTGATGGCGGAATTCAGCGGCAGCCAGCTGATTCAGGGCGAGCCTGATGCCTCCAGCTTCCCCAGCGGCGGTTTGCGCGCCACGTTTGAAGCGCGAGGCTACACCGCATGGGATGTAACCAACCCCGCGTACATCATTGAAAACCCCAACGGAACCTTCCTGTGTATCCCCACTGCGTTCATTTCATACACCGGTGAGGCTCTGGACAAGAAAACGCCTCTGCTGCGCGCAAGTCAGGCTCTGAATACGCAGGCCCGCCGCATTCTGCGCCTTTTCGGTACGGAAACTGACGACCGCGTAGTCTCTTACGCCGGTATCGAGCAGGAATATTTTCTCATCGACCGTAACTTCTTCTTCGGACGTCCCGACCTGCAGCTTGCTGGCCGCACTCTGTTCGGCGCAAAGCCCCCCAAAGGACAGGAGTTTGAAGATCACTATTTCGGCACTGTGCCGCGCCGCGTGCTGGCATTCATGATGGAAGTGGAGCATGAACTGTACAAGCTGGGCGTGCCGGTTAAAACCCGTCACAACGAAGTTGCTCCTGCACAGTTTGAAATTGCTCCGGTGTTTGAGACTTCCAACCTCGCCACCGACCATAACCAGATCATCATGACGACGCTGAAAAGTATTGCAAAGCGTTACGGCATGGCCTGCCTGCTGCACGAAAAGCCTTTTGCCGGTATCAACGGCTCCGGCAAGCACGTGAACTACTCCATCGGTAATTGCAAACTTGGCAGCCTGTTTGATCCCGGTGATACCCCGCATGAAAACGCGCAGTTCCTTGTATTCTGCGCTGCCATGATTCGCGCCGTGCACAAATACGGTCACCTGATGCGTGCCGTTGTCGCTTCCGCCAGCAACGATCATCGTCTGGGCGCTAACGAAGCTCCCCCTGCGATTATGTCCGTATACCTTGGCGAGCAGCTGAGTGACGTATTCGAACAGATTAAAAACGGCGGAGCCAAGTCTTCTAAAAAGAAAGGTCTGCTGCAGGTGGGCGTAGACACCCTGCCCCCGCTGCCTATGGATGCCGGCGACCGTAACAGAACCAGCCCGTTCGCCTTTACCGGCAACAGATTCGAGTTCCGCGCTGTCGGTTCCAACATGTCCGTAGCAGGTCCGCAGGTTGTGCTTAACTCCATCCTGTCCGAGTCTCTCGACTACATCGCCACAAAGCTTGAAACTGCCACCAAGGGCGACATGACCAAGCTGCCCGGTGCCGTGCAGGATGTACTTAAAGACATTATCACCAAGCACGAAGCCGTTATCTTCAACGGCGACGGATACTCTGAAGAATGGCATAAGGAAGCTGAAAAACGCGGTCTGAAAAACCTGCCTACTTCCGTTGAAGCGCTGCCCATGCTGACTGAAGAAAGTGTGGTGGAAATGTTCGAGCGGTTCGGCGTATTCTCGCGCCGCGAGCTGGAAAGCCGCCAGAGCATCTACATCGAGCAGTACTGCCGCACCATTCAGACAGAAGCGGCGCTGGTTATTAAGATGTCACGTACCCAGATTTTCCCTGCGGCAATGCGCTATCAGGGAGAGCTTGCAGCAACTTGCGCCAACATGAAAGCAATCGGTATGGAGTTTGTGACGCATACGCTGTCTGACCTGACCGAAAAACTACGCGGCCTGCAGCAGGCAACCAGCGAGCTGGAAGCCGTTATGGCTACCCATTGCGAAAGCGAACTGGCAGAAGCCAGCTGCATGTGCACCAAGGCACTGCCTGCAATGCAGAAGGTACGGCTCTATGCTGACCAGCTGGAAAACATCATTGCCGACGATCTGTGGCCCTTGCCCAGCTATCAGGAAATGCTGTTTGTAAAATAAAGATCCTACCGCTTCCGACACAGAAACGGTTCACCGTAAGGAAGGCTCGCTTTGGCGGGCCTTTCTTTTTTTTCTCTCAAGGCTATCTAACATAACGCGGCATGCATGATTTTGTTATGCATCGCTGAATGGTTCATTTTGCAAAAATGTGATATAGTAGCCGCTAGTGGCTTTCAATGTAATTTATCAGTGTGTTACTGGCGGGCTGCTTGCCTGCCAACTACTGTGGTGGTTATCCGTCACAGCCAACCCACCGAGAGGGCATGAGCATGAGTACGAATTATCCCGTCTTTAATTGCAAAAACGGTGATGACGTTATCAGAGCTGTAAAGGACTACAACGTCAGTTTTGTCCAGTTCTGGTTTGTAGACATTCTGGGTAACCTGAAAAGTTTTCAGGTTGCGCCTGATGAACTGGAATCCGCCTTTGAAGAAGGCATGGGCTTTGACGGTTCGTCAATTCTCGGGTTCACCCGCATTGAAGAAAGCGACATGATTGCCATTCCTGATGCGTCCAGCTTTCAGATATGCTCATGGCGTCCGCTTGACCGCCCTGTTGCGCGTATGTTCTGTGATATCCACACCCCCGACGGCAACCCCTACGAGGGCGACCCGCGCTATGTTCTGCGCCGCCTTATCGATAAAGCCGCGCAGAAAGGGTACACATACTATGTAGGGCCGGAACTGGAATTCTTCCTGTTTGCAGACCCGTACAACCCGAAGCCGCTGGACTCCGGCGGGTACTTTGATGCTCCGCCGCTGGACCTTGGTAACGAAGTCCGCCGCGATATTATTTTTGCCCTGCAGAAAATGGGAATCGCAGTGGAATACAGCCACCATGAAGTGGCGCCTTCACAGCATGAAATCGACCTGCGTTACAACGAAGCCCTGAAGATGGCTGATATCGCCATGACATACAAAGTCGTGGTGAAGGAAATTGCCCGTAAACACGGCGTGTACGCGTCTTTTATGCCCAAGCCCATTTTCGGTGAAAACGGTTCCGGGATGCACGTGCATCAGTCGCTGTTCAAGAACGGGAAAAACGCCTTCTTTGACGCCAACGACCCGCATCACCTTTCTGCGGAAGCCCGTCACTACATCGCCGGTCTGCTGACCCATGCCAGCGAGATGACCTGCATCACCAACCAGTGGGTCAATTCATACAAGCGCCTTGTTCCGGGGTATGAAGCTCCTGTGTACATCGCATGGGCGCAGCGTAACCGCTCGTCGCTCATCCGCGTGCCCATGTACAAGCCCGGCAAAGAAGCAGCCACCCGCGTTGAGCTGCGTAACCCCGACCCTGCATGCAACCCCTACCTTGCCTTTGCAGCCATGCTGGGTGCTGGTCTGGAAGGCATCGAAAAAGGGTACGAAGTACCCAAGGCCGTGGAAGAAAACATCTTTGCCATGGAGGCGGAAGACCTTACCGCCAAGGGCATTGATTCTCTGCCGGGGTCGCTGTACGAAGCCGCAATCGCGCTGCGCGACAGTGCATTGATGAAAGAACTTCTGGGTGAGCATGTGCATCAGAACCTCGTAGGCAACAAGCTTATTGAGTGGGACGATTACCGTACGCACGTCTCAGAGTTTGAGCTTAAGCGCTACCTGCCTGTGCTGTAACCGGCACAGTTTTACAAAACAGATACGCCCCGCAACAGCTGTTGCGGGGCGTATTGTTGTGAAGGCATACTCTTCCCATCCGGCCCGCGGGGCTTTTGGGCTGCGGATTAGCACGATCTAGTGCTTCTGGCTGCGGCCCACTGCCTGCCCCGTCATAAGGCTGACAGACGCTTCTACTACCGCAAAAGCGACAGGCTGCCGGTAAGTGATGTGATCTTTTCAGCACAGCCGAACAACGCGATGCCCGCATATTCCAGATCGCAGGCACGGCAGGCGGACATCCTTTGCTCGTAATGGCCGTAGTTCTTTGATCGCTGTGCCGTACGGGTGAACCCTGCGGCAAGAAGCTGCTGCTCTTCTGCTGTACTACGCAGACGTTGAATAGCCTGCTGTCCGGCTTTCAGGATAGCAATGGGTAGTGTGGTTATCCCCGCATGCAGCCCGCCTGTGCCGTCCTGTACGTTATGGCCGACTATCTCAGGCCGCTGGCAACCCATGGAAGTGGAAAGAACAGCCGCGGCGTTGGCAGCCAGACCTGCGGGAAGAGATTCATCCAGAATGATGACAAAACGCTTGGTATTAACCGGCATAGCGACCTCCTGTAGCCCGCAGTTTCTTAACAGCGCTGCCGGAAAAAATCGCCCGCAACGCGAACAGCAGATTGCGCGGAGCTTCTCCTAGCCGCCTGACGCTATACGACCACCAGTCTTTGCCGTATGGCAGATACAGGCGGACTATGCGCCTTCCGGCTACCAGCTGCCTGCAGTAGTCAGGTCTGACGCCGTACAGCATTTCTACTTCCCAGCCTTCATCAGGCCATCCGTTCTTTCGTGCTTTCTCTGCCGCATATGCAACCATGCGGTGGTCGTGTGTGCCCAGTACGGGATAAACGCCACACTCCAGAGCTTCTGCGGAAAACAGCATGTCGATGCCTTTCCGGTACGCATTATCCATCTGGCCGCGACCTGTAAAAGCCAGAGAAGCGTTTTCTGCAAAGGCTCCTTTTACCAGACGTACCATAGCGCCTTGCCGGACAAGTTCCTTAAGGTCTGCCGCGCTGCGATGCAGGTATGTCTGGATGGTAATGGCAACGGGCAGGTTTCGTCTGTTCAGGTTTTGGTAGAGGTCTAGCGTCTGCTGTGTGACGCCGGAATCTTCCATGTCCAGCATAAGAACTTTGCGGGGTAAGGGGGATGGTATAGTTCGCCGAGAAGTCTGTTCCGTCTGTGTTCCGGCAATGCGCTGTGCAAGCTGTTCTGTGTGTTCAGCGCACAGCTGCCATGACAGCATGGAACCTATCTGCGTAGGGTCCACTGACACGTGGACCTGATGCCCGCTTGCAGCAAGAGCATCAATGCAGTCTTCCAGTTCGTTGACTGCCGCTGTGATTTTTCGCAGGTCACTTTCATATTCCCCGAGATAAAAAAGGGAGGCACAGACGTCCTCGGATTGCAGTGCGGATGCCGTTTTCATGGCTTGCGCCACGGTGCCGCCCCCGACAAAGCGGGAAGCAAAAGGCTGCATCACGGCAGACTGTTGCATGGTGGCAGTTACCCGTTTGCTGCGTGCAAGGGCGATCATTGATTTTTGCCAAAGGCGCATTGTTTCCTCCTGTTGATAAGGATGGTCACTAGCACCTGCGGCATGACGGGTATGGTACGAAATTGCGGAACTACGAATTTTCGGGCGCCGTAGCATCGCGGTATTGAGCCGGAGTCGCCCCTGTGAACTGTTTGAATACCCGTGAAAAATGGCTTTGATCGCTGAATCCGGCCTCTGCGGCAACCTGACTGAGGGGGATTGCTGCCTTAAGGCGCTGCTTGGCGGAGTTTACGCGAAGCTGATTATGATACGCATGCGGCGGAAGACCGGTCTGTGCCTGAAAAATGCGTAATAAATGAAAACGGCTGACAGCCGCCAGTTCAGATAACGCAGTCAGTGAGACATTCTCTGAAAGGTTGGCTTTCAGATAGCGTTGTACAGTATGCACTGCTTCGGGCATGTTGTGCTCTGGCACTACTTCTGCGTGGCGGGTGTGATTGACGATCAGTGCAACCAGAGCGCCGACCAGCCGTTCCTCTTTTTCCAGTCTTCCGGCACCGTCACATATACTTTGATATAACGCATGGAAAAGTTCAAAGAGAGCAGGATCGCTCACAACGGCCGCTTCAAATTCCGGTATGGTTGCAGCGCATCCTGCCATTTCGGCAGCAATGCCGTGCATCAGCTCCGGTGCAATGTAAAACATGCGGTATGTCATGTCGGAATCCGTATCCGGATTGCAGGCGTGTACGGTGTCCGGAGGAATAAGGGCAATCTGACCGGCTTGAGCATTGTGGTGGGCGTCGTGCATAAAAAACACGGTTCTGCCCGTTTCTATCAGCCCCACAGAATATGCATCGTGTGTATGCTTGCGAAAGATTTCTTCACTGTAGCTTGAAAAGCGCACTTCAAGCCCCGGCAAGTCGGGGTCGCGCCAGAAGCGTACGGCAGTATGTTCCGGTGTTCTTCCCATACGGGGCAGAATAGCGGCTTGGTTTGCGGGCGTAAAGCAGATACGCGGCTTAGACAAAACAGCCGGAAAGGGCTCCATACAGGCCGTCATGCAGAATGGTCCGGCAGCGGCGCGGCTTTTTGCGGAGCGATTTTGTTTGCATAAAAAAGCCCCGCAGGGGCATCGTGCATGATTCTCCCTGCAGGGCCGTTACCGGCATTTCACAGCGCTTACTTTTTGAAGTCTTTTCCGGCGCTGAATGCCTGCCCGAGGTATTCACCCACAGAGTAGTATCCGCGGGTAACAGGGGCAAAAATGATGGGGTCGATCTTCAAAATGTCGGGAAGGCCATCTTCGCGCAGGCACGATTCGTCAACCTTCACGTCTTTGACTTCGCCGATGAACTGGGTATGCAGGCCGATGCTGTGCGAATGAGTAAGAGTGCATTCGATAATAACGGGAAATTCATCCACGTAAGGTGCGTCAACAAGCTCGCCTTTAACAGCGGTCAGCCCCAGTGTTTCAAATTTATTCTCGTCCCTGCCGGAAACGATGCCCGCATAGTCGGCATGTGCCATGTGACGTCGCGAAGCAATGGAAACGGTAAAGGCTTTGCGGGTCAGAATGGCATCGTGCGAGAAGGTTGCCGGACGCAGTGAAACCGCAATGCTGGGCGGTTTTGAGCAGCAGATGCCTGCCCATGCGGCTGCCATGATGTTCGGGCGGTCGTCGGCATCATAGGTGCCTACACAAAAAAGCGGAGTCGGATACGCAAGTGTCTTTGCGCCAAGCGATTTTTTCATTGTGGTACTCCTTGGCTGGATATTCTGCCGTTCAGGCGGATTTATTGTCACAACGGGCTTCACACGAATCGCAGTATTGTGCCTTTCGTATGACACTGTGGCAAGGGTTAGGCGCAAAGAGGCGGAATTGGCAACTATCTGCCGCACGAAAACAGTACAGGATGTCTTATTTTGCCATTTTTGTACTATTGCAACTTGCAGCCTGTGCCGCTTTCTGCTAGCGAAATTGGTTGTTGTCTCGGCATTACGGGAACTTCCGCTCTGTGGAAGTCGTCACTCCCGCCCGGCTTCGCGCCTGTTATCAACTCTTTTCAACTTCTTTAGAGGAAGGAATACGAGCATGTTGAGGAAGTTCTCCATCGTCGCAGCTGTACTGGCCCTTACCTTGGCCTTTGCAGGCTCTGCTTTTGCTGGCAAATCTCTGGTAAACGGCATTGACGCCAACTACCCTCCTTTCGCCTACGTTGATAAAGACGGCAAGCCTGCCGGTTTTGACGTGGACGCCATGGACTGGATTGCAAACAAAATGGGCTTTACCGTAACGCATAAGCCTATGGAATGGTCCACCATTGTACAGAGCCTTGTTTCCAAAAAAATCGACATGGTCTGCTCCGGTATGAGCATCACCGAAGAGCGCGCCAAACAGGTAAACTTCTCTGACCCTTACTGGACCGTTGCTCAGGTTTTTATTGCCAAAAAAGGTTCCGGTATGACTGTTGATCAGGTTTTCACCGCTGAAAAGAAGCTGGGCGTACAGTCCGGTACGTCTGAAGCAGACTGGCTTGACAAAGAGAAGGCCAACAAGCCTGAGTGGAATTTCACCGCACGTTTTTACGATTCCGCTCCTCTTGCCATTGAAGACGTTATCAACGGCCGTATCGACGCCGCTGCCATGGACATCGCTCCCGCACAGGACGCCATGCGCGTTAAGCCTATTGAAATCGTGGGCTCCTTCACCGAACCCGAATACTTCGGCATCGCCGTTCGCAAAGACGACAAAGAGCTGCTCGACACCATCAACAAGGGTCTTGCCCTGCTGATGGCTGATCCCTACTGGGAAGAGCTGAAAGCAAAGTACCTTGGCGAAAAGCACTAAGCACTTTTTTGCTGCTGTCCCTTCCGCTGTCTTCTAAGGGCGGCGCAAGGAAATTCACAGTGCGTATCACTCCGGCGGGCACCTGTTGTCCGCCGGAGTTTGTGCGAAATGCGGGGGAAATCTTTTATCGCGTTTCGCGTGTTTTTTCTGTATAGCGAGCAGGCGCACAACGCGGGGCAACGGTCCCTTGCACGTACGGCAAAAGCACAATCAGCCGGAATCGCATGCGGTTCGGCAAAGCAGGCGCGGCACGGCTTTGTGCCAGGTTTGCGGCATTCGGTATAAACGGATGCCTACACATTTTTTTGACTGGTTATAATTCGAATGATGCAACAGCTTACAACCGTAATCGAAGCAATGCCTTATATCCTGCAAGGTGGTCTGGTTTCGCTGCTTATCGTAGTGGGAGCCATGCTGCTGGGTCTTGCCATGGGCATTCCCATGGCAGTGGGGCAGGTTTACGGTCCGTTTATCATACGCAGGCTCATCGGCCTTTATGTCTGGTTTTTCCGCGGCGTACCTATTCTGGTACTTATGTTTCTTTTTTATTTTGGCGTGTTTGAACTGCTGAGGCTTAATTTGAGCGCCGTCAGCGCCACCGCGCTTGTGCTGGGTATGACCAGCGCCGCATACCAGTCTCAGATTTTCCGCGGTTCCATTCAGGCATTGCCCGCAGGGCAGTTCAAAGCTGCCCGGGCCATGGGCATGAGTGATATGCAGGCCATCCGCACCATCATTCTGCCGCAGGCGCTTCGCCTGTCGCTTCCGGGCTGGTCCAATGAATATTCCATCATTCTGAAAGACTCCGCCCTTGCCTACGTTGTGGGCGCTATGGATATTTTCACCCGTACGCACTTTGTGGCGTCACGTACATACGAGCACCTGCCTCTGTTTATCGCAGCCGGCGGCCTGTACTTTGTAATTACTCTTGTCGGCGTCAAACTGCTTTCCGCGCTAGAGAAAAAAGTCCGTATTCCGGGCTACACCACATAAGGAATTTACCCCATGACAGCAGAAAAAAGCCCTATCCTGCGCGTGGAAAACGTCTGCAAGCAGCTTGGCGGCAAAGATATACTCAAGTCCGTTACTCTCTCCGTCAATAAAGGAGAGCTTAAGGTTCTTATCGGCCCCTCCGGCGCAGGCAAATCGACCCTGCTCCAGTGCATCAACTATCTGATTCCTCCGGATACGGGCAACGTGTACCTTGAAGGCCGTAAAGTTGATCTGCACCGCAAGGCGGAGCTGTATGAATTGCGTCAGCAAGTCGGCATGATTTTTCAGGATTTCAACCTGTTTGACCACCTGTGCGCACGAGACAACGTTGCCATTGCACTGCGCAAGGTAAAAGGTATCAGCCGCGGCGATGCCAATAAGCGCGCCATGCAAGAGCTGGAGCGCGTCGGTCTTTCCGACCGTGCCACACTGTACCCTGCCGAACTTTCCGGCGGTCAGAAACAGCGCGTGGCCATTGCCCGTGCCCTTGCCATGGACCCGAAAGTCATTCTGCTGGACGAACCCACCTCTGCCCTTGACCCTGAACTGGTCGGCGAGGTGCTTACCGTTATCCGCGATCTTGCCCGCGGCGGCATGACCATGATCATGGCAACCCACCAGATGGACTTTGCTCAGGCGCTGGCACACGAAATTCTGTTCATGCAGGACGGAGCCATCATCGAGCAGGGCACCCCTGCGGAACTGCTGGCAGAAGGCGCGAATACCCGTACTCAGGACTTCTGCAACCGCCTTTCCAATCTGTGTGAGGAGCTTTGCTAGTGCTGGACGCCTTTTACACAGATCAGTTGCTGCCCGCGCTGAACAGAGGTCTGTGGATGAGCTTTCTGCTCATCGTGCCCTCTGCCATTCTGGGCCAGCTTGTAGGCATCGGGGTGGGCACGCTGCGCGTGTTCGGCTCTACGCCGGTCAAAAAGCTGATGAACACCTATACGGCCATTTTTCGCGGTGTGCCGCTTATGGTGCAGCTTTTTGTGCTGTATTTCGGCCTGCCTAACATCGGTATCTACCTTGAGCCTTATGCGGCGGCCATGCTGGGTTTTGTGCTGTGCAGCGGTGCATACAACTCGGAATATGTGCGCGGAGCATTGCTTTCTATCCGGCAGGGGCAGATCAAAGCTGCGCAGGCGCTGGGTATGAGCAAGTTCCAGACAATTTTCTGGATTGTCATTCCTCAGGCGTTCCGTCGCGCACTGCCCGGATGCGGCAACGAAGTTATTTACCTTATTAAATATTCTTCGCTGGCCTACATTATCACCTGCATCGAGCTGACGGGCGAAGCACGTGCCATTGCCACCAAGACCTTCCGCTTTACCGAGGCGTTTATGGTGGTAGGCATGTACTATCTGGCACTGGTCACCATTGCCACGTGGATTCTGGACAAGCTGGAGCAACGGCTTTACATTCCCGGTTTCGGACGCAGCAAAAAATAACTTTTTGCCGTGCGCCCCGCGGGGCACCATTTACTGAAACAACATAGCCGCCCCGCCGGTAACGGCGTGGGCGACTTTTTTTATACGGCTCATCAACCTTTAAGACACACCACAGCAAGCAGACTTACGGACAGAAGACGACGGTTCACTCCGCCCGCTGCCTTTGCGCAGCATACCCCGCCAGCCCGCTTTGCCTGAAAGCACCATACGGTCAGCATCCTTCGGAGACTCAGTCATGACATCCTGCACTACCGACACAAAGCTCATCATCAGCAAGCTTACTGAAATTCTCGGACCGGAAGGCATTCTCGTATCCCCCGGCGAACCCTACGACCGCGACTCTTCGCCGTATACAGTAACGCCGGAAGTAGTGGCCCTGCCCGAAACCACAGAGCAGGTTCAGGCAATTGTCCGTCTTGCCAATACGCTCAGTTTTGCCATTATTCCCCGCGGTGCAGGCACCGGTACAGCCGGTGGCTGCCTGCCCCTTAACGGCGGTGTGGTTGTATCACTTGAGCGTATGAAGCGCATCATCACGCTGGATACCGAAAGCCTGTATGCACATGTTGAAGCAGGCGTTATCACAAAAGAACTGCGCGATACCGCAGCAGCCAGAGGTCTGTTTTTTCCGCCCGACCCTGCCAGTCTGGAAACGTCTACTCTCGGCGGCAACGTGGCAACCAACGCCGGAGGCCCTGCCTGCGTCAAATACGGTGTTATCCGCGACTATGTGCTTGGTGTAGAGGCTGTATTGCCTGACGGCGAAATCATCAATGCCGGAGTCCGCACCCGCAAAGGCGTGGTCGGTTATGACATGGCGCATCTGCTTACAGGCTCTGAAGGTACATTGGGTATCATTACGTCCATGTACCTGAAACTCGTTCCCATGCCGCCCGCAACTGTTGGCGTGGCTGCTGTGTTTCCCTCGTTGCCGGATGCCATGCGTACCGTGGCCGCCGTGCTGGGCCGCGGTCATCTGCCCAGCGCCCTTGAATTTCTGGATCATAAGTGCCTGAGGCTGGTGGGCGATAAACTGCCCTTCCGTATTGCCGACGAAACAGCATCGCTGCTGATTATCGAGCTGGACGGCAGGCCGGAAGCCATAACGCCGGAAATTGAAACCGTGGCCGCCATCTGCACAGAGCATGGCGCAACCAACCTGATGCCCGGCGGCACTGCAGAAGAGCGCGAGACTATCTGGAACGTGCGCCGCGAAGTGTCCACCCGCATCAGAGAGCACGCCGCCCGCTCTTTTTCGGAAGATGTCGTTGTGCCCATCGGTTCCATTGCCGATTTTATTGCAGAAGTGCCTTCTTTTGAGCAAAAATACGCACTGGACATCTTTGCCTTCGGGCACGCAGGTGATGGTAACATTCATCTGATTCTTACCGTGCCGCGTAATCTGCCGGAAGATGCACCCGCACCCCTTATGGATGAAGGCATTGAGGCGGTAGCGCGCCGCGTGTTGGCGCTTGGCGGCACCATTTCCGGCGAACACGGCGTAGGCGAGGCTAAAAAGCACCTGCTTCCGCTTGAAATCGGTCCTGCTTCGCTGCGGCTGCAGCGTGGTATCAAGGCTCTTTTCGACCCTAATAACATCATGAACCCAGACAAGGTGTTCCCTGCCCGGTAACAGCAGGTCACCGGAGTACCCGTGGCAAAAAAACGCAGACGTAAACCTTCGCGCCCTCTGCCGCCGCCCCGCTTTTCGCAAAGGCTGTATGTGCAGGTAGCGCCGTCCGATATCGGCATGTTCCGCTTTTTGATGGAAGCGCAGGACAACCTTGGCTACATGAGCGTGATCAATAAGTTTGACGGCATCCTGCAGGTGGTCTTTTCCCCGCATCAGGAGCGCGAAATGCGCGATTTTCTGCGCGGTATGCAGCAAACCATCTCGTTCAGCATCAGCGAGCCGCCACAGGTGGAATGGCACGACCCGCTGCCGGATGTTTCAGCTGACGATGATATGGCAGAACTTGCATGCTCCGTAGAAGAGGCTGCGCCTGTACAGGAATAACCTGCGGGTAGAATAGTAGTAAAATACAAGCGCACGTTCCATAACGGAACGTGCGCTTGTATTTTACAGAATGGTTTCCGGAACTTTCCCTTTTGCAAAACAGTGCGGAGTCTGAACGCAACAGATGCAGGTGCCGCAGTGGCGGAAAAGCAAGATAGGTTCGGGCATTTTCGTTCGACTTTTTAGGCCTTGCCTTTGCGGTAGGCCATCAGGTCGCGCATCATGTCCAGTTTTTCCATGGTCTGGTTAACGCGCCAGTAAAATTCTTCCACTTCAAAAGGCTTTGTAAGGAAGTCACTTGCACCGTTTTTCAGAAAACGGGCAGTCAGCGGACCGGAACCTGCGGCAGACACGCCGATGAGCCCCATTTCGTCAGGACGGTAGCGCTGGCGCAGTTCGCTTACCAGCTCCACGCCGGTCATACGGGGCATGTTGTCATCAGTTATAACCAGCCCGATGTTGCCTTCGGCCTCAATAATTTCCAGAGCCTGTTTACCGTCCTCCGCCTGTAGTACCTGAAACTGCTGAACTTCCAGCAGGTGCGCCATCTGATGCCGCGCGGTGCGCGAATCATCTACGACCAGCGCACGGACAAACTGGTTGTGGAAAACGCGGATAAGCGCTGCCACCATGGGGTCCATATCCCGTACGCTGCCCTTGAGAAAGTAATCAACGACGTTACGGTCGAAAAAGCGGGCACGGACAGATTCATCAAACGAAGCCGTAAGCACGATACTGGGCACACCGCTGGCGATGCACTTGTCCGCTGCTTCGCCATCGGGGGCGTCCGGCAGGTTCAGGTCTACAACAGCAATGAAAAGTCCGGCTTCGGGGTTCTGCCCGGCAAGGTTCTTATGCTCTTCCAGCAGCGCTCCGGTTTCTTCCAGCGTAGCAGCGGTGATAACCTTGAAGGGGGTCAGCGTTTCGATGTGATTTTGTATAATGCGGGTCTGTACAGGGCTGTCTTCTACCAGCAGCACAGTACGGGCTACTTGCTTTTCCATTGTTGCTCCTTTGCGGGCGGCCTTGTGCTCTGTGGCAGAGTGCACATACATAACCATGGTAGCTGGTCTGACAGGCTGGATTGCCGGCGCGCCTGCCCTGACCGGTGAGTGCTAAAGCAGCTTTGCTTGCTCTACCGGCGCAGCCCCGTTGCCGCGCGATACGGGTGCGGGCACCGGCTTTACAGCCTGTGCGGCAACCGCTGCTATGTATCCTGCCACGTCAAATTTTGATCGGGCTCCGTTATAGCTCATAAATCGAATTGTGCCAAATACCTGACGTTCTTTCCAGGGCCTGTCATGCACGCCGCCTATGGACCATGCTGCGCCGGTGTAGCCGTTGGCATCGCGCCCGTCCAGCGACCATCTGTCGTTCTGCCGGATGACTATGCGCAGGGCTTCTTCCGGCGAGGGTGTCCATTCCAGAATTTTTTTTGCCCAGTACATGCGCATATACCCGTGCATTTTGCCGGTCAGCGTCATTTCCTGCTGTGCAGCATTCCAAAGCGGATCATGTGTCTTCGCTGCTTCCAGCTCTTCTTCCGTGTACAGGTATTCGCGCGTGTCGTTGCGGTGTCTATCCAGCGTTTTCTGCGCCCAGTCAGGAAAAGCTTCCACGCTGTCGTATTGCGGTTCAAACCAGCAAAAATTGTCAGAAAGCTCTCTGCGGACGATCATTTCTTCAAGAAACGATTCCGCACCTTCCCCAAAGGGTGTTCCCGCATCAGATGCGCCTTGTGCTTCGAGCACTTCCAGCGCAGCTCGCTGGGCGGAAAGCATGCCGAAGTGCAGGTACGGCGAAAGATGCGACAGGACAGGCTGGTTGGGGTTGTTGCGTTCTGCCGCGTAGCGGTGCAGCCGGCCTGTAATGAAGGCGGCAAGCTCTGCTCTGGCGGCTTCTTCGCCTGCAGGCAGCCAGCCTGTGGGAGTAACGGCAGAGTCTGCCTGTAAGCTGGCAAGAGCCGCTGTAAGATCGGGCAGAGGCGGATTGTCGGGCCACGGCACGTCAGGAGTCTTCAGGGGCGGAATGGGATCAAGAAATTCGTTCAGCAGGCGGTGGATTTTGGGGCGGATGGTGCGGGCTGCATACTCGCGTTTGTTCGAGACTCGCAGGCAGGGAACAACGTTGCGGCTGTCCACCACGTCCACGCCGGTACCCTGTTGTCTGGCCGCTTCTGTAAGTTCCCGCAGCCACTGCCGTTTGATGCGTAATGTGTCAAAGTCCGTCACAATCTGCGTTGCGCCGCGCTGCGCAGCAAAACGAAGGACTTCTTGCGGCGGATACCCGCGCAGAAGGTAAAAGGGAATGGAATAGTCCTGCAGGATGCGCGCCGTGCCTTGCAGCCCGTGCAGCATGAAGTGGAAATGCCGGTATCCGGCTTCAATAAACCGTGGAACAAGGCTGAATACCACAGCCACGGGCACCTTGCGCTCATCGGCAAGGCGTAACGCGTGCAGTAGACCCCAGTTGTCATGGGCTCTGCACTCCCGATGCATCCAGTATATAACCGCTCCGTTTTGTATGGCAGCGGGGCCGCCTGGGGCCGATGAAAAGCTCAGGCGTGCGGGATGCATCAGTCCTCCGAAATGGTTTCCTGACAGGTGCGCAGATCTTTCATCACTTCCAGCACGCTGACAGTGTGGTTAACGCGCCAGTAAAACTCTTCCACTTCAAAAGGCTTGGTCAGAAAATCGTTGGCGCCGTTTTTCAGGAATTTTGCAGTCAGCGGGCCGGAACCCGCGGCAGAAACACCGATGATGGCTACACGGTCCATTTTAAAACGGGCACGTATATTGCGCACCAGCTCAAAGCCGTCCATGTTGGGCATATTGTAGTCGGTAATGATAAGGCCGATGTCTGGATTGGCTTCCAGCTGCTCCATGGCCTCAACCCCGTCTGCGGCTTCCAGCACGGTAAAGCGCTGCGTTTCCAGCAGGTGCCGCAGGTGCGCCCGCGACATGCGCGAATCTTCTACAACCAGCGCTTTGACAAACTGGTTCATGAAAAGCCGCTCAAGGCTGTGAACCATCGGGTCCATGTCCTGAATGGAGCCTTTAAAGAAAAAGTCAGCTACATTACGCTCAATAAAGCGCTTTCTGATTTCTTCGTTAAAGGTAGCTGTCAGCACCACTGTGGGCACACCGAAATCAAGGCATAAGTCCACGCCTTCGCCGTTGGGAGCATCCGGCAGGTTCAGGTCGATAACTGCTACAAAAATTTTGTCTTTATATGCAGTCAAAGCCTCACGGGCTTCTTCCAGCGTGTACGCGGCAAGGGTATCAAACTGGCTGAGCGCCAGAATCTGGTTACGGATTATCTTGGACTGCACAGGGCTGTCTTCAATAATCAGCACGGTCTGAGCCGCATATAGAGCTTGAACATTCATCATGAAATATAACCCTTGCAAGTAAGCACACACGCAACGCGTGCATATCTATCCGTTTGGTTAAGAATAGCGGCAGCAGCCGTGGCAGGCAATCAAAATCAAGCGCGACGCGAGGTCCGTGCCCATGCATACAGGCGGGTGGCAAGCCAGTCGAGCACAAGAGCGGGATTCACATTGTAAATGAGTGAATCCTGACATTCTGCCAGAGCTTCATCAAGCTTGCGCAGGGCTGCGTCATCAAGGCGGGAGGCCAGCATACGGGAGAAGGAAGTAGAGGCGCGTCCGGTAAGCGCGTCAGCCAGCTGGCGCTGCAGGTATGCCACAAGTTGCAGGCCGGTACCGTGGTCAAGCGAACTTTTGGTTCCGGTGCGGGCAAACCAGCCATGTCCGCTTTGCACAAATTCATGCAAGGCATCGGCCCACTCCGCTATGGGGGCAGGGGCACTGTCTCCGTCTGGCCATGCAAGGGTAAGTACCCAGCTGCGGGAAACCAGTGTAGGCAGCAACCGTTCGCGTTGCGGGGCAAGCAGTACAAAGCTTGTTCCGGGGCGGGGTTCTTCCAGCGACTTAAGCAGCGCGTTGGCGGCTTCAATGCCGAGGGCCTGTGCTTCTGCCAGCACCACCACGCGGTAACGTCCTCTGGGCGGCTCTCCCAGAACGGCACGTACGGCGCGCACGTCGTCGATTTTGATAGAGCCTTCGCTGCCATCAAGATAGAACATGTCGCGGTTGTTACGTGCGGCAAACTGGGCGCAGACAGCGCAGGAAAGGCAGGGGGCGGATTCTTCCGGACAATTGAGGCGCGTAGCCCACCACAACGACAGCGCTTCACGCTCGCGGGCGGTTCCGCCTTCCAGTAGAAGCACCTGTGGTACGGCACCGGCCAGACGCTCAAGATAGCCCCGCACCCTGTCGTGTCTGGACGACAGGGCCGGGGCCACAATCTCGCTGGTGTGCGGTGCAGAGAGAATGTCTTCCTGCACGGACACGATATTTATTTCCTCATCAGAGTCTGGTCACGCTCGGGGCCCACGGAAACCATGGACACGGGAACGCCCAGCAGCTCTTCGATGCGGGCAATGTAGTTACGGGCTGCTTCAGGCAGGTCATCCCACTTGGTTGCGCCGGTTACATCTTCGTCCCAGCCGGGCATGGTTTCATACACGGGGGTGACGTAAGCAAGACCGTTCTGGTCCTGCGGGGGATGCTGAACCTGCTGGCCTTTGTACTCGTAAGCTACGCAGATTTTGAGTTCTTTCAGGCCGCTCAGAACGTCCAGCTTGGTCAGAGCAATATCCGTGGGGCCGTTCAGGCGTACGGATTCGCGCAGCAGTGCGCAGTCCAGCCAGCCACAACGGCGCTTACGGCCGGTGGTAGCACCAAACTCGTGACCGACAGACTGCATATGGTTGCCGTCGGCATCATCCAGCTCGGTGGGGAAGGGGCCTGCGCCTACGCGGGTGGTGTAGGCCTTGACGATGGCTACAACCCTGTCGAGCTTACCGGCGGGAATGCCGCTGCCTGCGGAGGCGTTGCCTGCAACAGTGTTGGACGAAGTAACAAAAGGATACGTACCGTGGTCGATATCCAGATGAGTGCCCTGAGCACCTTCAAACATAACGCCGCTGCCCTTGGCCCATGCGTCTTCGATGCATGAAGAAACATCGGTCAGGTAGGGTACCAGCTTTTCGCCCACTGTCATGACTTCATCAAAAACAGCGTCTACGGTCATGGCTTCGGTGCCATACAACGCAGAGAACAGCGCGTTCTTTTCTACCAGAGCGGCTTCAATTTTTGAACGCAGCAGCGCGGGGTCGGCCAGATCACCGGCACGCACGCCGATACGTGACATTTTATCTTCGTAGCAGGGACCGATTCCGCGACCGGTGGTGCCGATTTTGGAGTCTTTGCACTTGAAATTCTCGCGGGCGACATCCAGTGCCTTATGGTATGGCATGATCACGTGGGCCTTACGGCTGATCATGAGTCGCTCAGGCCCCACATTAATCCCGCGCTCTGCGAGGGTTTCCACCTCTTTCCAGAACACCACCGGATCCAGCACCACACCATTGCCGATAAGGCAGGTCTTACCTTCGTGCAGAATGCCGGAAGGGATAAGGTGCAGGATGTAGGACTTATCGCCTACGATTACGGTGTGGCCAGCATTGTTACCGCCCTGAAAGCGGACAATGACGTCTATTTCCCGGGAAAGCAGGTCGACGATCTTGCCTTTGCCTTCGTCGCCCCACTGCGCTCCCATGATTACCACGTTTGACATTTCCATCTCCTTGTGACATGCAGGTCGCCTTTCCGACGCAAAACAGGAGTTCGGCGCACGGCATAAGGGAATCATTACCTACATGCCGCAAATCGAAAAGTCAAACGGATGGCTACCGAAAAAAGCCACTTAACCTGCTCTGGATGGGTTCTCTTCTGTACGTTTTTCAACTCCGCCCCCGCCCAGACATTTCTACTACCTCATGGAACAACCTCACATACGCGTATGCAAACGCCTTATGGCCGCACTGGCTGTAACGGTGCTCGGATTTCTGCTTTCATGCTCCGAGCGCGAAAAACAACCCTTGCAGCCCGATAACACTCTGCGTGTTGTGGCTCCGCACCGCGAACGCGTTTCAAGCGCGCTTTCACCATACGGCCCCGGCTATGAGCATGAATTAGTTATGCGCTTCGCCCAGGACGCAGGCTATGATATTACATGGATCGAAGCCTCTAATCTGGAAGACGCCCTGCAGGCTCTTGCACAAAATCGCGGCGACCTGCTTGTCGGTTTTGGCGGCAATATTCCCCCGCAGTCCCTTGTGGACGCTGCAGTGCCGGAAGCAGAAGATGACCGGAACGTGTCACCTGTCGTAGCCGGTCCGGTATACGGACACTACAATCCGGTACTGGTGCATAGTAACCGCCGTTACGGCCTGCGCCGTGGCAACGAAATGTGTGACACTACCGTACTTGTCACCGCAGACCGCGAACTGGAAGAAATTCTGGAAGCAAAGGCGGATATTCTGCAATGCCAGCCCATTACGGAAGCATCACAGGATGTGTACGTCACCCCTATTTTGCAGGCGCTTGATGCCAACAGTGCCCGTTTTGCCATGCTGGACAAGGTCGGCTTCAGTCTGTGGCAGCCTTTTTACCCCGGGGTGCGTACCGCCAAGGTGCTTACGCAGGAAATCCCGTATCGCTGGTTCTGGCGCGGTGACGATGAACGGCTGAACACCGCCGCACTGCAATTCTGGGCCGAGCGTGACAATGACTCCATGCTGCTGGATATGCAGGAACGGTACTTCGGCTTTCTGCCGGAAAAGGTCGATCATTACGACGTATCCGTACTGCGCCGCACGCTGGACAGAAAAGTGCCGCAATATGCACAGCCCATTGTCGAAGCCGCACAGGCGCAGGGGATTGACCCTCTGCTTCTGATCGCAGTGATTTATCAGGAGTCGCGCTTTGACAACTCCGCACGCAGCAAAACAGGTGTGCGCGGCCTTATGATGGTGACGCAAGGCACCGCCCGTCTGCTGGGCATCAACAGACTGGACCCTGTGCAGTCAATTGAAGGCGGTGCCCGCTATCTGCGTATGATATGGAATTCACTGGAAGAGATGGACCTTGACCCGTGGGACCGCTGGTTCTTTACGCTGGCGGCATACAATCAGGGGCCGGGACACCTTTTCGATGCCATAAAACTCAGCCGCGCCCGTGGCGGCACAGGCCGTACGTGGCGCGAACTGAAAGAAGTATATCCGCTGCTGGCGTGGGAACGCTGGTACAGTAAAACCAAGCACGGGTACTGTCGCGGCTTTGAAGCGGTAAGCTATGTAGAGAATATCCGCTATTACTACTATATACTTAACGGGTTAATCACTCTCGCGCGGCCTGAAACTGAGGACCTTGGCGCGCTGCTTAGCAGCCTGCCCCTTCACTGGCCCGCCGGTTCGGGAACCTGATGAGCCTTCAAAAAGGCTGAGACCGGTATCATAAGCAGACTGGGGCGGCAGTCCGTCGTCGGGTCGCGCCAGTTCTGCCATGTGGCTGTTATGCAGTTGGTTTTTCCAGCGTACGGCCTGCACCATCCCGAAGGCGATGGCGGCTTCTTCCCAGCGGGAAGAAGGCTCGAACTGCTCGACTCTGTCGGCAAGGGATTCCCACAGGGCCATAAGTGAAGCCTCGTCGTAGGCATTTAACTGACGGGCAAGTTTAAGCAGAGCTCGTTCCATGGGGTGATACACTCCTGACTGTAATATTCACGGCGACGCAGACGCCGGCGGTTACTTCTCTGGTGCGTTTATGCCGGTACAACCTGTGCCGCGTATGCCACACGCTACGCCAAACGGCGCAGGGCTTCAAATGGAAATTGCCCACCAAAGCGCGCTGTGATACTCTGCCCGCCTCACATGACCGCTTGCGGCGGGCGTCTGATTTCGTCCGCCGCTTTCAATCATCACTACCCGGGCGCGTGCGCCCGACGAGCCGGAGTTCACAGCAGCATGAGCGACCTCAAGAAAATGTACAGCACCCTGCAGGAAGATCCGTTTCCTTCAGAAATGACCATACGTCTGGGTGATCAGGAACTGCACTACACCAAGCGTACCTGGACCATCGACGGGCAGGAAAAGGGCCTGCGCTACGGCGAAAACCCCGACCAGCCCGCAGCACTGTACGAACTGACCAAAGGAACGTTGACCCTTGGCGGCGTCACGTTCCGCGGCCCCGGCGCGGGCCTTGTCTCTTCCCTTGAGGAAAAGCACATGATTCAGGCCGGAAAGCACCCCGGCAAGACCAACTTTACCGACGTAGACAACGCGCTGAACATTCTTCAGTACCTTGATGCCAAGCCCGCTGCGCTCATCATGAAGCACAACAATCCCAGCGGTGCCGCATGGAGCGAAGAAGGCGTGGCTACCGCGCTGGAACGCGCTTTCTGGTGCGACCGTATCGCCGCTTTCGGCGGTGCTGTCATCGTTAACCGCCCGCTGGATAAGAAAGCTGCCGAGCTTATCAACTCCTGCTACTTTGAAGTTGTCGCGGCACCTGATTTTGAAGAAGGTGTCATCGAAATTTTAAAAAACCGCAAGAACTTGCGTATTCTGCAGATTCCCGGCCTCGGCCGTTTGCCCGAACTTGCCCGCCTGCCCTTCCTCGACTTCAAGTCACTGCAGGACGGCGGCCTTGTGATGCAGCATTCTTTCCGCAACCGTATTCATTCGGTTGATGACTTCCTGCCCGCAACGGCAGAGAAAGACGGCGTTACCGTAAACGCCCGCAAGCCCACCGCGCAGGAAGCAGACGATCTGCTGTTCGCCTGGGCTGTGGAAGCCGGCGTTACTTCCAACTCGGTTATTTTTGCCCGCAACGGTGCCACTGTTTCCATCGGCACCGGAGAACAGGACCGCGTGGGCTGCGTTGAGCTGGCAGTGCATAAAGCATACACCAAGTACGCCGACACGCTGGCCTTCCGCGAACAGGGTTGTTCGTTGTACGAACTGAAGCAGAAAGCCCTGACCGACAAGGCCGCGGCGGAAGCACTGGAAGATATCGACGCCCGCACCCGCGCTGATAAGGGCGGTCTGCCCGGCACCGCCATGGTGTCTGACGGATTCTTCCCCTTCCGCGATGGTGTGGACGCAGCCATCGCCCACGGTGTGGCGGCCATTGCCCAGCCCGGCGGCTCCATCCGTGACCGTGAAGTCATCATGGCCTGTAACGAGGCTTCGCCTCAGGTTGCTATGGTCTTCACCGGTCAGCGCTCCTTTAAACACTAGAATCCTTCGGGGCGGCGGCACGACTGCCGCCCCTTTTTCCGCGGCACCCGTGTGCCATAACCCTCACGCTTTCGCGCAAACCACAAGCAGGAACCATGAGCGCATCCTCCACTCTGGTAAAATTTCCCGGTCCGGGCTGCATCATCGAATACATGCAGGGCAATAAACCCCAGATTGCATGGGTTCAGGAAGAACAGTCGGGCCGGTTGCGCCTGTTCACCCAGAGTAAACGGGAAATAAAGCTCGCTGCTGCCCGTGTGTTGCCGTGGGCCGGTCCGCAATACGGTCCCGACAAGTCCCGTCAGGAGGCTCTCGACCTGCTGAACGAGCACGAAGACCGTCGCAGCCGCAAAATTGCCGCATTGAATCCGATGGAGCTGTGGGAACTGGCTCAGGGTGAATTACCTGCTGCCACGGCGCAGTGGTTTGCCGAGCTTCTGCAGGAATCGCCGGACGTTGACGATATTGCGGCTATGGGCCGGATGCTGCTGGATTGCAAAACGCATTTCAAGTTTACCCCGCCTGATTTTGAAGTTTACGATGCAGAGAAAGTCGAGCAGCGGATGCTGGAGCAGGAAGCCAAGCGCAAGCGTGAACAGCTGGCCTCTGCCGGACACGACTTTTTGCGTGCGTTGTGGGATACCCACCAGAAAAAACGCACTCCTCCCGCATCGCCGGAAGATCCCGCTCTGGCTGCTGATATTGAAGCCCTGCTGCGCAAGCGTATAGCAGAACCGGACGATCATGAATCAGAGCAGCTGTGGAAGCAGATTTCCAAGGGGCTTCCTGATGTTCCGCACCTGCCACTGCTGCTTGCACAGGCGTGGGGCATTCTGCCTGCGCATCATAATTTTCATCTGGATAAAGCAGGCTATGATACCGCGCAGGACTGGTATGCGCCGTATATAGATGCAGTGGACGAGCTGAAAGAACGTGTTCTTGCCGTGCGCAAAGAGCCTGACCCGAGGCCGTTTATCAGCATAGATTCCGCCACCACGCGCGACATTGACGATGCGTTTCATATCGAAGTACGGGCCGACGGCGGATGCCGCCTGCGGCTTGCCATTGCATGCCCTGCTCTTGGCTGGCAGTTCGGCAGCGAGCTGGATAAAGCCGTTATGCGCCGTGCGACCAGTATCTATCTGCCGGAAGGCGACCTGCACATGCTGCCCGAAGAGTTGGGCACGGACTTTTTCAGCCTGCTGGCAGGCGAAGAACGGCCTTCCATGATTATGGAATTTGATATTTCGCCCGCAGGTGAAGTGGAGGCGAGTGCCGTTCATGCCGGATGGGTGAAGCTTGCAGCCAACCTGAACTACGTAGACTGCGAAGCGGTGCTGAATGAAGATTTCGGCTGGGATGATGCAGACAATCCGGCTGCCGCATTTGCCGGGCAGCTGCGGGCGGGTGCAAAGCTGACCCGAACCCTTATAAACCGCAGAGTAGAAAACGGCGCTGTTGTCATTGACCGGCCGGACCCTAAAACCGTGCTGGAAGGCGAAGGTGCCGATGTCCGTGTGGAAATCGAGCATGACAGCCCTACGCCTGCTTCTTCTCTGCTGGTCAGCGAGATGATGATTCTGGTCAACAGCGGCATTGCACTGTGGGCTAAGGAACGCGGTATCGCGCTTTTGCATCGTACTCAGGATGTAGGGGTTCCGAAAGAATATGCAGGCATCTGGGATGAACCGCACGACATCGCGCGCGTGGTGAAGGCGCTTTCATCCGCAGTGCTGGAAACAACGCCCCGCAAGCATTCCGGTATAGGTGTGGCAGCGTACAGTCCTGTCACATCCCCGTTGCGCCGTTACCCCGACCTTGTTAACGTGGCGCAGCTTCTCCACTATCTGGGGACTGATGCTCCGCACTGGACAACGGAAGAACTGGACGCCATGCTGCCTCTTCTGGGCGCGCGGCTGGATGCCGCCGGTCAGGTGCAGCGTTTTCGTCCCCGCTACTGGAAGCTGCTGTTTTTTAAACAAAAAGGCGATAAGGTCTGGTGGGATGCCGTCATTACAGATGAGAATGATGCATTTGTAACGGTATCGCTGCCTGACCAGCAGATTTTTGTCCGCGGCCGCAGGTCCGGCTTCGGCGAAAGAACGCACCCCGGTACCCGTATCATGGTGCGAATCGGCAAAGTGCACCCCCTGAACAACGAGATCCAGATACTGGACGTCATGGAACAATAGCGCACGCGCGCTGCCCGCGCCGCTTACGGCGCATACTACGTAAGGAGAACATCCCCTATGGGCAACCTGCTCTGGCTCGTCACCGCCTACGTTATCGGTTCTGTCCCCTTCGGCCTTCTGATTGCCAAAACGTTCTGCTCTGTCGACCCGCGTACCGGTGGCAGCCGCAATGTAGGCGCAACCAACGTAGCGCGTCTGTGCGGCACAAAATTCGGCGTTCTGACGCTGGTCTGTGACGTACTTAAAGGTGTCATTCCCGTGGCTGTGGCCATGACATTCAGCGAATCGACCCTGTTTTTAAGCCTGACGGCGCTTGCGGCGCTGCTGGGGCATTTGTATTCCGCCTTTCTGGGTTTCAAGGGCGGCAAGGCCGTGGCTACCACGCTTGGTGTATTTATTCCGCTGGCGTTCACCCCGCTGCTTCTGTCCGCACTTGTCTGCGCTCTGGTCATCTGGCGTTCCGGCTTTGTTTCGCTGGGTTCGCTTACGCTGGTCACCGCCCTGCCCGTTATGCTGCTGCTCAGCGGCAATTTTGCCTATATTCCGCTTGCTCTGGTAGTCATGGTACTGGTCTTCTGGAGCCACCGCGAAAACATCGGCCGCCTTGCCCGGGGCGAAGAAAAACCGTGGCAGAAAAAGAAGCACAAGGACAATGAATAACATGACGGCTGTGCATGATTTTCCCGCCTACCGCGGGCACATGGAATATTTCTGTCTTGGCTGCGGCAGTCGCTTCGGCGTTGAAGAATTGCACTACACCTGCCCTGACTGTGGTGGCGTGTTTCTGCTGGACAACACCGACTTTGACTCGCTGAAGAAAACCAGCGGCGAAGAATGGCGTGCTGTTTTTGACGGCCGTGCTGCCACCCGCAACACCCCGCTGCGCGGTATCTTCCGCTTTTATGAGCTGATGGCTCCTTTGCTTGAGCCGGAAGACATCATCTACCTTGGCGAAGGCAATACGCCTGTTATTGATGCTTCGCCCGCCATGGTGGAGTTTGCAGGCATTCCCTTTGCCTTTAAAAACGACGGGCAAAATCCTTCCGCATCGTTTAAGGACAGAGGCATGGCCTGTGCGTTCAGCTTTTTGAAATCGCTGGTACGCAAACATGGCTGGGACGAAGTGCTGACGGTGTGCGCGTCAACCGGTGATACCTCTGCCGCGGCAGCCCTGTATGCATCGTATGTTGGTGCGCCGCTTAAGTCTGTGGTGCTGCTGCCCCACGGCAAGGTTACTCCTCAGCAGCTTTCGCAGCCGCTCGGCAGCGGGGCCACCGTGCTGGAAGTGCCCGGCGTGTTTGATGATTGCATGAAAGTTGTGGAACATCTGGCCGAAAATTACCGCGTGGCGCTGCTGAATTCCAAAAACAGCTGGCGTATTCTCGGGCAGGAATCCTATGCCTTTGAAGTGGCCCAATGGTACGGCTGGGACATGAAGGGCAAATGCGTGTTTGTGCCCATCGGCAACGCGGGCAACATTACCGCTGTCATGGGTGGCTTTCTGAAGCTGCACCGCCTCGGCATTATTGATGCCCTGCCCCGTGTGTTCGGCGTGCAGTCGCATCATGCCGATCCGGTCTACCGTTACTACAGCGTGGAAGATCCGAAACAGCGTGAGTTCAAGCCGGTAACGGTTCAGCCCAGCGTGGCGCAGGCCGCTATGATCGGTAACCCCGTTTCCTTCCCGCGTGTTCGTCATTTTGCAGAACAGTTTGAAGCCATCGGCGGCGAAGGTTCTTTCCAGGTGGTACAGGTGACCGAGCAGGCCATTATGGATGCCATGATTGTTGCCAACCGCCACGGGCACATCGCCTGTACGCAGGGCGGCGAATGCCTTGCCGGTCTGCTGCGTGCCAAGGAACTGGGCCTCATCAGCAAAGATGAAGTTGCTGTGCTGGACGCAACCGCACATGCACTGAAGTTCTCGGGCTTTCAGGATATGTACTTCAGCGGGAGCCTGCCTGAAGAGTACGGCGTCACCCCCGATGCTTCCCTTGCCAATGCTCCGGAACTGCTCATCGATTCGAGGCGCAAGGCGGAACTGTCTCCTGCCGACTTCACGCTGGCAGCCTCCAAGGCTGTCGCCGACAGGCTGGGGCTGAAACAAAAAGCCTAGCCGTTTTATCTGATATACGTCTTCAACGCCCTTGGCAGCTTTTTATGGCAGCCAAGGGCGTTTTTTGTTTGGCAAGAGTGGTACAGACGCTTTTACGTATACGAAAGAGAGGTAGGGTAAACTGGATTTAGCGCAATGGGTGAGGCGAAGCCATGGCAACGGATTTTTGTAAGAATGTTTTCCATCACAACGTGATTGCCTTGTCCCTGTTATAAATACGCGGCTGCCTTTCCGACTTGCAGCCTTTCGGGGCTGAAAGTGGAATGATTTACAGAGAGTTGCCAGCACCTTTTTTGAATAATTGTTTTGTAAATGTTCTTAATGGCGAAAGAGCAAGCAGGCTTTTGCCAAAGATTTCTATAGGGACTTGCAAAGAAAGTACTGGTCGTAGCGGTATAGGAAGCTAATTTCAGGCAGCCTCCCTGCTCGTTCTGTGCCTGCCTCTGTGGTGTAAAAAAAGGTGCTTTTTTTCATTCAGCGTGCACGGTTACACCGCAATAAGTGACTGCAGCAGGCGTTTGGTATGTTCTCCGCAGTAAGCCTTCAGATATATTTTGAAGCTGCTTTTGAAGCAGGGCTGTTTTGTTACGTGAGTAGTTCTTGCGCGTTAAAAGGCAGAAAACGGAAAGGTTGTGCGTCCATTTTTTGTAAGTTTTCACTCGCAAAATGGCCGAAAATGATTTGGCTGAAGTTCAAAAAATGACAACTTTTTCATTTTTGAAACAGAGAGTATTGCACTTTCTGTAAAGGTGTTATGTATGGTTTCAGCAGCTCTACGGGCCGAAACTTGAATTTGTGCAAAGAGTGTCACGGTAGTGAGAGGAGGTTGCGCATTATAAATTTGCAGCGTCAGGACGCTAGTTTTTGAACAAAAAATTTGCTCCATGATGCGCATTTTTGAACGGCTCAGGAGATAAAAACGTCATCTTATTTTTTAGAGATCGGTAACGATTACGATGTAGATCTCTCATAAAAATAGCCGCCACTTGCAGCTAAAACTTGATTTTCAGGGGGTGAACCGCTACTGTATACCGCTTCGGTCATACGCGGTCGAAGTTTCCCACGACATTCAGCCGGCGTCATCTGCACATGTCCGGCCATTCACGCCCCGGTTACCGTGGCTCACCACCCAGGAGGTTCACTATGAAGCGCATTCTTTTGACAGCTTTCGCTCTTGTTATGCTTCTTTCCGCCAATGCATGGGCACAAAAGCTCGTTGTTGCACACGACACTAACTTCAAGCCCTTCGAGTTCAAAGACGAAACCGGCGAATACACCGGCTTCGATATCGAACTGTGGAAAGCCATCGCTGCTGAGATCGGTGTTGACTACACCTTCCAGCCCAACGATTTCAACGGAATCATCCCCGGTCTGCAGAGCGCCACTTTTGACGCAGGTATCGCCGGTATCACAATTAAGCCCGAGCGTCAGGAAGTTGTAGACTTCTCTGATCCCTACTACGATTCCGGCCTTGTTATTCTTGTTCGCGCCGACAACAACGACATCAAGAGCGTTGAAGACCTGAAGGACAAAGTCATTTCCACCAAGCTGGCTACTTCCAGCGCGGACTTTGCCGCCACCTTTGCGAAAAAAGAAAACATTAAACTGTACCCCAACAACGACGCCATGTTCCTTGAGCTGCTTTCCGGCGGTGCCGATGCAGTTATCTTCGACATGCCCGTTGTAAAAGATTTTGCTCAGAAGGCCGGCAAAGACCAGACCAAGGTTGTCGGTCCCTTGTATCAGGGTCAGTCTTACGGTATAGCTTTCCCCAAAGGCAGCGATCTGAAGGTGAAGGTTGACGCTGCGCTGAAGAAGCTGCGCGAAAACGGCACCTACGAAAAACTGTACATCAAGTGGTTTGGTTACGCTCCTGCAAAGAAGTAATACCGACCGGTAGTTAATAACAACCGCCCGAATTAATAGCATAGGGATGGCGCGCGCCATCCCTATGCCGTTTTCTTGTCCGGCCTGCTGCTGCGGCACACTCGTTACGGGCGCACAACAAGAGGTTATATGGCTTTTCAATTCAAACCCGAAGTGATGCTGGAGACCGCCCCCCTGCTATGGGACGGTATCGAGCTCACCATCATCATCACGATGCTTGGTCTTGTCTTCGGCTTTATCATCGGCACCGTGACCGGTCTGGGACGCATTTCGCGCAGCCGCCTTTTTAATGCAATTTCGGTTTCCTATGTTGAAACCATCCGCGGCACTCCTCTGATTGTTCAGGTGATGTTTCTGTATTTCGGCCTGCCGCTGGTTCTGGGAATCCGCATTCCTCCCGTAACGGCAGGTGTTGTCGCTATCGCTGTCAACTCCGGCGCTTATATAGCCGAAATTGTCCGTGGCTCCATCCAGTCCATCAACACAGGGCAGATGGAAGCAGGCCGTTCCATCGGCCTTACCCACTTGCAGACCATGTGCTTTATCATCTGGCCTCAGGCATTCAAGCGCATGATTCCGCCGCTGGGCAACCAGTTTATCATCAGCCTTAAAGACACGTCTCTGCTTGTGGTTATCGGCGTGGGCGAACTGACCCGTCAGGGGCAGGAGATTATTGCAGTCAACTTTCGTGCGTTTGAAGTGTGGCTTACCGTTGCCATCATGTACCTGTGTATGACGCTTACGCTTTCGCAGGTGCTGCGCTGGTACGAACGCAAGCTTAACGCTCGCACCAAACGCTAACGCCGCAAGGAGACTGAAATGAAACCCATGATCGAAGTCAAAGATCTGCATAAAAGCTACGGCAGCACAGAAGTGCTTAAAGGCATTGATCTGACCGTGCAGCAGGGAGAGGTTGTCGTTATCATCGGCCCTTCCGGCTCCGGCAAATCCACTGCTCTGCGCTGTATCAACAGGCTTGAGGAAATTACCTCCGGCAGCATTGTGGTAGATGGATACGACCTGTACGCACAGGATACCAACATTAACCACGTGCGCACAGAAGCCGGTATGGTGTTCCAGCAGTTCAATCTTTTCCCTCATTTGAGTGTTCTGCAGAATGTAACCATCGGCCCTATCAAGGTGCGTAAGGTTGCAAAGAAAGAGGCAGAAATTCTGGGGCAGAAGCTGCTGGAAAAAGTTGGCCTGCCGGACAAGGCGCACACGTATCCTGAGCAACTTTCCGGCGGTCAGAAGCAGCGTGTAGCCATTGCCCGTTCCCTTGCCATGCAGCCCAAGGTTATCCTTTTTGACGAGCCTACCTCTGCCCTGGACCCTGAACTGGTGGGTGAAGTGCTGGACGTTATGAAGCGTCTTGCCAGCGAAGGGATGACAATGGTTGTGGTCACTCACGAAATGGGCTTTGCTCGTGATGTGGCAGACCGTGTGATCTTTATTGACCAGGGCCGTATTCAGGAAGAAGGCCCGCCAAACGAGTTTTTCAGCAACCCCAAAAATCCGCGTCTGCGCGAGTTTCTGGGTAAGGTGGCTCACTAAAATAAAGGTCACCGCAGGTGGAAGAGCCTTTGTTTTTCAATCTGCTTTTTCGACTGCAACAAGATACAAAAAAGGGCGCATACGCGCCCTTTTCTTATGTCTGGCAGCCCGATACGGCATGCCTGTAGCTTTTATAGTAAAATATGCGGAGCAAAGCTGCACGGCAAAGGCGGCTGGCTCAGCCTACAAAGCTTGCCAGAACAAGTTCCAGCAAAAGCACCGTGCCAAGGCAGATACTGATATCACGCACTTCTTTATCCTGCTTGCGACCGAAGGAGCGTTTTTCAAAATCTTTACCGGCCCGCTTCGTCCCACGCCGGAGAGCTGGCTTATTTACCTGACGTGCCATGTTTCTCTCCGGCGTGAGAGGCAGGAAGTGCCCCGTCGCGCAAAGAGGCATCTACGCACAAGCCTGCCTCACTCTCCTGCTCGGCAAGCGCCCGGGCCAGATGCTGGGTGTCGTCGGTGAGTACCCCTCTCAGGACACTGCGCATAAACCCTTTTGCTGTTCCTCTGGAATGAATGCTTAACTTTGGTTGCATGATGCCTCCTGCACGTGGTCAGTAAATGTTAGAGCACGGCCTTTACAGAGCCGGCCCAGTCTGTAATTTCGTCGCGGCATGAGTTCGGGTCGCCGTCGATCTTCAGCGATTCGCACATAATTTTTGCGCCGTTTTCCTTAGCACGCTGCTCGATTGCGTCTACAGCCCCGCAGAACCACTGGTAGCTGGAGTCGCCGCAGCCGAAGCAGCCCACACTGATGCCTTCAAGGCCTGCTTTGTCCAGTTCGTCGTAAAGGTCGATAAAATCGTCCTGCAATTCGATTTCGTCTTCACCCCATGTGGAGCAGCCGAAAAGCACCGCGTCGTATCCTTTACACAAGCCGTCTGCAGTTACAGAGGTAACGTCTTCCACGACAACGTCGTGACCGGCGCCTTTAAGATCATCGCCGATGATTCCGGCGGTTGTTTCTGTATTTCCGGTGGTGGAACCGTATACGATAAGAACTTTAGCCATCTCGCAAACCTCATGTTACTGTTTTCCGCCTCCGCCAATCGGAGGCTGCATACAGTAGTTGTAGGCGCAGGAGCTATAATTGTTGTGCGCCGGCAGCGCACGCAGGGCATCACAGGCTGTATGTTGTGCCACGGAGCCTGTAAGTTCGGGCACCCTGCGCGCCGCCGGTCTGGTAAGGAGCATGCGTTTCATAAGGGGTATGCGTGTCGTCCTCGTTTTGATGAATACGCTTTACGTGAAAATGAAATTCATTGTCAATGATTGGCAGCGAAAATTTTTCAGACTTTGTACAGGAAGTTATGCACGGGTGACAGAAAGTTCGCTTTCAAAGCCTTTTTCGTATAGCTTGCAGTGCTTTTTTTCCTTGTGAACTCGTTCAGTTCGTGGCAAAAAACCCGCGTTGCGTATTGCAACAGTGCCGTATGGCACAGATCATCGCAAGGGAGCGGCGGGATAATGAATACCCTCCATCACCATAGCAGCGCCCCCTCTTATCACGCGCTGCACCGCGTCCATTACGCCGGCGATGCCCGAACGCCGGGCTGCGGTTTTTCTGATGGAAAGAGTTCCGTCAGTTCTTCCGCATAAATACCGGCCCCTTGTTGCCCGGGCGTAGCGCTCCACGGGCAGTTTCTGTCCTTATTTTCCCAAATAGATAAAATTGAGTACCATCGCAGGATGCGTCCTGCACTGGCCGCGCGTACCGGCCCGTCATTTACGGGTTGGCATCATGATTTATCGGAGGTGCGACGATGGCTGAACGAGATTATATATTCGAGCTTCGCGGGGTGTCTAAGCAATTTGAAGACACCATCGCGCTTGAAAACATAGATCTGCAGATCAAAAACGGTGAATTTCTAACCCTGCTGGGCCCATCGGGGTGCGGCAAGACGACTATTCTGCGTTTGCTGTCAGGGTTTGAAACTCCTACATCCGGCGACGTGCTGCTGGACGGTAAAGTTGTGAACACCGTGCCGCCTGAACAACGTCAGGTAAACACTGTTTTTCAGAACTATGCTCTTTTTCCGCATATGACTGTGCGCGACAACGTCGGGTTCGGGTTGAAAATGCAAAAACGGCCCAAAGACGAAATCGCCAAGAGGGTGCGTGAAGCGTTGCGCATGGTTCACCTTGAGCAGTTCGGCAGCCGCAAGCCCGACAGGCTTTCCGGCGGGCAGCAGCAACGTGTGGCCATTGCCCGTGCCGTAGTAAACAATCCTTATGTGCTGCTTCTGGACGAGCCTTTCAGTGCGCTGGATTTTAAGCTGCGCAAGAAAATGCAGCTTGAAATCAAACACCTGCAACGCCAGCTTGGCATCACTTTTGTTTTTGTCACGCATGATCAGGAAGAAGCTTTTGCAATGTCCGACCGTGTTGTAGTCATGAACGATGGCCGCATTGAGCAGATAGGCACCCCGCAGGAAATCTACGAAGAGCCTGCAAACCTGTATGTGGCCCGCTTTGTGGGTGATATCAACATTCTGGACGGAGTTGTTACGGGCCGTCGTAACGGTGTTCTGTACGAAGCCGAACTGGAAGGTACTTCTTCGCTTGTACAGACAAAAAAGCAGTTTGAATTAGGCGATCGTATCAAGGTGCTGCTGCGGCCTGAAGATATCCGTCTGCATATGATGAGCAACAAGCCCGAAGGCGCCTACTTTACAGGGGCCATTGAAGAAACAGTCTATAAAGGAGCCACGGTGGACATCGTGGTACGTCTTGACGGAATCGACGGGCGTGAAGGCAAGCAGCTGATGGTGGCCGAGTTCTTTAACGAGGACGATGAAGAGATCAACTACACTCCGGGCGAACGCGTTGCCGTCACCTGGGTAAACGGCTGGGAGGTAGTGCTGGGAGATGAAGGGGAGTAAATTCTTCCGCCGCTTCAGCATCACCACGGTGACGCTGTGGCTCGGCCTGTTTGCGCTGGTTCCGCACCTTATGCTGGTGGCGGCGTCTTTTCTGACGCGCGACTCCGGCACTTTTGTTGCCCCTGTTCTTACGCTGGATAACTTTGCAAGGCTGTTTGACCCCATCTTCGTCAAAATATTCGTGGAGTCTTTCCGCCTTGCAGGCATCACCACGTTTATCTGTCTGCTGCTGGGCTACCCGTTTGCTTTTTTGCTGGCTACAGCGCGTGAGCATATGCGTCCGTGGCTGCTGCTGCTCGTCATTATCCCCTTCTGGACCAACTCGCTGATCCGTACCTATGCGATGATCATCATTCTGAAATCCAACGGAGTGCTGAGCAAGGTTCTGATGGCTTTGGGGCTCATTGATGCACCCATTTCATTGATGTACAGCGAAATTGCCGTGGTCGCTGGTTTTGCCTATACCTCGCTGCCTTTTATGATTCTGCCGCTGTTCGCTTCCATCGAAAAGCTGGATATGCGGCTGCTTGATGCTGCACGCGACCTTGGGGCGACCACGAGACAGACATTCTTCAACGTTACTCTGCCGCTTACCATGCCGGGTATCGTTGCCGGCTGCATGCTTGTTTTTCTGCCTGCTCTGGGCTGCTTTTATGTGCCGGAAATTCTGGGCGGCTCCAAGACGCTTGTTATGGGCAGCTTTATTAAGAACCAGTTCCTTGTTGCACGGGACTGGCCCCTCGGCTCTGCCGCAAGCATTGTCATGACGCTTATTCTTGTTGTGCTTATTCTGCTGTACTACATGGCGAAAAAGCGCAGTGCCCAGCATAATGACGATGAAATGTACGGGGAGGGCCTGTAATGAAAAAGATAGTGCGCCGCTCGTACCTGTGGCTGGTCTATGCATTTTTGTACCTGCCCATCCTTATTGTCATCGGCTATTCCGTGAACAATGCAAAGTATACCACGGACTGGAAAGGCTTTACCTGGAAGTGGTATCAGCAGCTGTTTAATAACCAGCAGCTTATGGACGCCGCCGGCAACTCGCTGATGGTGGCTACCATTGCCGCCACCTGCGCCACCGTTCTGGGCACGCTGGCAGCCCTGTGCATCCACCGCTACCGATTTACGGGGCGCAAGGTGCTGCACGGGCTTACCTATGTGCTTACTGTGTCGCCGGACATTGTCATGGGAATCTCGCTGCTTATCTTCTTTATCTTCTTTCATATTGAGCTTGGCTTTACCACGTTGCTCATTGCGCATGTCACGCTGTGTCTGCCTTTTGTCACAGTGACGGTGCTGGGCCGGTTTGCCGAGTTTGATGAAGATGTGGTGGCGGCGGCAAAAGACCTTGGCGCCAGTGAGGGACAGGCCTTCCGGCATATTATTCTGCCGCTTATCATGCCTGCTGTTCTGGCCGGTTGGCTGCTTAGCTTTACGTTGAGCATGGATGACGTGCTCATCAGCTTTTTTGTGACGGGGCCGAGCTTTGATATTCTGCCCCTGCGCATCTACTCAATGGTTCGTCTGGGCGTAAAGCCCGACATCAACGCGCTGAGCGCGGTGTTATTCTGTCTTACCATCGTTTTGGTACTGTTGGCTCACACTCTTAGCAAGGCAAGGAGACGCCCATGAAAAAGCTCTTCGCCGTCATCCTGACGGCCCTTCTGTGCATGGTTACCGCGCAGGCGGCTTTTGCGCAGGATGAAAAAGTCGTCAACGTGTACAACTGGTCGGAATATACTCCCCAGCATCTGCTGACCCAGTTTACCGAAGAAACCGGCATCAATGTAAACTACACCACCTACGAGTCCAACGAGGCGATGTTTGCCAAGCTCAAGCTGCTTGACGGCAAAGGCTACGATGTGGTGGTGCCTTCTACGTATTTTGTAACTCTGATGCGCGAGCAGGGGCTGCTGGCCAAGATTGACCGCAGCAAGCTGAGCAACTTCGACCAGCTTGATCCGTTCGTACTGAATCAGCCCTTTGACCCGCAGAATGACTATTCCATCCCCTACATGTGGGGTTCGACAAGCATTCTGGTAAACACTGACCGTGTCGATCCTGCTTCTATCACCAGCTGGCACGATCTGCTGCGTCCTGAATTCAAGGGCAAGGTCATTCTGTCTGACGATATGCGCGACACCATGGGCATGGCGCTGCTTGCCACAGGGCACTCTGTAAACACCCGTGACGAGGCGGAAATCAAAGACGCTTATGAGTTTCTTAAAAAGCTTTACCCGTCCGTACGCGTATTTGATGTAACCGCAACCAAGCAGGCTTTTGCCAGCGAAGAAGTGGTTATCGGTATGTCGTGGAACGGCGACGCCACTGTGCTTACACAGGAAATGCCTAACCTGCAGTATATTTACCCCAAGGAAGGCGCTCCCTTGTGGCTGGATAGCCTGTGCATTCCCAAGAATGCAGAAAACAAGGACAACGCTCATGCTTTTATCAACTTCCTGCTGCGCCCTGAAATTGCCAAGCAGATTGTTGAAGAGTACCTGTACTCCACCCCGAACAAGGGTGCATGGCACCTGCTGCCTGAAGGGCTGAAAAACAGCCGCGCTGTTTCTCCCTCTGAAAAGGATATGAGCGAGAGTGAATTCTGCGACGCAGTAGGCCCGGCGCTGCAGATTTATGAAAGATACTGGCAGATGCTTAAAACGCAGAGCTAGCCAGCAAAGCGAACGTAAAAACAACAGCCCGCCGGAGTATTCCGGCGGGCTGTTTTGTTGCGTGTCACCTGCATCTTTTTCAGAGCGCAGGGGCAGGAGATAATAAGGCCCGGCAAGTACTACCTGTCGGGCCTTACATAATAAATTTACAGAGCGAGAAGACCGGAATCGCAGTTTATTCTGTTTCCAGCTCGCAGTGGGTAGCCTCTACCGAGCCGGGGCCGGCAAGGGGACGGAAGCATTTTTTGCTGCCTCCGCACACCGGACACCTCCACGCTTCCGGAAGGTCTTCAAAGCGGGTTCCTTTGGGAATTTTTCCCTTACGATCTCCGCGGTCGGGGTCATATACATACCCGCAGTTCACTGTTTGGCAGCGCCACATTTCTTCAGGGGTTGCCATACGGTCACCTCCTTTGCAGGCCCAGGCCAAAGTTTAAGAGGCACAGGCTGTGCGAGGGGGCATAACGCCCCCTCACCCGTTGTGCTTAAGCATGTCTGTACCGCGAATCCGCTAGTTGCTGGTCATGCAATCGTCGCAGATGCCTTCAAATTCAACCCGTGCAGCCGAAACGGTAAAGCCCGGCACATCCAGTTGATTGAAAGCGGGAACTTCGAGCGGCGACATTACGTCACCAACGCGGCCGCACTTGGTGCAGCGTACGTGCTGGTGAGGCATGGTGTTGCCGTCAAAGCGCTTCTGCGCACCTGCGTGTTCCAGACGCAGAATTTCACCTGTCTCTGCAAGCAGATCCAGATTGCGGTACACGGTGCCCAGACTGATGCGCGGCAGAATAGGACGTACCATTTCGTATATCTCATCCGCCGTAGGGTGGCTTGTCACCTTGCGCAACTCGTCAAGAATCACCTTGCGTTGCCTTGTCATACGTGTCTGTGCAGCCATGAAAGCCTCCATCATCAATTAATGATAACCATTCCTAAACCGGAATAGTTTGGATGTCAATTATTAGTGTGAAAGTAACTACCTGAAAAACGGCAGCCAGAAAGGATATTGTGCCTATTTTAAACGAGATGCAATTATTTCAGAGAGATGAACGGTAATATTTTTTAGTGCTGCTTCAGTATTTACATATGCATTATAAAAGGCATTGTCCCGCAAAGAGCCGGATTGCTCTGGCGTATAGCGCATAACCGCTGCAACAAGCTCCTCTGCAGAGTAAAAAATATGTACACGTTTCTCCAATAAGTTCAGTGCATGAGGGGTAAACGGAGCCGTGGTGTCCGCCAGCAGAAAAATATCTATATCGTAAGCCAGTGCTTCATACAGAGGAGTTGAAGGAAACTCAATAACTGCAAGCAAAGGTTTGTAGCGCTCCAGAAAATCACGCCAGCCCATCTGAACTACAGAGCTGTGTGTCAGGGCTTCCATCGCTTCGGACACGGCTATGCTGTCCCGTGACGCATGCGGGAACGGCTTGACAATACTGGTCAGGTCGACACGAGAGTCGATGGCCTGCATAATGTCCACCTGCGCCCGTGCCAGCCTGTCTGCTCCGGTGCGACACGTCCAGAAAAGGTCAACGGCGTTTGTTACGGGAAAAACAATATCCACGGGCTGTGTGCCAATCAGCGGCGACACATGGTCGATATTGCCGCCCCGCAGAACCGCGCAGGGCCCACGTTCACCGCCATAGGCCACTCTTTCTTCTTCGCTGTATGCTTCTTCAAAAGTCTGCTGGTCGGCTGCGTAACTGATAAAACGCGTGCAGGCTGTAAAGTCTGTCAGAAAATGCTTTTCACCCAGATGCTGCGACAGGTAGCAGCCACCATGCTGCAACCCTGCAACAGGCACTCCGCATTGCATCAGCACCTCAGCCGCCAGACGTGAAGGGGTGCCTATCAAAGGTACTGACCACACTCCTATCGTTACGGGATGCCGGCGGTGTACCTGCTGCATATAGACGGCAGGCTCCAGCAGTTCTCTGGCGCGACCGGCAAAATCATCCAATACCAGATTCCGCACAACATCGGCATCTGGCTCATAGATGCCGGATAGGGCCACTGCCTGCAGAGTGTTGGTTGCTGCCATGTGCAGGGGTGCTGTCTCATCTTCTGCATGGGGCATTGCGGTGCCAGCCTGATCAGCCATAGCAGCTTGGTCAGCCCGATCGGCTTGATCAACGTGTTCAGCCTGTTCGGACTGAACAGGTGTGGTACTGGCCTTTGCGTTTGTGTTGTGAGGGGCTGCACTCTCTGCTTTGGCGCTGCGGGCTACATGTGCTGCCTGCGCCCAGCGCGAAGTACTGATCGCGGGCACACCTTCCACTTCCCGCACACCGCTGCGTGGCCAGAGCAAAATTTCATCAACGCTTTGTTCCAGTAATTCAGGCAGCCTTTTTTCCGGCTCAAAGATCACTGCAAGCGTGGCGCCTTCGCCAAGGACTGCTTTTTTATGCACTTCTCTGTAAGAAGCCAGCCGTTGCAGCGTCCGGCGCGGGGCAAGAGCCAGCCTGCGGATGCGCTTATACCAGCGTTCGGCAACTGTGCTTCGTTGCGAGACGACATGGTCAATCAACCCTGCGCTGTGCCGCGACGTTGCCTGCTGTAAAATGCGCGAAAAAGAAAAAATGGGGTGGTCTGCCGCTTCACGAGTGTGCCAGTAATGCACGGTGACCACGTCGTGTTTAACCAGTTCCGACTCTAACCAGTGAGAGAAAAGGCGAAGTCCCGTCAGGTTATAGTGCCCGTGATAGCGGTAGATAATGTCGAAAAGCGGCATGGCAGGGATACCTGCCAGACGGCAGATTTCAGGCGCAACAGCCTTGTCCAGCGGGGCCAGAATAGCCTTCAGGTCGTCACATGTGCCCAGCATAAGGCCGCGCAGGTCCGCATCATTTGTATATGAAGAAATATCAATGCACTTGATGTCATGGGCAGACAGATAATCTACAACAGACCAGTGAGTGGAATATACATGCCCGCGGTGCACCTGCTCGCCCACTTCATGCCGCATTGCCGCGGCGGCGGAGCAGGAATCGATTATATGAATTACATCGCCCATAGCATCCCTCGCCTGTGCCTATCGGCGCTCGCCTATCTGCCGTGCAGGTACACCGGCATTAACAGAGTACGGGACTGTATCCTTTGTGACCACTGCATTGGCGCCCACCACGCTGCCGTCAGCTATGGTTACCCCTTTCACTACAGATACATTTGCCGCCAGCCAGCAGTCATTTCCAATGGTGATAGCTTTATGCTCATAGCCGGACTGCCGGACCGGAGTGTTGCGCTGGAACACATGTTCGCTGGCGTTGATGCTGGCGCGCGGGCCGATAATAGTACCTTTGCCGATGCGCACATCCGCTCCGGCATTCAGCAGCAGATACGGAGTAAGCGCGCTTCCTTCTCCGATTTCCACCACGGCCTCACGGGCGGCTACCAGTCTGCACGGTCCGTCCACCACCACGCTGTCACACAGGATGATCGTCCCGTTTTCTCTGTTTCGCAGATCAAGCTCGCCGAAAACGCTGACATTATCGCCTATGATGATGTTTTTGCGCTTTCCCCGCAGCTTCAGCAGCAGGTGGCCTTTTATGAAAAACCCATTTCCCACCTGCACGCCATATAAACGCAGCATGGCAACAACCAGCTTGCTCCAGATGCGCCACAATGCTTCACCAAACAGCATCTCAAGCATCATATTCATAAAGACACCTGCATAGAGTTGTCGGAAGGTTTCCGGAAGGTGCCTGATAGGCGGTTGCTTCCGAAGCCTTAAGGTTAACGCCAGCTATTGGCAGCATCGCAGCGTATGCCTTGCCTGCCTGCACCGGCATGGGAGGACAAAAAACAAGCGGCGCGGCCTGCAGCCGTTTACAAGGTCGCTACACCGTGCCCGCATCTTCCAGAAACATTTTGCAGCACAGCACGTTGAAAACAAATTTGCTTTCGCTGTTACCCAGTGTTCTGCCGTCCAGCATGGCTTCCACGGCATCACGTCGCACGACATCCCATATGGGGCTGTCCGCCAGCACTTGCGAGCGGACGGTTTTATCGTGCACGTCAAGAAAATCGAGCACAGGGGCGTTAAAGCCCACCTTGCGGCGGTTATCCAGAACCATATCCGGCACAATACCGCGCATGGCTTCACGCAGAACCGCTTTTGCCATGCCGTCTTTCACCAGATGCCGTGTGGGAATGCGCTGGGTAAAGTCAAACAGGGCCCTGTCCAGAAAAGGCGACCGGTTTTCCACGGAATGATACATGGCGTTCAGGTCGTCTTCATGCAGAATAACGGGAACAGCCTCGTGGAACAGTTCATTCAGCATGCGGTTGCGCAAGGGCACTGCGTGGTATGCCTCTTCTGCAAACGGTTCGGTAAAGGGCATGCTGAGGTACGAAGCGAACCGGTCGTTATGCAGGAAGATGTGCCCGCGTTCATCAGGTGTTTTTACAAAGACATCAGGGTCCTGCAGGTACGGGTTGCGGACGATGGTGGCAACGTCCTGCCGCCAGTTGGTTAGCGCTTCGTCGTATACAGCACCTCGGCCGTGTAAAGCGGCAAGGTACAGGTTGTGGTGGTCGTAATAACCGGAAAAAAGTTCGTCCGCTGCCGTGCCGCTGATGGAAATTGCATATCCGTGCTCACGAATCTGCTGCATAAGCAGCCAGTGAACGTAGTATGAGATGGTGAATACCGGTGCGTCATGCGCCTGTACCAGCGTACGCAATCCTTCCAGAAAGCCGTGGCAGGAGGGCGCAACGGCAGTGTGACGTAGACCCAGTTCCCGTACCACATGCTCTACGTATGCACGCTCTTCATAGCGGGTATCCGTATTCATGACGGTAAAGCCGTGCACGTTGTAGTCGAACACCTTGCGGGCAATGCAGATAAGAGAATTGGAATCAATGCCGCCGCTCATGCAGAATGCCAGCGGTACGTCCGAGCGCAACCTCAGCTCAACGGAACGGATAAGCCTGTCCCGTACGCCCTGCACTGCTTCGCCAAAGGTCATGTCGTGCTGTACAGGGTCATAATCCGACACAGGACGGGCCCAGTAGGTATGCTTTTGGCAGTCATTCTGCCGGATGGTCAGCATGGTGCCGGAGTGCACCTCGTGCACTCCTTCAAAAAATGTTTGCGGAGTTTTATAGAGTGCCTTGTAGCCGTTAACCAGATAGCGGGCCATGTGCTGCCTGTTTACCGGAAGACGCCGACCGGAAAGGGCTGCCAGCAGCTTCGGTTCGGAGCCGAAGTAAACGCCTCCGTCAGCATCACGCATTACGTAGAGCGGCTTTTCGCCGAAGCGGTCACGGCACAGCATCAGATCGCCGGTTGAGGCATTGTACAGTGCATACGCCCACATGCCTTCGCAACGGTCAAGAACGGCTGCCATACCTTGTTGTTCCGGCAAATTGCCGTGTCCGAGGGCTTCCCGTCCTTTTGGAGACAGCACTGTCAGCAGAACTTCCGTATCGCCTTTGGTCGTAAACTCCAACCCCGCATCGCGTAACCGTGCGCCCAGTTCAAGATAGTTGTACAGTTCGCCGTTGAAGACCATGGTATAGCCGCCACGGCTCATGGGCTGTCCCGCACGAGGGTCAAGGTCTACAATGGAAAGCCGCGCGTGCAGCAGCACAACGTGCCGTCCGTCGGGTGTGTTGTCACGAAAGGTGCCCCGTCCGTCGGGCCCGCGATGGCGCATGGCCTCATGGCAACGGGTGACCGCGCCTTCTTCGATCAGACGAGGGCCGATATATCCGGCAATGCCGCACATTTTCAGTTACGCTCCCACGAAAGCAGGGTTTGGGCAACGGCAAGGTCACGCATAGTACGCACAAGGTGCAGGGCGTCTTCTGCCAGTACAATGTGTCCTACGCGATCTCCCAACCAGTTGGGGTTGGATTCATACCAGCTGCGGGTCAGAAGGTGCAGCCCCGGTACCGCCCGAAAAAGATATTCACGCTCAAAGCGCTTACCGCCGTACTTCATGTCGTTGCCTACCAGATGCAGGCCGGTTCCGTCATGCCGGAAGAACAGATCGTTTTCCGGAGACACGGCAATGACGGTATCCACGTCGAAGATACGGGCAGTGTTGATGGCTTTATCAATATACAGACTGCTTCTGAACGGCGTTTCCACCGACAGCATCATGCACGCGCATGCTGTTTTTGCATGCTCCGGCATGTTCTGCAGCACATGCATCATGGTATCATGCAGTGTCGTGTTGCTGCGGGCCATCTGCTTCGGGCGTTCCAGCACATGTACGGCATCGCCGTACCGGCTGCGGACATGCGCGATGACATCTGCATCGGGCGTGGTTACAGCCACGCCGCAAAGCTGCTGTGCTTCAAGTGCCGCGTCGATTGTCCAGTCCAGCAGTGTTTTGCCATCCAACGATTCAAGCGCCAGGCAGCCGGAATCAACAGATTTGCCACGCACGGGAATGAATGCCAGCGTGGGGCATTCCGGTCGGTTGCTGCGCTGTGCATGGGCCGCTTTGATGCGTGCGCGGGTTTCCACAATCATCTTGCGATTGCCGGAAAGGCTGCCGCCGTGCTGGCGATAATAAAAAAGCGGCTCATTCACATTGCGCACTTCGTGCTTTTCAATAAACCGCAACCACAGGTCATACCCATCCTGACAACGGAACTCTTCACTGTAGCCGCCGACACTCAGCAGATGTGAGCGCCGGATCAGCGTGCATGCGCCGTGAGCCGGCATGTCCGGTAGGGATACGCCGCCATTGAAGTCGTTGCGTATTTCACGGCCCAGTATCGCGCCGCTTTCGTTAACGTAATAGTAATCGGGAAACACCAGCCCAACGGAGGGGTTGCGCTCAAGCACTTCCACCATGACGGCAAGCGCCTGCGGGGCAAGGTAGTCGTCGGCATCAAGGCGCATGATATACCGGCCCCGTGCCATGCTGAGCGCGGTATTGCTGGTGCGGTTAAGGCCCGAATTCTGCTGCAGCAGAACAGTAACGCCTTCGCGTCCTTCGTACTCCAGAACAATCTCGCGGGAGCCATCTGTCGAACCGTCATCGATGATGATGAGCTCATAGTCTGTGAACGTCTGCGTAAATACGCTGTCCACAGCCTGACGCAGGTACGCGCCGTAATTGTAGTTGGTTATATAGACGGTAACCAGAGGTTGGCTAGCCATTCAGGCAGTTCCTGTATAATTCAAGTATCTCATGTGCCTCATACTCTGTATGCGGCTTGTTCATCTGGCGCAGAATACATTCGAACATGGCAAAGTCTTCGGGGCTGTCCACCGAAAGCTGAACTTCTCCCAGCGAGGGGTTTCCGGACTCCATATTCATAATGCGTACGCTGCGGGTATCATAAAAATATTTGGTCACATGCTCGAAGTGCTCCGGCAGGGTCATACGCGAGTATCCTTCCAGAAACACAGAAGTACGGCATGCTTCCACGCTTTGCCCTTTGGGAAAGGTGCGGCGTAGAACGTTGGTTACAAGGTCTGGCAGCTCCGTTGCATCGTGCCCCGAATACCCAGCCAGAGTCACCGTGCCGTTAACCATAAGCGGCACATCGGCACAGGCGGCATGTACATTGCCTCTTTGTGCCGTGTTGTCGCCGACTCTGCAGCCGATGCCGTCCAGCCCGTACAGCAGATTTACTGCGCACGAAATAGTATGCGGATCAATAAACGGACTGTCGCCGTTGATACGGACAAAGGCATCCCAGCCGCGCCAGCGGGCACAGGCCGCCACGCGCCCTGCAACGTCTTCTGCCGAACCCCGGAAAAGGCTCAGGTCATATTTTGCTGCAAACTCTTCCAGTTCATCGTCCACTTCTCTGTCCGTGGTAGCCAGAACAATTTCTGAAATCCCTTCAACCAAGCGGGCACGCTCCACCACATAGCCAAGCATCTCTTTGCCTTGAGCCATGCGAAGTGCTTTTCTGGGCAGGCGCGACGAATCCAGCCGTGCCAGCAGAATTATGCCCACCCTTCTCATGTGCTGTGTAAGTGTGCTCATTTCCTGTATCCTACAATCCGCGCCGGAGAACCCGCTACAATGACGTTGTCGGGAACATCGGCATTAATCACACTGCCGGCACCGGCAACCGCACCGTTGCCTATATGCACTCCTGAAAGCACGGTAACCCGCGCTCCCAGCCATACGTCATCCCCAATGACGATGGGGCGGGCCGACATGTCCTGTGTGTTGATGTTTTTTCCTGCTGCTATGCCATGATCCGCGTCCACAAGATAACAAAACGGAGCGATCAGACAGTCATTACCTATTGTTATGCCGCTACTGGCAAAAATATATGTGTGGTAGCCGATGGTGGTATTCCGGCCGATGTGCACAACCGCATCGGGCTGCGCGGCGCATACTCTGGCGCCTTCTTTAAAAAATACCCGTTCGCCGAACGTCATATTTGCCTTGTAGCGCATCAGGTGCACTCCGGCGTCCATGTGAATGCCTGACCCCGCATGGCCGACTCCGCGCAGCAGCCACCAGCGCCGTATGTTGTGCCATACGTTTTCACTCTGGGCAGAGCGGACCCTGCTTTGAAAGCGTATGGGCTCATCGGCGATGCGGTTGCTGCCGTCCAGCCCGTGCATAACTCCTTCACGGCATCCGGTGCCGCCGCCGGACTTTTGCTCTGAAGGAGTACCTTCCTGTACAGGGGGATGCGCTGCGTTGTTCTCATTAAAAGAAGTCATCTGCTATCCTTTGGCGAGCCGGTTCGCGGCGCCTCTTGCGGACGGTTAACGGTCTTCAAGATCGGCTTCAGTCAGCACTTCATGCTCGCCGATGTTGCGAAGCGCCCTGCGCCCGATGCATTCGTCGTAGCGGCTGGCGCAAAGGCCGTGGGCGGGGCGCAGCACAGTAAGGTTGTCATTCGTAAAGAATTCGCCCGCCGCGATGGGCCGCGCTGCATAGACAGATCGGCGGAAGGAGGCGACATGCCCCTGTGCAAGCTCCGTAGAGGTGGGCTGCTTTACATGGCTGCCCTGCAGAGTTCGAACACGCCGGATACGGTCCAGCAGGTCTTTCAGCTCGTCCCGGGTGATGGAAACCAGATGATCGCGAAAGACCTTGCCCTCGCGGGTATCGGTAAAGTGCATCTCCAGTATCTGTGCACCCATTACTGCGGCTGCATAGGCTGCTTCGTTGTCCGTAGTGTGGTCGGAATATCCCACAGGCAGTCCGAATGCCTGCCGGAGAGACTGCATGACATGCAGGTTGGCATCGGCGTCGGGGCATGGGTAGGCAGAGGAGCACTGCAGGAGCGCCAGTTTGCCTCCGGCAATGTACGAAGCGTCAAGCTGCCCGATGTACCGTACTGCGGCTTCAACTTCCGGCATGGTTGAAAGGCCGGTGGAAAGAATCAGCGGCTTGCCGGATGCTACCAGCGCCCGCAGCATGGGGTAGGCCGTCAGGTCGCCGGAACCGGCTTTATGGATGCGTACATGCGGCTCAATCCAGCCGAGTCTGTGCGTATCCCACACCGATGCCATAAACTGCACACCGGCATCTGCGCACATGCCTATCAATTCTTCGTACTGACCGCGGCTAAGCTCAAATTTTTTAAAATGCTTGTTACGGTCAGGGCTTTCAATCCGGCTGACCAGCGTGTCGCCGGAATATACCTGCAATTTTACGGCATCTGCGCCGGAATCAATGGCCAGCGAAACAAGATGCTTTGCATAGTCAAAGTCGCCTTCATGGTTGCCGCCTATCTCGGCTATGAAGAAGAGCGGGTTTTTGTCAGATATAAAGTGCGTCACTGTGTTGCTGCCTGTTGATTACTGTTTGAAAGTACGAAAAAGACAAAATAATATGCATCCGGAACACGTGGAGAGTGCTTGTTTTTGTTGAAAAACAACAGTCCTTACGGGGGGCGTCCGGTAATTTTATCTGTTGTGTAGTCCCGTTTTTTCGTATGCCCGTTGACATAAATACGCCATGCGGATACTTAGTTTGTACAGTTTTTCTGTACTCAAAAAGAATCGACATGGCAACAGGTCTGTAAAAAATCAGCGCACAATACACCGGCGCTCAAAGTTAGCGCTTAGAAATAACTGACAATCAATGCTTCACTCCACGCTTACCGTAATACGCAGCATTCTGCATCTTCTGCCGTCCAGTCTGCGCCGTCGCTTCTGGCTGACCGGTGCGGGAATGTGTGCTGTTTCGTTGGTTGAAATGGCCTTCATTGCCTGTGTGGCTCTTTTTGCCTCTGCCGCCACCGCGCCGGAGACGGTTCTTACTTCTCCCCGCCTTGAGGGGCTGCGCAATCTGGCAGGCAGCTATTACCCCGAAACAGCAAGGCAGCTGCTGATTTACCTTAGTTGTGCCATGTTGTTTCTGGTTGTGCTTAAAAATGCCGGCGCATGGCTTATCACGCTGCGCAGCAGCACGTTTTGTGCAAAGGTTGATATCAAAGTGGGCGAAATGCTCCTGCGCCGTTTTCTGCGCCGTCCGTATCAATGGCACCTTTCGCAGCATTCGGCTGACCTTGTAACGCTGCTTGCGTGGCGGCGCGAAGTGGGCAGTGCTTTGATGTTTCAAGCCATGCAGGGGCTGAATGAACTGCTTGTCGCCGTTGTTTCGGTAGCCATGCTGATTGCATGGGCTCCGCTGGCCAGCACCATCATCATGGCGGTGCTTCTGATTGCTGCCATTCTTGTGTTGCGTGTTGTGCGGCCGGGCATAGACAGGCACGCTGCCACATGGTCGCGCTATGATATGGAAGCCAGCAAGGCCGCGACCACGGCTTTGCACGGTATTAAAGACATAAAGGCCTCGAACAGGGGCGATGTGTTTTTTGATGCCTTCAAAGGCCGTGTGCACATTGCGGCGAACGCCGATGCGGTAACCCGTGTACTGGGCACTTCGCCTCAGTGGCTGATGGAGTCTGCAGGCGTTTTTGCTCTGTGCGGCGTCACGCTGTACCTTACTCTGGGCGCTGGCGCTTCTCCCGCTGCCGTTACGGGCACGCTGGCCCTGCTGGGCGTTGCCGCGTGGCGCGCTTTGCCTGCGGTGAACCGTATCCTCATCCGTCTGGCGAATATCCGCCGGGCGTTGCCGCAGACCCTGCGTATTATCGATATGCTTAATGCGCCCTACGCAGCCGACCAGACAGGCACAGGGCAGCTGCCCGCGTTGCAGAAGGCCATTTCCTTTAATGAAGTACGCTTTTCATACGATGCAGATTCTGCTCCTGCATTGGACGGCGTTTCGCTTGTTTTTACCGCAGGCAGCATGACGGGGATCGTAGGCGCTTCCGGCGCCGGCAAAACCACCATTGCAGACCTGTTGACAGGGCTTTTACCCGTGCAGCACGGCTCCATAGACATGGACGGGGTGCAGCTGACACCGGACACCATGAGCGCATGGCGTGAGCGGGTAGGGTATGTGGGGCAGAAGCCTTACATCATTGACGGCACCGTTGCGGAAAACATTGCATTTGTACCTCAGGGTGGCAGCTTTGACCGTGCCCGTGTGCTGGAATGCTGCCGGATGGCAGGTATGGATTTCATCGCCACTCTTCCGCAAGGAGAAGACACCCCCATCGGTGAGCGCGGCGCGCGTCTTTCCGGCGGGCAGGCACAACGTGTGGCACTGGCCCGGGCTCTCTATACGCGTCCTCAGGTGCTGGTGCTGGACGAGGCCACCAGTGCACTGGATAAAGGCAGCGAAGACTTCATCCGTCAGACTATCCGCTCTCTTGCGCATAGTTACACGATCATTGTTATCGCACACCGTCTTTCCACCATAGAAGACTGCGATTCCCTGGTCTGGCTCGACAGCGGAACGGTGCGCATGCAAGGCGCCACAAACGAAGTGCTGCCGAAATACGAAGAATTTCTTGCCACAAGGGCACAGGCTCCGCGCACCTGACGTGCGGGACAGATATTTGAGTCCAGTGGAATTCCACAGGGCCTAAAGTTCAACGTACAGGTAAGTTGTACACCATGAATATGCTCAGTTCGCTTTTTACGTCGAAGACACGGGTCAAACTGCTTATCAAGCTCTTTCTGAATCCGGATGTATCATCCTATCTGCGGGAGCTTGCAGCAGAGTTTGAACTGTCTCCCAATGCTCTCAAGGAGGAGCTCGACGGGCTTTCGCAAGCCGGATACCTGAATAAGGAGAAGAAGGGGCGGTACATCTTTTATAATGCCAACCGTAAGCACCCGTTTTTTCCGGAAATAAGCTCCATTGTGCGCAAGCACATGGGCATAGACGGCCTGATGGAGATCATCGTCAATCATCTGGGTACGGTGCTCGAAGTGTACATTCTGGATGATTATGCCAAAGGCATAGACAGCGGGCTGATTGATGTGCTTATCGTGGGTGATGTGGACCCTGAGAAAGTACACACGCTGTGTATGAACGCGGAAAAGCATTTAAAACGCCGCGTCCGTACGCTGATGCTGACAGAAGCACAGTTTGAAGACAGCCACGATGTCATTATGAAGCGTCCTCACTGGAAGATTTTCTAACCCGTGCTTTCGGCAGGTTGCAGAGACATACCAATGAACACAGCTCAATCTATCCGCGAAACAATGCGCACAGGTGGTGCCACCATCGGCACATGGCTGCAGCTTCCTTCTGCCGATGTGGCAGAAGTCATGGGGGCGGCAGGCTATGACTGGGTTGCCGTTGACCTTGAGCACGGAGCTTTCAGCCGTTCGCATCTGCCGGATATGTTCCGCGCTATTGCACTTGGCGGTGCGGCCCCTTTTGCACGGGTGGCGCATTGCGACATGACAGCCATCAAGGCCTCGCTCGATTCCGGTTCACGGGGACTCATCTTTCCCATGATTGAATCGCGAAGCCAGCTGGATGCGGCCATCGGGTACGCGCTTTATCCTTCTTCCGGCACACGCGGTGTCGGTTTTTGCAGAGGGAACCTGTACGGTAAAAATTTTGATGGCGGGCTGAAACAAGCGGAAGAAACCCTGTTTGTGGCCCAGATTGAACATATCCGCGCGGTGGACAGTATTGATGAAATTCTCAGCCATCCGCGTCTCGATGCCATAATGGTAGGGCCATATGACCTTTCCGGCTCAATGGACTGCACGGGCGAATTTGATAATCCACGGTTTACGGCAGCGCTTGCCCGTATAGAAGAAGCCGCCACAAGGCATAACGTGCCTATGGGGCTGCACATTGTATCGCCCGACCCGCAGCAGCTTTCGCAGCGTATCGGGCAGGGTTACCGGTTTATCGCATACGGGCTGGATGCCGTGTTCCTGTGGCACGCGGCGCAGAATCCGCTGGCAAAAAACCGTTAGGCGCGCCGCAGGAGACTATATGAAGATAACCGTTTTCGGCGGAGCCGGATTTCTGGGCTCCCACGTCTGCGACAAGCTTTCGGATGCCGGTCACGAGGTGACGATATTTGATATCGTGCGCTCGCCGTGGCTGCGCGACGACCAGAGTATGGTCATAGGCGATATTCTTGACGAGGCCGCCGTGCTGGAGGCTGTCAACGACGCTCATGCCGTATATAACTTTGCAGGCATCGCCGATATAGGCGAGGCGGGCAACCGGCCTGTGGATACCGTACGGTATAATATCTTAGGAAATACAGTAGTGCTGGAAGCCTGCCGGATTGCAGGAGTGCAGCGTTTTGTTTTTGCCAGTTCGGTATACGTTTACAGCCAGTCCGGCAGTTTTTATCGCTGCAGTAAGCAGGCAAGCGAACTGTACATCGAAAACTACCAGCAGGTGCACGGGGTTGAATACACTATCCTGCGGTACGGCTCGCTGTACGGCCCCCGCGCCGACCACCGCAATGCCATCTACCGCTTTGTGCGTGAGGCACTGGAAACAGGACGTATCAAATACTACGGCCGTCCCACGGCGTTGCGCGAATACATCCACGTAGAGGACGCAGCCCTTTCCAGCGTTGAAATTTTAAAGCCCGAATATGCCAACCAGCATATCGTGCTGACGGGGCACCAGCCTATGCAGGTGGGCAATCTGCTGAAGATGATTGCTGAAATGCTGGGCAGACCCGTTGAGTTTTCTTTCAACGATAATCCCGACAGCGGCCATTATGAAATTACGCCGTACAACTTCAGCCCCCGTATGGGTAAAAAAATGACTCCTGTTCTGCATACCGACTTGGGGCAGGGGGTGCTTCGGGCTATTGAAGAGCTGCACCGCGAAATGAATCCCGAAATGGAAATCATACAAGGCGTACTGGTGGATAGTCCGGACGCCGCAAAAGAATAAACAAACAATTCCGCCGCGATCAAACACGCGGCACCCGCAAGGAAACCGTAATGAACATTATAGCCGTCATTCCTGCCCGCATGGGTTCAAGCCGCTTTCCCGGCAAGCCGCTGGCCGATATCCACGGTGTGCCTATGGTCGGACACGTGGCGCTGCGCACCGCAATGGCACCTGCCGTGACAGAAACATGGATTGCGACATGTGACGAAGTCATCATGGAATATGCGAAAAAGGCGGGCATCAAGGCCGTTATGACCGCAGATACCCACGAACGCTGTACGGACCGCACGGCAGAAGCCATGCTGAAGATTGAAGAACTTACCGGAAAGCGTGTGGACATTGTGGTCATGGTGCAGGGAGACGAACCCATGGTTACTCCCGACATGATTGACGATGCCATTGCTCCTATGCTGGCTGATGCGTCTGTCAATGTGACCAACCTGATGGCTGACATGGAAACCGCGGAAGAATTTGAAGACTCCAACGAAGTCAAGGTGGTCACGGATCTTAACAACGATGCACTGTATTTTTCGCGCGAGGCTGTGCCTTCCCGTAAAAAAGGCGTAACGCAGGTACCTATGCGCAAGCAGGTGTGTGTCATCCCTTTCCGCCGCGATTACCTGCTGCGGTTCAACAGCCTGCCGGAAACTCCGCTGGAACGGATCGAATCCGTAGATATGATGCGTATTCTTGAACACGGCGAAAAAGTACGCATGGTTCCATTCGCGGGGCGTACTCTCAGCGTGGATACGCCGCAGGACCTTGAGCGCGCCCGTGCCATGATGCAGGAAGATACGCTGCGTCTGCAGTACACCGGAGAATAAGCGTATGATTCCGCGCAAAGGCAACCATTCTTTACGCGCTGCGCTGGCGGCCAACCTTGAGGAACTCTGGGTATGGCTGCTGGGTATAGTTCCTACGGCTGTGGGAACGATGTTGCGTATGGCCGGACTGCGCCTGCTATTTGCCTCCGGTGCGCCGCGTATGGGCATCGGTTGCCTGCTGCGGGGCTGTGCGAACATGCACTTCGGCCCTGATGTACGCATCATGCCGCGTTGCAGTCTGTATGCCCGTAACGGTCTTTTGCAGATAGGCACGCGCAGTGCGCTGAACAGCGGCGTATTTATTGATGCCGAAGACGGCGGGCGCATCAGCATCGGCAGCGACTGCGGCATCGGCCCGGGCACTGTGCTACGTGCGGCAAATCATCGCTTTGAACATGCCGATGTTCCCATCAGCATGCAGGGGCATAAAGCCGGAACAATCACCGTCGAAGATGACGTCTGGATAGGTGCGAACTGCACCATTCTGCCTGATGTCCGCATCGGTACCGGTGCCGTGGTAGGGGCAGGAGCCGTTGTTACCCGCGATGTGCCGCCTTACGCCATCGTAACGGGCGTTCCGGCCCGCGTTACCGGCAGCCGTAAGCCCGAAAACATTTCAGATCAGACCTCGTAGGTACCCATATGAAAATTGCCATTACCACATCATCGTTTGCCAAGTTCAGCGAAGAGCCGCTCGACCTGCTGCGCAAGGCCGGTATCGGATACGTGCTGAATCCTCATGGCCGCAAGCTGACAGAAGATGAAACCATTGAGTTGCTGCAGGGCTGTGTGGCTGTTGCTGCAGGAACGGAGCCCCTGACGGCGCGCGTTATGGATGCCTTGCCGGAACTTAAGATTATTTCCCGTTGCGGTACCGGCATGGACAACGTGGATATGAGCGCAGCGAAAGAGCGCGGCATAGCCGTACGCAATACGCCGGACGGCCCCACGCAGGCCGTGGTGGAGCTGACCCTTGGCCTTGCGCTGGACCTGATGCGACAGGTTACCCGCATGGACAGAGAATTGCGTTCCGGTGTGTGGAGAAAACGTATGGGCAATCTGCTTACCGGCAAGCGCCTGGGCATTATCGGCTTCGGCCGCATTGGCCGTGCTGTTGCGGATGCATTTGCCCCTCTGGGAGTGGAAGTGGCGTTTAACGACCCCGTAGCCACCTGCACTGACTTCCGCTGCATGCCCGTGGAAGAGCTGCTCGGCTGGGCGGATATTCTTAGCCTGCATTGTTCCAGAGCCGGCGGCGAGTGTTCGTATTATACCGAAGAGCATCTGCGTGCCATGAAGCGCGGCAGCTGGGTTCTCAATGTGGCCCGCGGCGGCATTATAGATGAACAGGCGCTTTATAATGTGCTGGCGGACGGCCATCTTGCCGGCGCCGCCATCGATGTATTTGAAAAAGAGCCTTACACCGGCCCCCTTGCCACGCTGGACAACGTTATCCTGACGCCGCATATAGGCTCGTATGCCATGGAAGCCCGTATCCGTATGGAAACTGACACCATAGCCAACCTTATCGATGCCTTAAGTGCAGCGCAGAAGGGATAGCAGGATACCTTTATGGCGTTAGACTTAGTTGTTTTTGACTGCGACGGCGTGCTGCTGGAAACCGTAGAAGTGAAAACCCGCGCATTCGGTCGTACTGTTGAAGAATTCGGCCCTCAGGCCGTGCAGCGGTTGCTTGACTACCACATGGCTCACGGTGGTGTAAGCCGCTATAAAAAGTTTGAATGGTTTTATGCAGAAGTGCTGGGGCGTACCATTACCGACAAGGAAATGCAGGACCTCGGAGAGCGCTTTACCAAGTTTGCCTTTGAAGAAGTTGTTGCTGCACCCGCTGTGGACGGCGCGCTGGAGACCATTCAGGCATTGTACGGCAAGGTGCCCATGTACGTTGCGTCCGGTGCGCCCCATGATGAGCTGACGTATGTGCTGGAAGCAAAAGGGCTGACCGGATACTTTCAGGGAATTTTCGGCTCACCGCCGCACAAGACAGCCCTGCTGGCAGACATACTGCGTCATACCGGGGCAGACCCGCAAAAAACCGTCATGGTAGGCGACAGCAGCACGGACCTTGAAGCGGCAACCGCCTGCGGCACCCGCTACTTCGGGCGCGGCAGCAGCTTTGCAACGTCCGGCCATCCGTGGGCGGAAGATCTGCACCCGCTGAAGGAACACCTGCTGCGCCTGCTGGCAGAGGTGTAGCCGCCTGCGTAGCAGCAGGTTACCGGAACGATGTTATTGCGGAAGCGGCGCGGTTTTCAGTGCAGGCAAAGCTGCAGGCGTAGCAACATCAGCCTCCGAAGCACTTGATACGAGAACATGAGGAATCAGGACAAGATGGCAACATACCTTGTTACCGGAGTAGCCGGGTTCATAGGCGCAGCCGTGGCCAGTGCTTTGCAGCAGCAAGGGCACCGCGTTATCGGCGTGGACAACCTGACGACTGGACATCGGGATAACATTCCTGCCGGTGTTATCTTCTACGAGGCAGACTGTCAGGATGCTGCACTGTATGAGCGTATTCTGTCGCAAAAGTCGTATGATGCTATTTTTCATATTGCAGGGCAGAGCAGCGGCGAAGTCAGTTTTGACGATCCCGCCTATGATCTGCGCACTAATGCGGAATCGACGCTGCACCTTTTGAAATTTGCACGGCGTACCGGCTGCAGACGAATGATTTATGCCAGCACCATGTCGGTTTACGGCGTACAGCCTGATGTGCCAGTCAGTGAGTCTGCGCCTGCGGTTCCGCTTTCGTTCTATGGTGTGGGCAAGCTGGCTAGCGAACACTATATGCGGTTGCATGAGCAGTTCGACATACGTTCTACCGCATTGCGGTTATTCAACGTGTACGGGCATGGGCAGAACATGGAAAATCTGCGTCAGGGCATGGTGTCCATTTTTATGGCCATGATGCTGCGTGACGGGCATATCCATGTAAAAGGCAGTCCGGAAAGATACCGTGACTTTGTTCATATCAGCGATGTGGTGCGTGCGTTTCTGTTGTGCCTTGAACGGCCGGAATCGTACGGGCGGATTATCAATATTGCCGGTAGCGGCAGAGTAACCGTGGGCGATGTGGTGGAGGCGTTGCGCGCTCTGCACCCCGTACCTGTCACGGTGGAATACTCCGGCTGCACCGCAGGCGATATGCACGGCATCCATGCGGACATTACGCTGGCCGGAAAGGCTCTTGGCTATACACCGCAGGTGTCGTTTGCCGAAGGTCTTAAAGATATGTACCGCCGCACAGCACCCGCTTACGGCAAGGTGGCAGTATGAGCAGCCCCGTGAACCATGCCGTTTTCTTCCGGGATGAACGCTTCGGCAACAGTATTGATGCAACCACGCAGATACTGGACGGTAGCGAAGTTTCGGGCAGTACCATGCACGAGTATTCGCGGCTGAAAAAAAACTGCGAACTGCGCGACTCTGTGCTTGGTGCGTACAGCTATCTTTCGGCAGGTTCCATGGCTGTAGCAGCAGACATAGGCAGATTCACGTCCATAGGCCCGGGGGTGTATGTGGGCCTGTGGGAGCATGACACATTTACCACCACGCACACGTTCTACCTGTATGAATCCAGCGGCGGATTTTGTAAGGGCTGGCGTAATTTTTCGCGTGATCATGTGCGCACTACCATCGGCAGCGATGTATGGATTGGCGCCAATGCCGTTATCCGCAAAGGAGTTACGGTCGGGCATGGAGCCATTATCGGTGCTTCTGCGGTGGTTACCAGAGATGTGCCGCCTTACGCCGTTGTGACGGGGGTTCCCGCAAAGGTGCACGAGTATCGTTTTTCGCAGGAAGACCGCGAGCTGTTGCTGAAGACTGCGTGGTGGAATCTTCCCCGCGAGGTGTTGCAGGATATGGTGAATAAGGAAGTCTGGTATGACCTTGCCGAGTTAAAAGCATACCTCATGACCTTGCAGGCACAGGCAGAAACCATGGGGGGAAGTACTGCCGCAATGAGTTTTGACTCAGACAACTCAGGCAATGCCTGATAAACGCAGCCGGAACTTAGTATGGCACACTCCCTTATGCAAAAACGCCGCGAGGCACTGCGCCGCAGGCTGAGCAATCTTTCTGTTCAGTTTTGCAATGATCCTAACCTGCTGGCAAATCCTGTTCTGGCAAAAAATACGTTCTATGCCGACCTTCTGGCTTCGCTGGACTGGGATGGTGCCGACCTTGCGGTATCCCGCACCGTCAAGGCAAAGCAGCTTGTCCGTTATGCCGTGCGAAGCGCCGCATGGTTGGGCAGCCTGGCCGTTAATACCGTCATCACCCGCTGGTGCTGGAACTCGCCTTTACATACTGAATTTGCCGTGAGCGCAAGAGGTGAGGCCCGTCCCTTGCCTGCAAAAGATGAAGGCGGCAGGCCGCTGATTCTTATCGATACTTTTTTCCATATGCGGCGGATAGCGGAAAAGGGCTCCTTTACAGAAGTCTACATGCCCCGCATGGCGGATGCTTTGTCGCAGGCCGGAGTGGATTATGCGTATCTTCCCCGTGTCTGCGAAGGCGAAAACCCGCTTGTTTACTATAGGGCACTTAAGGTGCTGGAACGGCAGCGGGTGCCTGTTGTGCTTGATACGCAGTTGTTCAGTATCAGCGATTTTGCCGCCATCACATGGAACATAATTAAAACTCCTTTTGTTCTGCGCCGCGTGTTCAACGCATTGGACACAGATACGCCCGATACGGCTCAAGAGTCCGACAGGGCGTTTGCATATGCTGAATCTGGCGCAAGTCATGCCCAATCCTCTTCCGCGGACGCAGACGAGGCTGGCTGTTCAGAACATGCGGCTCCTCATTGCTCCACAGCGGCCCCGAACTCCCGAAGTACAGAGGCTGATAACCTGTCGCAATCAGACAGGCAGTCACTTGGCCGTGTTGCAACTGACAGCGTTTTGTATGACGATTCCGTAAGCAGATTGTCAGACTATTTTCAGGGTGACATGCAGGCCGATGTGCAAGCGGATACGGGTTGTAAAAAAGCAGAACGGACCGCGTCTTCAACTGTTGTTTCCTCCCATGCTCATTCCACAGGCGAAAGTGCGACCGCGGGTGCAGGAAAGTCAGACGAAGATTTGCGCTGTGGCGGTCAATGCGCAGCTCAGACTTTTTCGGACACCGGAGAAACAGGCAACGCAGGCTCTCCCGCAACAACGCACTCAGGTGCAGAATCAGGCTCCGGACATAGCTTTGCTATGCATTCAGGAAGCACCGTCGAAGCTGGCCCCGAGGAGCATAAGGATACGGCGCAATCAGAACAGTCTTTATCTGTCTCCAACTCTTTTATTGATAGCCGTATCAGTCGCGCGCTGTGGATGTCTTTGCATGATGTTACCGTCCGTTATTTTGCCCGCTGGCGCACAGGCCGCAGGCTGGGGGCTTTGTCGGCCGGACTTGCCGGAAAAAAGCGGAGTAGCCTGACCATCGTATCATGGTTTGAAAATCAGCAGACAGAGAAGCTGCTGTTTCGCGGTGTGCGTGACTCCGGTTTTCCTTGCAGAATTATCGGCGCGCAGCTGCTTGTGGTGCCGCCCGAACAAATGAACATGCAGCCCGATATGGCAGAAGAGCCGCTCGGGGTGTTGCCCGACTCTATTCTGGCGGTCGGACCTCATGCGCTGGCGGAGGATGCCACAGGCCGTGCTGTTGCCGGTCCTGCTTTGCGCTACGGGCACCTTTTTACCGATGACTGCAAGCAGTATGGCACTGGTGCCGACGTGCTTGTGTTGTTGTCCATTTCAGAAGCGGAAAACCGCTCTCTTCTTTCGCGACTTTGTGAAATCCCGCTGGCGCTGCCGGACGGGGCAGCCCTGCTGGTCAAGTTCCATCCCGATACCGACCCGCAGGATTACGCCGCATTGCTGCCTCGCGGGGCGCAGCCAGTAAGCGGCACCATGCCGCAGGCGTTGCAGCGGGCACGGCTTGTCATCGGCACAGGGTCCGGTTCACTGGCGGAAGCGGCCTGTCACGGCATTCCTGTTATTGTGTCGTCCATGGGCGGCAGCGGAGCCTTGAATTATATGCCCGCCCCCGGCGAAGGTGAAATCTGGTTTGCCGCTCACTGCGCGGAAGACATTAAGCGGCACGCCACCCGTTTGTTATCACTTACAGAGCCTGAAAGAACCGCAATGTGCCGTAGCGGAATGGCAATGAGGGACGCTGTTTTTCATAACCCGACAGTCGCCTGCATTCTGCACGCACTAGGTGTGCCTCAATGCCTTGCAGACGCCGCAGAACAGACAGAACCTCTGTGTCAGGGCAGCGATGCTGCCAGCATGAAGGCAGCAGGTGAGAATGCTACAAACCGCATTGCGGTCAATGGGCGCGGATGCGCACCGGGAACAACGCATCAGCCCCAGGCATGGACCTATGCCGAGCGTGATTTTTTACTGCAATCTTCAGCAACTGCCGAATTCCGGCAACCGTCTGGCGCTGTTTCTGCCGTGCGCTCTGTTGAACCGGAGTATATGGCGGACCCGGCTGTCTATAAAAGTAGCGGTTCTGGTATACAAAACTCACCCGATCATGTCGTACAGTATAGCAAATCAGTTGCTGATGTGAGTGAATATTCCGAATCAGAAGAACTGAGCAATGATCAGTTGATGAACAGTGCCGCAAAAGAAACACAAGCTCTCGGGGTTAGCGATAGCGGTTCCTGTTATATAACATCTGAAAGCGCACTGGCAGAAGTAGAGTATAGCCTATACCGTGCGGCCCTTGCCTGCCTCTCGCCCGATAACGCGTACGCTCAGGCATTGGCTACACTGCCTGTTCCTGCGTATCCTTCGGAGTCGCGGCGGCTTACTCCCTCACGTCATAAAAAGGCAGCCTGTGCCATCCGGCGTATGGTCCGGTATTTTTTCAGCACCACGGTGTACGGTTTTTTAACGGGCGGACTTGCGGCATCTGCCACGACAACGCCGTCACCTGCCGCTATTGCAGACCCGCATAAGACGGTCGCAGAATATGAAGAGGCTTTCACCGCCCTGCTGAATCGTCTGGGGCGTACCCGGATGCCGGAGGCAGACGTGGCGGAAACGACAGCCTCACCGTTTGGAATTGTACCGCATGCGCAGACAGATTCGATGCGGCACCGCGCTGCCAGTGATGCGGCATGCGCAGATGATGCAAATGAGGCAACACGGTTTGAGAAATGTGCGGAAGCCGATGATGCACTCCGCTGTGCCGGTCATTCTGTAAGCTTCGCATCTGCCCGTATGGGGTTTTACGCGTTATTGTGTGCGGCAGGCATAGGTAAAGGTGATGAAGTCATTCTGCCTGCTTTTACCTGCGCGGTTATGGCCGACGCCATACTGCGAACAGGTGCTGTGCCTGTGTATACAGATGTTGATCCTGTCACGCTTGGCACTTCGCCGGAAGCTGTGCGGCGTGCCGTGACCCCACGTACCAAGGTTGTGGTTGCACAGCATAGTTTCGGCATTCCGTGTCGTGTGGATGAGCTTGCGGCTTTTACCGGGCAACAGGGGCTGCTGCTTATTGAAGATTGCGCTCTTACCCTTGGTTCGCGCTTGAAAGACCGGATTACAGGCTCATTCGGTGATGCGGCCATTTTTTCTACAGATCATTCCAAGCCGCTGAACACGCTTATCGGCGGTGTTGTCTACACTCGAAATAAAGACTTGTACGATGCAGTCGCCGCAATTGCTCAAACTGCACCGGAGCTGGACAGCGACCACCAGCTGAGGCTGTGGCAGCAACTGCTGTTCGAGTCTACCTTGCACCGGCCCGAGAGCTACGGCAGGTACCCTATATCAAGCCTGCTGCGCCGTATAAGTGACCGCCTGTATCATAAGGGGCCGGTTTTTTTGACGGCAGATGCACCGGATGCATGCGCGGCAGAAAAAATATTCCATTCTTCCGGCTGCGCAAAGACCGGAACGTCTGCCTCTTCAGACTCTGACAGCGTCAGACAGCCGGATAGCAATGTTGCAGCAGAGCAGCCGCAACAGCCCGAACAAACGGCCTGTCTGCGTGATGGCGGAATAAGCAGTTCTGAAACAGAACAAGCGCAGCAACGTACGCCGGATTCTGCTCTGCCTGCCGCTAAACATCCGTACCCGTACCCCGCGCGCATGCCTGCTTTTCTGGCCCGTGGGGGCGCAGCTGCGTTGGTCAGCTTTGATGCCGCCGCGCAGAACAGACGCGTCATGTTGCAGCGGTACTTGGACGTTATTGCAGATACGTCGCTGGCGCCTTACGTGCCTGCCGCATACTACGATACTTCACGGCACATCATTCCGCACAGGTTTGTAATGCCCGTGCCGGATGCGCAAGCAATGCTTAGCCGCATGGAACGAAAAATTGATACCGCGTGGATATGGTTCCGCGAACCTGTTGTCTGCACGGCAGGGGGGTTGCATTCTGCAGGGTACACGCGAGGGGCGTGTCCTGTTTCAGAAGCAATGAGCGTTCATCTGGTCAACTGGCCTACGGATGTCCCGCCGGAACACGCGGATGAGCTGCTACGGTTTTTCCGTAGTGTAATAAAGGATGTAGCTAAATAACACACAGCCTTGAATTTATCTGAAAGGGAACTAACTGGTATGAAAGTCATTATCCTGTGCGGTGGCAAAGGTACTCGCATACTTGATGAAGTAAGAATCCATCCGAATGTCAAGGCCAACACGAACAGCCGGCCGCCGCTATGGCACATCATGGACATTTTTGCCCGCCATGGCTTTAAAGACTTTATCCTTCCTCTTGGCTACAAAGGTGATCAGGTGAAGAAATACTTCAGCGAGTATACTTTTCTGCATTCTGACTTCACCATTGACCTTGCCACGGGACATGTCACTCCGCACGGCACCTGCCCTACAGACTGGACGGTAACACTGTGTGATGCCGGGCAGGATACTTTGAAGGGAGCACGCATCAAGAGCGTTGCGCACCATATTGATTCTCCGCGTTTTATGGTGACATACGGCGACGGAGTGGCTGACATAGACATCAAGGCCCTGCTCGATTTCCATATGCGCTCCGGCAACATCGGTACCTTTACAGGAGTACGTACTCCGCCGCGCATCGGGTCGGTACAGACAGATGCCACAGGAAACATTCTTTCCTGGCAGCAGACCCCGTTGCTTAACGAGTATATCAGCTGTGGTTTTTTTGTCTTTGAAAGCGTATTTTTAGACTACCTTTCAGATGATCCCTGCTGTGACCTTGAAGGCGGACCGCTAGAACGCCTTGCAGCAGAAGGACAGCTTGGAATGTATCTGCACAAAGGCTTCTGGCACTGCACCGCCCACCGTGCCCCGCAGGTATTTTATACGGGAGACACAAGTAAAAAATTTGCTGCGTAGGCAGTTGGTCTGCACAGAGAACCCGCCGAGCTGGTGAAAGGCCTGCGTTCAGGTTTTGTCCGCAGCCAAACGGGTGAAGGGCGGAGCATCGCTTTTGTGACCTTATTTTTCAGGTAGAAGCTTGTTTTAAATTCCAGTCTGCAACATTGCATAACAATGCGCTCCGATGAGACTGGCCGAGAACTGAATAAACACCGCGGGATGCCCGCGAAACACATACTGAGGATACCCGCATGAAAGTCATAATCATGTGCGGCGGCAAGGGAACCCGCCTGCGCGAAGAAACGGGAAGCCGCCCCAAGCCTATGCTTGATATCGGCGGACGCCCGATTTTGTGGCACATCATGGATATATATGCCCGTCACGGCTTTAAGGATTTTGTCCTGCCGCTTGGTTATAAGGGCGATATGATCAAACAGTATTTCTGGGAATATAAAATCCGGAATTCCGACTTTACCATAGATCTTGCCTCCGGCGGTGTGACCACCCACAACAGCTGCCCCACAGACTGGCGGGTGACGTTATGTGACACTGGACAGGATACATTGAAAGGTGCGCGCATCAAGCGCATTGCCAGTCACATTGATACGGAACGCTTTATGGTTACGTATGGCGACGGCGTTGCGGATATTGATCTTGACGCGCTGCTCGATTTTCATCAGCGATCCGGCAATCTGGGCACCTTTACAGGAGTTCGTATGCCTTCGCGTTTTGGCGCGGTGCAGACAGATGACAAAGGCAATATCCTGTCATGGCAGGAAAAGCCCGTGCTTAACGAATACATAAACTGCGGCTTCTTTGTGTTTGAACGTTCGTTTCTTGATTATCTTGCGGAAGATCCTTCTTGCGATCTTGAAAAAGAACCGCTTGAACGCCTTGCCGCAGAAGGCAAACTGGGCATGTACCGGCATGAAGGCTTCTGGCACTGCATGGATACTTTGCGCGACTACACCAACCTGAATGCCATGTGGGACAAAGGCAATGCGCCGTGGGCTGCAAAAACGGATGTCAGAGCAGGGGGTACGGATGTTTGCTGATGTATACCGCGGTGCGCGGGTACTGGTAACCGGACATACGGGCTTTAAAGGCTCATGGCTTGTCTCGTGGCTGCTGGAACTCGGTGCCACTGTGGCAGGCTTTGCGGACGGTATTCCGACTGTACCCTCCGGCTATAGTGCAATGGGGCTTGAAGGTCGTATCACTTCCTACACCGGTGACATCCGCGACAGGCAGGCGGTGGAAGCAGCCTTTGCCGATTTTCAGCCGCAGTTTGTCTTTCATATGGCGGCACAGGCACTGGTAAGACGCTCATACGCCGACCCCGCAGCCACCATAGCCACCAACGCCATCGGCACCATGCATGTTATGGAAGCCGTGCGCACCACACCCTCTGTGCAGGTGGTTGTGTGTATCACCAGCGACAAGTGCTATCGCAATGATGAATGGGAATGGGGCTACCGTGAAACAGACCATCTGGGTGGAGATGACCCGTACAGCGCATCAAAAGCCTGTGCGGAAATCATAGCTCATTCGTACATGACCTCCTTTTTTGCCAAGGGGCCTCGTTGCGTTACTGTTCGCGCAGGAAATGTCATCGGCGGCGGTGACTGGGCAGAAGATCGAATCGTACCGGACTGCGCCCGCGCGTGGTCGCAAGGTGCGTCGGTATCCGTGCGTAACCCTGCCGCCACAAGGCCGTGGCAGCATGTGTTGGAACCGCTTTCCGGCTACCTGTGGCTTGGTGCACGGCTGTATCAGGAACATGAAGCGTCGGGCGGGCAGGGTGCCTATATCCTGCACGGGCAGGCTTTCAACTTCGGCCCGTCTGCAGATGTCATCCGCACTGTGGGTGATGTGGTAAACGAGCTTGCCGCACACTGGAGCGGTTTTACTGCCGAGTTCGGCACTCCGCCTGCATGCGCTGCCGCAGAATGCACGTTGCTTAAGCTGTGCTGCGATAAAGCGCTGGCACGGTTGGGGTGGCGCGCAGTCCTGCAGCACGACGAAACGATACATTTTACCGCGGCGTGGTATAGCCGCTTTTATTCCGGTGATTCCGGTGATATGTCCGCTTTCACCAATGGCCAGATCGCGGAATACGTCCGCAAGGCCGTACATGGAGGACTACCGTGGACTATTTCCTGAATACTGCAGACATGAGCGCTGCCGCCATTCTGCTACCTGTAGACGGTGCACAGCTGACAGAGCTGAAGCAGATAGCGGCAGAAGGCGGCCCTGTGCTGCATATGATGCGCGGCGATTCGCCCCGATTTACAAGCTTTGGCGAAGTCTATTTTTCAGAAGTGCTGCCCGGCCACGTGAAAGCGTGGAAGCGCCATAGCCTGATGACACAGCACTTTGTCGTGCCGGTGGGGCGGGTTCGCGTGGTGCTGTTTGATGATAGAAAGAGCTCGCCAACGTACCAGCGCCTCGCGGAAGTGACGTTGGGCAGGCCGTATGACTACCGGTTGCTGCGCATTCCGCCGCAGGTCTGGTACGGTTTTGCGGCATTGGGCGATTATCCGGCACTTATCGCTAATTGTACGGACATCCCCCACAGGCAGGGCGAATCTGAGCGTGCACCGGTTGATGCGCCTTTTATTCCGTTCTCGTGGGCAGAGGTGGATCTATCCGCCCAAGGTTAACATTTTTAATACACAGAAAAAGCAAACACGAAGCAGCGCGTTGCTAAGGATGCATATGGACCTGTTCAGTCGAAAAGACAGCCCGTTAAGGCTTTCCCGCTCTGTGGTGGGGCAGCAGGAAGCTGAAGCTGTGACCCGCATAATCATGGAAGACGGCTATCTGGGCATGGGCGCGGAAGTGCAGCGTTTTGAGGCGGAACTTGCCGGTTATCTGGGTGTGCCTGCAGAACACGTCACCTGCGTGAACACCGGTACGTCTGCTCTGCATCTGGCTGTGCAGGCTACAGTGCCCGCAGGGGCAGAGGTTCTTGTGCAGTCTGTTACCTACGTCGCGTCTTTTCAGGCCATACGCGCCACGGGAGCAGTTCCCGTGGCATGCGAGGTACTGCCCGATACCGTCACCATAGATCTTGCCGATGCAGAGCGGCGGCTTACACCGCGCACAAAGGCCATCATGCCCGTTCACTATGCAGGGTATCCCGGCGATCTTGATGCTGTCTATGCCTTTGCCCGCAAGCATAACCTGCGTGTTATTGAAGACGCGGCTCATGCTTTCGGGGGCACATACCACGGCAAGCGCATCGGCAGTATGGGCGACGTGGTGTGCTTCAGCTTTGACGGCATAAAAAACATCACCTGCGGCGAAGGCGGCGCTATTATCAGCAATGATCCCGCTGTGAATGCCGCTGTTAAAGATGCCCGCCTGCTAGGCGTGGAACGCGATACCGAAAAGCGCTTTGCCGGACAGCGAAGCTGGAATTTTGACGTAAAAGAGCAGGGCTGGCGCTATCATATGAGTAACCTGATGGCCGCCATCGGCCGTGTGCAGCTGCGCCGCCTGCCGGAAGAATTCATACCTGCACGCAAGCGGTTGTTTGCTTTGTACTATGAATTGCTTGCCGGTATCGACGGTGTGGAACTGCTGAAAACAAATCAGGATGAAACCGTAGCTCACATAATGGCGGTGCGCATAACCGACGGTCGCCGTGACAGGCTGCGTTCTTTGCTTGATAGCGAAGGGCTGACAACTGGATTGCATTACCGCCCCAACCACCTTCATACCCTGTTTGGCGGAGGCAGCCAGTCGTTGCCGGTCAGCGAGCAGCTGGAGCACGAACTGCTGACATTGCCGCTGCATCCTGCCTTATCAGAAGATGATGTGCGCGCAGTATGCGGGCGCATTGCTGCGTTTATGCGGGAGAACAGGTAAATGAGTTCCGCAAATTCTGCACAGCAGGCAGTTCCGGCGCCAGAGCAGAAAGAGCAGACAGAGCAGGAGGCACAGCCCGCTGCCGTTAATGCCGCCGGTGCGCCCATAGGTGATGAAAAAGAGAAGCATCCGGCGGATCGGAAAGACGGACAGTCAACGATGCAGCCTGAAAAGGATAAGAGCGGAGATGCACCCTCGGTCAGCATCATCATGAATTGCCTGAACTGCAGCCGGCATCTGCCGCAGACCTTGCAGAGCCTTCTTGCCCAGACCTATACCGACTGGGAAGTCATCTTCTGGGATAATGCATCCACAGACGGCAGCCACGAACTTGTGGAAGCGTGCAATGATGCGCGGATGCGTATTTTCCGTGCCGCGCAGACGGTGCCGCTGGGCATGGCGCGCAACCTTGCCATGTGCGAAGCGCAGGGGCGTTACATAGCTTTCCTGGATTGCGACGACATATGGCTGCCCGAAAAGCTGGCAAAGCAAGTTGCTCTGTTGGACGCGGATGCGGAAGTGGGGCTTGTCTGCACTGATACCATGCAGTTTACCGATACCGGCGAAGAGTTGAACCGTATTTTTGCGCTCACCCCTCCGCACTGTGGGCGTGTGTTTTCGCAGCTTCTTCGCGGGTACTGGATAAGTATGTCTTCCGCCATGATCCGCAGAAGCGCGCTTGATCATGTGGCAGGTGTGGAGACAGCCGGAGACGGTACACCGTTATATTTTGATCCGCTTTTTTCCATCTGCGAAGAGGCAGACCTTTTTCTGCGCATAGCATGGGCGCACAAGCTGGACCACGTGCCGGAAGCATTGACGCGCTGGCGGGTTCATTCCGGCAGTACCACGTTTGACAAGTTTGAACTGGCTGCAGATGAAACACGGATGATGTGCAACAAGTTCACCCGTCTGCTGCCGCACTTTGCCACCCGCTGCCATGCAGAAGCGGAGCTGTTGCAGGCACAGGCTGCCTTTCGTGAAGCAGTAGGGCACTGGAAGGCGGGAAATGGTGCGGCATCCCGTGCTGCACTGCGGGGCAGGATTAATACCATAAAAGCCGTTGCCATGTTTTCACTGTCTTTTCTGCCGTCTTCTCTTTACCGGCAGGCAGCAGCGGCGTATATGCGGTTTGCACGTTTTTTCAGATAATTAGAGCAGTATATTGCTGTACGTTTCTCAGGAGTATCTTTTGGAACAGCATCCCGCAAGTGACTTTTTGCAGACGGATTCCGTTAACTGGAAGCAGATTACCATTCTGTGTGTAGCGGCTTATGCCGTATCTCTTTATATCCGGCTGCTGGAACTGCCCGGCTGGGCTGCGTTTGATGCCGTGTACAAAGGCGAGCGTCTGCTTGCCACACACGATGCATACCATTGGCTTGCTGCGGCAACGGGTTTTGAGTTCGACCAGCAGCATCCGCTTCCACGCATGCTGGCTTTTCTGCACTTCGTTACCGGTTTTGCTTACGGCAATCTGGCTTTTTACCTGCCTGCCGTGATGGCCTGCCTTGTGGCCCCGCTTATGGTGGGCTGGGGCGTTGCGCTGGGTATGCCCATGTACGGTTTTGTAGCCGGAGTGCTTACCGCCTCTGCCCCGGGACTGATGGCACGAACCGGATTAGGTTATTTTGACACGGATTTGCTGGTTACGGGTGCTCTGATCATCAACACCATGATTCCGGCTTTGTGGCTGCATGACAGACTGTATAAGCCACTGAAATTGCTGCGGCAGGGGCTTTGCCGCCCGCCGGCCCGTGAAGCTGAAAAAGGCAGAAAGCGCAGAAAGGGCGAAAGTATAGGGGATGCCGCTTGTAGTCCTAAACATGGTACGGCACAAAGAGATGCTCAGAGCAGCGGAGTATATGCGGCGCAGGACTCTGACTCCGCTGATGCCGCCGATGTTATTTCTCCTCCTTTTTCCGGCACTGTTTCCCCTTTGTGGGCGATTGTGTTGCTGGGCACGGGGCTGTTTATTTTCTGGCAGCCAGCCATACACAATATGTTTAACCTGCTGGGCAAGGCGTTTTTAGGAATCGCTATTATTCTTGGCGGGCTGCTGGCAAAAAAAGAAACCATACGCCAGACTGCATGTGGTTTGTTTCTGTACACGCTTCCTGCCATTCTGGGACCGCTCGGACTTAGTGTTGCGGTTGCATTGTGGCTTGCAGAACGCAACCGCCCTGACCTGATGAACTGCCTTCTGGCCGGTAGACGCGGCTTTGTGGCGGCTTTGGTGCTGCTGTTTGCTGGCCTTGCGCTGGAACCTGCCGGTCTGAACTATATGCGGAGCGCCATCATCGGCTATTCCGGCACCAAAGATGCTGCCGTGGTGACGCAGGCGCTGACCTTTCCTTCTGTGGTGGGCAGCATCATTGAAGCGCAGAAACTGTCGCCTGCTGCTTTTCTGGGCAGCATACACAGCTGGGGCAGTGTGGCAGTCTGCGGCCTGTTGCTGTTTATGGTGCTGATGTTGTTTGAGCCTGTTGCTGCGCTGTTGCTCCCCATGCTGGCAATGGGTATCGGCAGTATGGCGCTGGGCGCACGCTTTGCCATGTTTGCTTCGCCATGCTTTGCGGTTGGCATTGCGTGGGGTGTACATTGCGTCACCCGCTTTTTTTTCCGTATGGCTCAAGCACGTGTGCCTGTGTTGCGGTACGGCTATGCTGGCGTGGCTATACTGGCGACTCTCGGCCTCACTTGGCCTGCGGGGCAGCTGGCCTCCTCATTGGCGCAGGGCTCCATCATTACGCCCAAGCAGGTGGAGGCGCTTGACTTTATCCGTCACAACACGCCGGAAGACTCCATGCTGTGGTACTGGTGGGACTGGGGCTATGCGGCCCAGTATTACGCGCGGCGTACCACCGTTGCAGACGGGGCGCGGCATTCCAACCAGCGGATTTATGCCCCTGCGGCAGCGTTAACTACTGATGTCCCCCGCTTTGCCAACCAGCTTATCCGCTACGTGGCAGGGGCGACCCCGCCTGTTTCAGGAGCCTTTACCGGGATGACACCGGAACAGGCAGAGCAGAAGCTGCATTCGTTTTATCTGAGTGACAGCCAGCCCGCTGCTGCGAACAAGCAATACCTTGTTGTTTCTGCCGAACAGCTTCGTCTTACCGCGTGGATCAGCCGTTATGGTACGTGGGACTTCGGTACCCGCAAGTGGGAAGATACCAACGTCATTTCCATTGACAGGGCTGTCCAGTTCAGTGCGCAAAAAGGCATATTTCTTATAAAAGGAATGGAGCCCATTCAGGCGGAATCCCTTACCGTATTTTCCGGTGATACAGTGACACAGCGTCTGTATCCGCATTTTAACGATAAACACTTTGTAATTGATAAAGACGCCGGTATGATTCTGATAGTAGACAGGACTGTGTTTAACAGCATGGGGCTGCAATTACTGGTGGATGACGGCACCAATGAAGATATCAGCAGGTATTTTAAGCTGGTGTTCAGTAACGGTAAGACAAAGGTTTTTGAGGTGCTGTAGACAACAGCCCGCTGCCGTGTGCTGATATCGTAATAGTGCGGATGTCCTGAACGGGCATCCGTTTTTTGTATGCAGCCCCCCGTCAGGCTGGGGGAATCTTTTATACGTAACATTCATGTGCTTGCAGCCACGCAGCCTGACCCGTTTTGTGCCGACCGGTGCGTAGTGTGTGGAGGACAAAGGGCAAGCTGCTTTCGCGTGAAGTTCTTCACCACTACGTATTATGCAACTGTACTTTGTCCACTCCTGACAGGAATCGGTATTCCGGCAGGATAGCGAGCGACATTCTTACCCACCCCCCCCTCGATTGCCGGCAATCTGTACTTTCGTGCGGTTACGTTGTCTTTCCGGTTTTCATGCTGACATGGCTGTGGCATACTCTCAGACAGGCTTTTGTTGAGGGAGTGTATTGTTCCGGCTTTACTATAAGATAGCCCGCTTCCGGAAAGAGTCCCTCTGCCGGATTCGCAGGTATCCGGCAGGAAGAAATCCGAAGCGGAATCATATTGTTCGTAACTGTCGGATTTTGACGATTCAACAGTAAAAAAGCCCTTTTTACGCAAAAATAAGCCTTAAAATGCCTTTTTGGCATTAATTTAATACTATCAAAACTGACATAAAGGACTGCCCCGATGCAAAAACAACTGTCGTTTCGCTCTTTACTTTTCGCCTTTGGCACTCTGCTTCTGCTTTGTTTTGCCCTGACCGCCTGTGCTGTAAAAAATCCTGCGCCTGAACATGCAACCGTTACCGGAACTGCGCTGTATCGTGAACGCATCATGTTACCGCCCGATGCGGAGCTGACCATCAGGCTGCTTGATGTCTCTCTGGCGGATGCTCCTGCCAAGACTCTCGGAGTGCAGGTGATTCCTTCACCCGGTAATCCTCCTTACGCATTCAGCGTGGCTTATGATCCCGCAGAGATTGACCCGCGGCACACATACTCTGTTGCCGCGGACATTCGTGTAAACGGTAAGCTGCTGTTTATTACGGATACGCATTATTCCGTAATTACCAGAGGCGCATCCAACACCGCAGAACTCGTTTTGATAAAGGTTCAGTAACAAGGTGCAAAGATGATCACGCTTGATACAGGTGACCGCTGCCCATGGGCTCGTGAGCCGGAAGAAATAGCCTATCATGATTAGGAATGGGGGGTGCCGGTACGCGATGACCGAAAGCATTTTGAATTTCTGGTGCTGGAGGGTGCACAGGCAGGTCTGAGCTGGCTTACCATTCTTCGCAAACGTGAAGGATATCGTACCGCCTTTGCTCAGTTTGATCCTGTAGCGGTGGCATCCTTTGATGATGCCCGCATGGCAACGTTGCAACAGAACGAGGGCATAGTGCGAAACAGGCTGAAGATTGCTTCTGCCGTGCGCAATGCAAAGGCGTTCCTTCAGGTGCAGCAGGAGTTCGGCTCGTTTGACAGTTATATCTGGGGATTTACGGATGGCAGGCCTGTTCAGAATGCGTGGCGTGAATTAGGGCAGGTGCCCGCCACTACCCCGCTGTCAGATATGATTAGTAAGGATTTGAAAAAGCGCGGGTTCAATTTTGTAGGCAGCACAATTATATACGCCCACATGCAGGCCACGGGGCTTGTAAATGATCATCTGATGTCCTGTCCGCGGTACGAACCGGTACGGGCTTTGGGCGAAGCGATGTAGTTCGCGCCGTGCTGGCGTTCATGCGGTTCCTGTTTGTGTATGCAAAACCGCCCGCAGAGGTCAGCCTCTGCGGGCGGTTACTACTTTGAATCTCAGCCCCAGACAGCCCCAGAATAAGGGTAGGGGCAGGGCACCCCGTGGCTTTCAGGGATACATGACGGCATCTATGCTGCCAGCCTTTTTGCCAGCGAGGTCAGGCACGCCAAGATGCATCAGACAGCGTTTTCAGGGCGACGAGCGCTGCAACTGTTGTCCGGCGCGGAGTATAAAGTTTTTTTTAAAACTCCACGGGGAATGCTTTCTGCGCTTCAGCCGGATGCATCAGACAACGTACTGCGACAGTTCATCAGACTTCTGCCCTGCATTTCAGCGGCATCTTGTGATGCCATTACTTCGCCACTACTCCGTCAGCCCTGCTACTAGACTAAAGGGATTCTGATCTCAGTGAGCAGGTCTTCCGGCTTGGTGGTTGCAGGGTCATTAAGATACTGCTCGACACAGGGCTTGCCGCTGAATTCGCGGCCCGAACTCGGACCCCACTGTCCGCAGAGCGCGGCATACACATTCATAAGTCCGGTGTAGGGGCCTTTCCAGATTGCCGTTACATACTCTCCGCCTTCGATTTCGCGGATGCCGACAGAACCTTCGCCTTCAACGTCCGGCCCTACGGAAATGCAGGCGTCATAGCGGATTTTTTCAGGCGGAGTGATTTCAGGGTCATCGTATCCAACGCCCAAAACCTGAGTCTGCGGTCCGAATAAGCCTTTGGGGCATGCCCAGTCGCATAATTCTTTCCAGGCGCCATCGCATTGTTCGTAGGGTCCGGTGTGGCGCACAAATGCAACGCGGATGGGATCGAATTTTTTACAACAGGCTGCAGGCCCAGACTTTCCAAAGTAAATCCGGCAACGACTTTAGTCATGGTGTTTTCTCCCAGTACTCCAGAGGGTATGGTACCCGTTTGTGACACCTTTTTGCGCAACGCGCTGGGCGACAAGCGAAACTGCGCCTTAAACGCACGGCTGAACGCCTCTTGCGCCTCGTAACCGGCATCAAGAGATATCTCCATCACGCTTGCACTGGTATATGCCAGCCGGTGCACTGCTTTTTCCAGCCTCAGGCGACGGATGTACGCTTTGACCGATTCTCCCACCATACCGCGGAATACCCGGTGAAAGTGAAACGGTGAAAAATGTGCCTGTGCGGCCATTTCTTCCAGCGTAACAGCATGTTCCAGATGCTCTTCGAGCCATAAAATGGCTCGAAGTATGCGCACGCGATATGTTTCCGTCGCGTTGTTGTGCATGGTGTCTGTTCCTTTCCTCCGTAATACTAAATCGTCGTGCATGGCACATGACTTTTTTTGCGGAACACTCTCTCGGGACGAAAGATGGCTGCAACAATAAACATCAGTGCCGCACTACGGAGGTCGGTTTTATTGTACTATTTTTTATATGACAACCGGATAGCTGGCTGTGATGCCGATATTAAGGAACAATCGCAAGGCATTCCGCCGCTTGACAGCCGCAGCCGCCCACTGCACTGTGACGAATCCAATACACTAGGGAGTTAGACCGAATATGAACAAGGTTGTCGTTTCCATCATCGGACGTGACCGCCCCGGCATTGTAAATGCCGTTGCGCAACGTCTGCATGAACTTGATTGCGATATTGTCGAGGTCAGCCAGACCATTCTTGAGGGAGCCTTTGCGGCGCTGTTCATTGCGGGTCTTCCCGAGCGTCTTAGCATTGAGGCGCTGCGTGATGCACTGACATCGCACATGGCATGGCAGGGGCTTGGATGCTTTATCCGTGAACATGAAGCCGGCACCGCCACTGCGCAGCCGCAGACAGATCTGTTTGTGGTCACGCTGGACGGGCCGGACAGCAAGGGACTTATTTCCGGCATTACCGGTGTGATGAGCGAATGGGCCGTGAACATTGAAAACCTGAAGGCCATCAAACGCCATGACTCGGGCAATGCTCTGATCATGTTTGAAATTTCCATTCCGCCTTCGGTACACAACGCCGACTTTAAAAAGGCACTGGAAAACAAAGCGGAAGAGCTCGGTGTGCGGGTAAGCCTGCAACACCGTGATATTTTTGAAGCCATCCACCGCGTGCTGCCCGTTTAGCCGCGTTCTTGCAGCAAGGATTTACAATGCTTACCGATCGCGAAGTTATCAGCACTCTGAACATGCTCCGTAACGAGCATCTGGATGTGCGTACCGTAACGCTGGGTATCAGCCTGTTTGACTGTGCCAGCGACGACTTTGACCGTTTTGCCACCCGCGTACACGACAAAATCAGCCGCTACGCAGAGCATCTGGTAGCCACCTGTGACGAAGTGGGCGAAAAATATGGCATCCCCGTTGTAAACAAGCGCATCAGCATCAGCCCTATGGCTGTCGTCGGCGCACCTTTCGGACCGGACGAAATGGTTAAGGCTGCGCAGGTTCTTGACGCCGCCGCAAGCAATGCCGGTGTGGACTTTCTGGGCGGTTTTACCGCGCTGGTTGAAAAAGGTATGACCAAGGGCGACATGGCCCTTATCGAGGCTCTGCCCGAAGCGCTGGCAACAACAAACCGTGTCTGTTCTTCCATCAACGTGGGGTCTTCCCGCTCCGGTATCAACATGGACGCCGTGGCCCTGATGGGCGATACCATCGTCAAAATTGCCGACCGCAGCGCAGACCGCGACGGCATCGGCTGCGCCAAGCTGGTGGTCTTTACCAACATCCCGCAGGACGTTCCTTTTATGGCCGGAGCCTATCTTGGTACCGGTGAGCCTGACGTTGTAATCAACGTCGGTGTTAGCGGCCCGGGTGTGGTGAAAAAAGCAATCGACCGCGCCATGGCAACAAAGAGCCGTTCGCTGGGTGATATTGCAGATGTTATCAAGCGTACCGCCTTTAAAGTAACCCGTGTTGGCGAAATTATCGGACGCGAAGTTGCAGAACGTCTTGGCGTACCCTTCGGGGTTGCAGACCTTTCGCTTGCACCGGCGCCGCAGGTGGGCGACTCCGTGGGTGAAATATTCCAGAGCGTAGGGCTTTCCTCCATCGGCGTGCCCGGCTCCACTGCCGTTCTGGCAATGCTGAACGACGCTGTCAAAAAAGGTGGCGCGTTTGCCAGCTCGCACGTGGGTGGCCTTTCCGGTGCCTTTATTCCCGTATCTGAAGACCTGAACATTGCCGAAGCCGCGGCCAAGGGCATTCTGACGCTGGAAAAGCTGGAAGCCATGACAAGTGTCTGCTCCGTAGGTCTTGATATGGTGGCGATTCCCGGAGATACCCCCGCAACGACCATTGCCGCAATCATTGCGGATGAAATGGCCATCGGCATGATCAACAACAAGACCACTGCCGTGCGCATTATCCCCGTACCCGGTAAAAAAGCCGGAGACACGGTTTCGTTCGGCGGGCTGCTGGGCGAATCTGCCATTATGCCTGTTCCGGCCGGTGGCAGTTCCGAACAGTTCATACGGCTTGGCGGGCGCATTCCGGCACCCATCCACAGCCTGAAAAACTAGAAGCTATATAGCGGGGCCATGCCCCGCTTTTTTTTGATATGCAGAAAATGCAAAGGAGGAACCATGCAGGAGATCAGCTGGAACGATTTTGAAAAGGTGGAGCTTCGTGTCGGCACGGTTCAGCGTGTGGAGCCTTTCCCTGAAGCCCGCAAGCCTGCGTACAAGCTTTGGATATACTTCGGTGAAGAAGTCGGAGTACGTAAATCAAGTGCGCAGATCACAGCGCACTACGATATGGAAAGTCTTGTAGGGCGTCAGGTCGTGGCCGTTGTCAACTTTCCGCGCAAGCAGGTTGGCCCTTTTATGTCTGAATGCCTTGTAACGGGCTTTGCAGATGCGCAGGGCGACATCGTACTTATCGCTCCTGATAAACCTGTTCCCGATGGTTCAAAACTGCATTAGCAGACTTGATACATCCCAAACGCAGAAGGGCGGCACCAGTTGCGGTGCCGCCCTTCTGCGTTTTTGGCATTATGCATTGTTACAGATGATTGCACTGGAAACTGTAGTGGTGATTGCAAGCATAATACAATCTAATGCATGTATTGTATACCTGTGCAGTATAAAATATATGATGGGTTTTTTATTTGCTACTGCAAAAGTATAAAATAATACTCCACCTGTGTAGTATAGTTATTTTATTTCAAATAAATACTTCACAAAATAATTTTTTATGGTATCTATACCTGAAAGATAGAGTAAAGAATATCACGCAATGCACTGTTAGATTGATCATAGTGCATCGTAATAACGTTCACTACACTATGCTGCGGAAAAGGAGGCAAGCATGCAACTACCTGATGCATGGGACTGGGAAACCGGTGAACGCACCATTATAGAGTCTACCGCTCCTGAAGAAGGCCACCTTTGGCAGGAAGAGTTGCAGGCTTCGCCCGATGGTGAAAACTTTGTTGCTGTATGTGCCGTGGACGAAGCCACATTCTCGTTGCGTTGCAACGATACTGTACAGGAAGAAACATACGATAAAATATGGCTTCCCCGCTTTACGCCTGACGGAAGAATCTCAGCATTGGTGCAGGAAGACGGCGAATGGACCATGCTGGCAGGAGAAGAGTTGTGGCCCGACAGGTACGGCTATCTGTGGGGTACCCTGTTCGGCTCTGCGGGTGAAATTGCCGTACCGGTACAACAGGACGGCGAGTACGGCATGGTTGTGAACGGCGTTATATGGGAAACGCTGTACGAAAACGCCACCAATTTCTGTATGAGCCCAGCAGGGGGCAAGACCGCTGCCGTTGTGCAGACGCAATCCATGGGGCAGGCAGACATTTCTACATTCCAGCAGGGAATTTACAGTGTCGCGGTCAACGGCACGGCATGGCCTGCCAACTTTGTGAACTGCTGGACTCCTGTTTTTTCGCCTGACGGTCACCGTGTGGCTGCTCAGGTCCGTCGCAATCTTTATGATTATACCATCGCTGTGGATGGTACACCGTGGACAAGCTCATATCAGTGTGTGTGGGAGCCATGTTTCCACCCTGCCTCGGGCAGTGTGGCTGCGCCGGTCCGGCAAGGGGGCAAGTGGGGTGTTGCGCTGGAAGGGCAGATGCTCTGGAAAGCGCGTAACGCCCAGTGCTGGAACCTGCAGTACAGTAAGGACGGCAGAAACTTGTGGGCCATCGTCGCACCGGAATATGGCAGCTTTACAGTTTCACTTAATGATCTGCCGTGGAACTTCCGCGCACCCGTCGTAACCGAACTTACGGTTTCTCCTTCGGGGGACAGGGCAGTTGCTCTCGCCTGTGAGAAAAATGCAAACTGGCAGGTTGTGGTCGACGGAAAGCCCTGGCGTGGTTCGTACGACATGGCGTGGAAGCCTGCCTTCAGCCCTGACAGCAACCATATAGCCGTCCGTGTCGAGCGTAACGGCAAAATGGTTATCCTGTTTGATGACGTTCCGGTAACGGAAGCATTTGATACTGCTTTTGATCCTGTATTCAGTCCGGATGGCCGCAAGCTGTTGTTGCGTGGCGTTCGAAACGGCAAGGCGTTGCGCATTGTTGCGCAGCTCTACTAGCAAGGGAGGCGGATGTGACGGCTTTCTACAACTTCGTTTCCGGGCCGCTGGCGTGGGCTGCGTGGGCCGTGTTTATTTTGGGCAGCGTATACAGGCTGGTAACCATGCTGCGGTTGGCAAAGGCTAAAGACGGCTCTTCTCTGGCTTATATGGACTGGAAGTTCAGCCTGCGCTCCATTCTGCACTGGGCAGTTCCTTTCGGCAGTCTGGGCTGGCGTGAAAATCCGGCGGTCACCGTACTGACATTTGTATTCCACCTCTGCTTTTTTGGCATTGCCATCTTTTTGTCATCGCACGTCGTGCTGTGGGATTACGCCTTCGGCATCGATTTCTGGAGCCTGCCGGACCCTGTAGCAGATATAATGACGCTGACCGTGTTGGGCATATGCATTTTCTTTGCTTACCGAAGGTTGTTCACCCCCGCCGTGCGCTTTATCACCCGTCCCGGCGACTGGCTGGCGCTGGCGCTGGTGGCCCTGCCGTTTCTTACGGGATTCATGGCCACCCATATGGTGGGCGACAACCTTATCATGAGTACGCTGCACGTGTTGTCCGGCGAGGCCGTACTGGTAGCGATACCGTTTACGCGGCTCAGCCATGCGCTGCTTACTTTGTTCACGCGGGCGTACATGGGGTCTGAATTCGGCGGCGTACGCCATTGCCGCGACTGGTAACAACTTCCGCCTAGCTACTCCTGAGGAGGCCGAAAATGGGCATTGCCGACCGGAAAATCGAAGACGAAGGCCTGAAGCGCGGCATAAAAGCGCTTACACCGGATAAAATCCAGAGCGTTATCCAGAATGTGCTTCAGGGGGAAACCGGAGCCAAGCTGAAGGCGTATGCCGAAACATGCATGCGCTGCGGTATGTGTGCCCCTGCCTGCCACTATTACCTGTCACATGATGGCGACCCCAGTTATTCGCCCGCAGGCAAGGTAGACCAGACGATGTGGAAGATATTGCGTTCAAACGGACGCCTTACACCGGACGATATCTACCTGATAGCGCAACTGGCCTATACGGAATGCAACCTGTGCCGCCGCTGTACGCATTACTGTCCCATAGGTATTGATACGGGCTACATTATGAGCACCGTACGCCGCATATGCCACAAGCTGGGCGTTACCCCTCTGTATATTCAGGATACGGCCCACAGCCATTCCGGCACAATGAACCAGATGTGGGTAAAAGAAGACGAATGGATAGACAGCCTGCAATGGCAGGAAGAAGAAGCCCGCGACGAGATTGCAACAGTGCGTTTTCCCATTGAGAAGGAAGGCGCGGACATCATGTACTCTGTTATCGCTCCGGAACCTAAATTCCGTACCCAGCTTATTTATCAGGCCGGTGTCATTTTCGATCAGGCCGGAGTCGACTGGACTCTGCCTCAGACCCCCGGTTGGGACAATAGCGATATGGCCATGTTTACAGGCGATTACGAAATAATGGGCCGTGTGAAGCGCGCTCACTTTGAAGCGGCACAACGCCTTAAAGTTAAACGCATTGTCATGGGCGAATGCGGCCATGCCTTCCGCTCCATCTATGATGTGGGCAACCGCTGGCTCGGCTGGAAGTGGCACCCCGTGCCGGTGGTTCATTCTGTCGAATTTTTCTGGGAGCTGTTCACAGAAGGCAAAATCAAATTGGCTAAACAGTTTAAAGAACCCGTCACCATCCATGACCCGTGTAATATTATCAGGGGACGCGGGTTGATGGAAAAACTGCGCGAGGTTGTCGGGTTCCTGTGTCCTAACGTGGTGGAAATGACACCCAACCGCGAACACAACCTGTGTTGCTGCGCAGGTGGCGGGGTCATCAACTGCGGGCCGCCTTTTAAAAACGTCAGGGTGGAGGGCAACAGGGCTAAAGCCGAGCAGCTCAAGCGTACGGAGGTTGGCGTGGTTATCGCCCCTTGTCACAACTGTCACGGCGGCCTTGAGGATATCATCCATCATTACGAGCTGGGCATGTCGCTCAAGTTCCTCGGCGACCTGATTTACGACTGCATGGAAAAGCCCGGCGCTCAGTAGGCGGCGGTTCAGGGAGGTCATATGTTGCACCGCACGATCATTGTCCTGACTCTGCTGGCCGCCATAGGTGTGACCTATGCTCTGGCTGGCGCGCCTGATGGCGTTATCACAGTATCTACCAGCGCGTTTGAGCCGCTGACACGGCCTGCCGCAGCGTTTGCGCACGATGAGCATAACGAAAAAGCAGGCATTGATGACTGCGCGGCGTGCCATCATGGAGAAATTGACGGCAAGCAGACGCTGGAAGAAACCAGCGAAGGCACTCCCTGTGCAGACTGTCACGCCCTTACGGTAAAGGACGACCGCACGCCGCTTAAGCGGGCTTACCACCGCCAGTGTATGGGGTGCCATAAAACAACAGGCAAAGGTCCTGCCAACTGCGGCGGCTGTCATAAGCCGTGGCCCGCATAACAGGTACGGAAGGCATGGCATGAACAATGTGGCATTGCTCCCCACAGGCTACCTTGAGTCGCAGGATGCACCGGTTTCCAACGATCCGTTGGCGCTTCTGGGCATGGTGGTCTCGCTGGAGCAGGGGGTCACATTACGCAGCTTCATGCAGATGCTCAGGCTGTATCCCGATTTTGCACGGCTGAGTCCGTTTTTTGCGCAAGCGCTCGCTGAGACGCAGAAACAGCCTTCAGCCAACTGCATAACGGATGCGTTTACGGTGTTGCAGCTTGCAAAACTCATTGAACTTACAGGGTTTCCGGGAAATCCTGCAGTACAGTCCTACACCACCCTGCGGGGCACGAGCGAACATGGCGGACAGGAGCACGAGTTGCGGTTCATATCTCTTGGTGAATTGCTGGATATGCCTCTGGCGCTGGGCGGCGTGAAACATACTGTATTTGGCGACAGACCGGATGTGCTTATATGTGAGACCGCATTCAGTCTGTTCGACGTCATCGAAGGCATCGCATGGGAGATGGGCTTTCAGGGCGGCTCCCGGCAATGCAGCCTCAGGAGGTAGCATATGTTCAAAAAAATTCTCTTCGCCACTTCTGCTTCTCCGGCCAGTGACAATGCGGCAAAGGTTGCTTTTGACCTTGCACGGCGCAATGGCGCAAAGCTGCTTCTGTTCCACGTGCTTGGTGTGCCGAGCCGCGGTTTTTCCCATATGGTGCGCGATCTGCGTACAGGGCAGGAAGAACACGCAGACGCTGATTACCGCGAATGGGTAATTGATGAACTGAAAAGCACGTATGCGGAACAGCTTGAAGGTTTTGAAAAAAACACCAACATCGAACTGGCAGTGGGCGTGCCGCATACAGAAGTGCTGCGCTTTGCCCGCCATAACGATGTGGATTTGATCGTCATGGGGGCAAATGCCCGCGACGACGACCCCGGTGCAGCCCGCACCCGCAGCGTCATCGGCAGCACCATGCAGCGCGTGGCCCGCACTGCACGGTGTCCGGTGCTTATCGTCAACCGTCCATGCACAACCTGCTGGAACCTGTTCTCAAACATTGTCTTCTGCACAGACTTCTCAAAAGCTGCTGACTCTGCGTTCAAGTTCGCCCTCAGCAGTGCAAAGGAAGTGAACGCACGCCTGCATTTGTTCCACGCTTTTGATATGCATGCCTCCAAGATGGGGGTTTTCCCCAGCCAGTCCGATATCGAAAGCCGCCTGCAACATGCCCACAAGCAGATGGAGGAGCGTTACATTTCGCAAATGGGCGACTTTGACAACTACCAGGTGGATATCTGGGAAGGTACTCCGTATGTCGAGATTCTCAAGTACGCCCGGGAACGGCAGGCTGACCTTGTGGTAATGGCACACCACACCAAGGAAGTTGATCCCGAGCAGGCTGAAATAGGCAGTACCGTAGAGCAGGTTGTGCTCCGCTCCGCATGCCCTGTGGCAAGTGTGGTGCATCCTGATAAAGTTGCCGCCTGATAGCACTGCGGTCTGACAGCGGGAGGCGGTAATGCCGCAGACCATTCTGGTAGTGGATGACGAAATGAGCTTCAGGTTTTACCTGAAGGCGCTGTTCGAAACGGGCGGTTATCACGTGGTGGCCGCCCGAAACGGAAGCGAAGGCCTGCAAATGGCCCGTACGCATAACCCCGACCTTGTGCTGCTGGATGTTATGATGCCGCATCAGGGCGGGCTGGAGATGTACCGGGGGCTGCGTTCCGACCCTGAATTGCGCAGCGTGCCTGTAGTTATGCTTTCGGCAGTAGGGGCGGGTACCTTTGCCCACGGGCTGGCCATGATAGGGCTGGCGCAGGGCGATTTGCCGCCGCCGCAGGCATATATGGAAAAACCGCCGTGCCCGGAAGAATTACTCAGCACTGTCCGTACCGTGCTGGATTCGCAGAAAAACGACGTAAAGAGGCACAGGGAATACAAGGAGAGCTGCAATGCCGCACAAGATCCTGATTGTTGACGACGACCCTTATATCGTCAAATATCTTGTGGATATCTTAAGCGACAATGGCTACGCCACATGCTCCGCCTCAGACGGAGCAGACGCAATGGCCGTGATGGAGCGCGAAAAGCCGGATCTGGTCACACTTGATCTGGAAATGCCCAACGAATGGGGGCCGCGTTTTTACCGTAAGATGAGCAAAGCTCCGGAGTTCAAAGAAACACCGGTCATTGTCATCAGCGGCCTTTCCGGTATTCACCTGGCTATCCGTAACGCTGTGGCGTCGCTTAAAAAGCCGTTTGACCCTAATAAACTGCTTGAGATTATACGTGAAACGCTGGGAGAGCAGGGGCGCTCTGCCGCCGCTATGGCCTCCGCCGACGAATAGCATGACGGGGCGCGCTCCTTGCGGGGGGCGTCCCGACGCAATCACCGGCAGGCTGCCATACTGCCGGAACGCGCTGCTATGCGCCGAGGAGTATCCATGAGCCATTCCATCCTGCTGGTGGACGACGAAGAAGGAATCCGTACCGTTCTGGGTCTGTCACTTGCTGATGCCGGATACCGCGTGACCACCGCTGCCACAGGTGAGGAAGCCCTGCGACTTTTTGATCAGACGCAGCCCGACATCGTTCTTACCGATATTAAAATGCCTGGCCTCTCGGGCCTTGACCTTCTTGCGCGGATAAAAAAACAGTCGCCGGAAACGGAAGTCATCATGATAACCGGTCACGGCGATATGGACCTTGCCATCCAGAGTCTGAAACAGGATGCCACGGACTTTATCACCAAGCCCATCAATGACGACGTGTTGGAAATAGCCCTGAGCAGGGCCAATGAACGTATTTCCATGCGCGCTCAGCTGCGTGACTACACAGAAAATCTGGAAAATAAAGTACGGGAACAATCCGCAAGGCTTGTTGAGGCGGAGCGTCAGCTTGCCGCACAGCAGATGATGGACGGCTTTTCCGTGGGTCTTAAAGCCCTGCTTAACGCCATGGACAGCGCCATGGGCGGAGTGTTCAACGAGCTGCCCTGTTTTGTTGCCGTGCACAGCCGTTATCTGGAGATCATATCCGCAAACGACCTTTACAGGGAGCGGCTGGGGAATCTTGTCGGGCACCAGAGCTGGGAAGCATATTACGGGCGTGACAAAGAAAGTAACGGCTGCCCCGTGCTGACCGCCATTCGTGAAGGGCGCGGCAGCAGGACGGAAGAAATGCTTATCGATAAGCATGGCAACGGTATTCCGGTACTGGTTCATACCGCACCCATTCTGGATAATGACGGCGAAGTCGAGCTGGTGCTGGAAATTTCTGTCGATACTTCGGAAGCCCGTCGGCTGCATGAAGAGCTGCGCTTAACCCGTCACCGCTACGGGCAGCTTTTTGAAGAAGCTCCCTGTTATATCACCGTGCAGGACAAACAGTTCCGTGTGGTGGAAGCAAACAGGCGTTTTCGTGAGGACTTCGGCAATGCCGTGGGCGGCTTCTGTCATGATGTTTTCGTGCACCGCAAGACGCCCTGTTCGGGCTGTCCTGTTCAGCGTACGTTCATTGACGGGCAGCCGCACCAGTACGAAACCGTTGTCACTTCGCGCTCCGGCGAGCAATACAATGTTCTTGTGTGGACAGCGCCACTACGGGATGCGAACGGCAACATTATTGAAGTGATGGAGATGTCTACAAACATCACAGAGTTGCGGCGGTTGCAGGACCGCCTTTCCAATCTCGGGTTGCTGCTGGGCTCCACGGCGCATGGCATCAAGGGGCTGCTGACCGCACTGGACGGTGGCATCTACCGCCTTGGCTCCGGCCTTGAACGCGGTAACACGGAACGCATCGAAGACAGCTATAACGATGTGAAGCATCTGACAGACCGCCTGCGCAAGATGGTTCTCGATCTGTTGTACTATTCCAAAAAGCGGGCACTCAACTGGGAAATGGTTGTGACTTCACATTTTACTTCCGAGGTTGCCGCCCTTGTGCAGCCCAAAGCTGAGGCGCAGAATATCAAGTTTACCGTTGAGGTTGAACCGGATGCAGGTACGTTTGAGGCAGATTCCGGCGCTCTTTCTGCCGCGTTTGTCAACCTGCTGGAAAATGCAGTGGAAGCCTGCGTTGCTGATAAATCGAAAGAAGAGCACGAAGTGTTGTTAAGCGTTACAGGTCTGTCTGACAGGGTTGAGTTTCTTATTACCGACAACGGTACGGGCATGGACCGTGAAACCCGTGAAAAGCTGTTCACGCTGTTTTTTTCATCCAAAGGTGCAGCAGGAACAGGAATCGGGCTGTTTGTTGCCTCGCAGACGGTACAGCAGCATGGCGGTACTATTTCGGTAGGTTCGGAACCGCAACAGGGTACCACTTTTGTGGTAAGCCTGCCGCGAGTTCTGTCTGACTCTGCAAAAGAAAATGAAGAGAACGCCGGAGCAGGTAACGGGGCGCAAGCTGTGGAGCTGGCTGCCGGATAAGCTGTTGCCGGGTTAGTAGCTGCCTGTGAAGTTGTCTCCGGAGAAGCTGTTGATGGCTTCTCGCATGCGGATGGAACCCTTCAGGGGAACAAGGGGCATTGAGGGAAAATGTAATATTGTTGTCATAAAAAATAGCCCCGTTTATAGCGGGGCTGTTTTTTATGAATATGCGCTAACGGCCCTGCGTTGACTCCGCATCATCAAGGCTTGCCGGTGCGTCATCCGGACTATTTTCCATGGCAAGCTGCTGCTGCGCTGTCGGACCGCCAAAGTTCATTATCAGCATACCGGCAAAGGCGTCTTCTTTTCCTTCACGCTGGCGGTATACTTCAACTCTGTAAAGAGATTCGCGGGTATCGATGGAAAAGCCGGGCAGAAAATCAGCCTTGCTTACATTAAGTCCCGCTTCATCATCTACGCCTTTTTTCGTCATGCCGATCACGTTGATACGGTAGCCTTTTATAGGCTCCACCATAAATTCGCGTTGAACAGAGACGACATCTCCCACTTTTGCCGCGGTGGACTCGCCGTCAATCTGCAATGCAACGTGTTCCAGCGAATTGTCGTAATCAAAATACTGGGGGTTGATGGCTGTCAGGCGGCGGTTGCCGTAGTAGACGTCAAAGCGGTTGCTGTCCGGCAGCAGCGTGAGCAGCGGGCGCAGCGGTGAAAAGGTTACCGGCTGCCCTTTGTGCATGGGGATGTAGCTCACTGTCCGGCGGATGTCGTCCAGCGGCAGCGTGATGCGCCCGTCATACAGACGTACGGCAAGGTCACGTTCTATGGCGCCGTAAACGCCGCCTCTGGTCAGGGCAAAGTTACGGGTGAACTGTATTCCCATCTGCCGCATGAATGATTCCAGAACGCGCAGATGGTAGTACGCACGGACGTGCGTGGGAAATTGCTTGCTGGCTTCGATGCCGAAGGCGGGCTTGCCGTGCAGGATGGCAAAGTATGTCAGGGTTTTTTCCATCTCCCTGTCGCCCCGCCGCGTTTCGGTATTTTTCAGGTAGTATCTGTGGTTACCGTCCAGCAGTTCGTCATTGGCATGGTCTACTGCTGTTTTTCCCATTTGTTCAAGGTTGCCGTAACGGGGTGCATTAAGGGTCGCCTGATCGATAATGACAGACTGTCCCCAGCGGTTCGGGTTACACTGGCTGTTTTCCCATGTGGGGCGGTAAAAGCCGCTGCCATCATGCAGGTTAAGTACGGCGTCCACCTGAGGGCTGACGATGATGTTTTTGATGCGGGATACGGTGTCAAACTCAGGGTCGCGGGAAGGAAGCTTGGCAAATTTGCGGTTCATATCGCCGTGTATGCCGCGTGACCGTTTGATAATGCTGGGAAAGTTCAGGTCCGGCACTACCCACACGTTGCCGTGCGTAATGGTGTAGTGCGAAGCCACCAGTGATGCGGCATTAAAACCGCCCGGTTCGTCGCCCTGAATGCCGCCGATGATAAGCAGCGTGGGCGGGGACTGTGTGGTAGCGGCAGGTGCTGTTGCCGCTGCTTCTAATTTGTGCAGTGTAAAATCCAGCGCAGGAGCTGTCAGGCTGTCCGCTGCAAAGACCGCTGGCGTAAACGACAGGAGAAAGAGTATCAACGCGATAGTGATGCGCTTCATGACAGTACCTTTATGTGCCATGGCTCAAATCGTACTCCCAGCAGGTTGTCCTGCGGGTAGCGCAAAGTGATGTAGCCACGTTCTTCAAGTTGTTTGAAGATGTCAGTTTCAGTAAAGCGGGCTGTAAAATTTGCTTCGCCGAAGCCGTGCTGCCCAACGTCAAAATCGCTTACCGCATGAAACGAATAACCGGGAGGCGCCAGAGAACGCGAAGCGAGCGACAGGTTGCCTTCAGAGACAACGGCCTTGTTCAGAAACAACATGAACTGTTTTACCACACCACGCACGCCCGAAGTCAGAATAACCCTTTCGCCGAAAATCTGCTGAATAGCCTGCCATGTCTCCTCCGGCTTGCCTTTGAATAGCCAGTTGCCCATGCCCGGAACTTTTATCACTTCGCGTTGCGGAATGCGTTCCGTCAGTCTGGTGACAGGCTTGGTACCGTAAAAGCCGTATACAGAGGCATCGGTGTGAAAAATTTCGTCCAGCAGGTCCTTTTCTGCTTTGCTGAAGGTGCCGATGGATGGGTACGAGTCGGCCAGTCGCAACGCTTCGTCAAAGCTTAAGATGTAAAAATTGCCATGGCCTACGACCCGCTCGGTGCGGGCAAGGCGGGCTGTGGCTTTTTTTAGTGTGGAGAATCTTTCGGGACTTAAGATGATATCTGCCGGATCGGGCGCGTCAAAGTTCTGCATCCGCGATACATAATCCCGCACAGGCGACTCTATAAGTCCCTGCTGCGGGGCAAACTGCGTCAGCGCTCCGGCCAGAGCGGGCCCGTGGTGCAGCAGGCCTGCGGCGCATGCCGAGGCTGCAATGGCAAGAAAATGTCTTCTGTTCATGCGTGTGTGCAGACGTGTCTCCGCGGTTGAGCTGTAGCTGCTGTGGGACCGCAGGTTGCTGCGGACTGGGTATACAGTATTGTAGATGAAAATAGCCTGCAACACAAAGGATCAGGTATGCTGCCGCTTGACCAGACGGGCTGAGTTCTTTTAGCGTGTGTTGTTGATCTGAATGCAATCATCCTCGTCGCTCCGCATAGGGAGTCAGACGGCAACCGGCGTCCTGCAAAAAGGGCGCGTAAAGGGGTTACAAATGGTCCAGAAATCGGAAACGATCTGGTTTGACGGCAAGCAGGTTGCCTGGGACGAAGCCAATGTGCATGTTCTGACCCACACCCTGCATTACGGTTTGGGCGTATTCGAAGGCATCCGTGCGTACAAGAGTGCAGACGGTACTTCTTCTGTTTTCCGCCTCCGTGAACATATCGAGCGTCTTTTTGCTTCTGCCAAGATTCTACGTATGGAAATTCCCTACACCGTAGACCAGCTTGTGGATGCCGTTGTGGAAACTCTGCAGCGTAACAAACTGGACGAAGGCTACATCCGCCCTCTGAGCTTTGTGGGTGCAGGCGCCATGGGCGTTAACCCCGGTACCAACCCTATCCAGACCATTATTGCAACATGGCCCTGGGGCGCGTATCTTGGCGAAGAAGCTCTTGAAATGGGCATTCGCGTAAAAACCAGCTCGTTCCAGCGTCATCACGTAAACGTGATGATGACCAAGGCGAAAGCCGTGGGCAACTACGTTAACTCCATTCTGGCAAAGACCGAAGCCGTTGCAGACGGTTACGACGAAGGTTTGATGCTGGATACCGCCGGTTATGTTTCTGAAGCAACCGGTGAAAATATCTTTATCGTACGTAACGGCGTGATCAAAACCACTCCCCTTACGTCCATCCTTGACGGCATTACCCGTAACAGCCTGATGACTCTGGCTACCGATCTGGGTTACAAGGTTGTGGAGCAGCAGTTCACTCGTGACGAACTGTATGTTGCAGACGAAGCATTCTTCTGTGGTACCGCAGCCGAAGTCACCCCCATCCGCGAAGTGGACCGCCGTGTAATTGGCGCCGGTAAAGCAGGTAAGGTAACCAAACACCTGCAGACCGAATACTTCAAGGTTGTAAAGGGCGACAATCCGAACTACGCTCACTGGCTGCATAAGTACTCCGTGTAGCGGCATATGCCATTTATGGCCGGCCCTGTCATGGCAGGGCCGGCTTTTCACCTTTTAGCAACTCTGAATAATGAGCCACGCATCGCTTACCGCCAAATACAGGCCGCAAACCTTTGCCGACGTCGCAGGGCAGGAAACTGTTAAAGCCATCCTTTCACGGGCGGCTGCCGAAAACAGGGTTGCGCCCGCATATCTTTTCAGCGGCACGCGCGGTGTCGGCAAAACCACCATTGCACGAATTTTTGCCAAGGCGCTTAACTGCGCAAACGGCCCCGCGTCAGAGCCTTGTAATCAGTGCGACCAATGCCGCAAGATTACGCAGGGCATGGCTGTGGACGTGGTGGAAATCGACGGCGCTTCCAACAGAGGCATTGATGATGCCAAACGCTTGAAAGAAGCCATCGGTTATGCGCCGATGGAAGGCCGTTACAAGGTTTTCATCATTGACGAAGCGCACATGCTTACCCGCGAAGCATTCAACGCATTGCTGAAAACGCTGGAAGAGCCGCCCGCCAACGTGACCTTTGTCATGGCGACCACTGAGCCGCACAAATTTCCCGTAACCATTGTCAGCCGTTGTCAGCATTTTACATTCAAACGTCTTACGGAAGCCGGTCTTGCCGAGCATCTGGAACGCATTCTCGGCCGCGAAGGCACCCAGTTTGAGCCGGAAGCCGTCAAGCTGATAGCCCGCAGAGCCGCAGGCAGCGTGCGTGACTCCATGTCACTGATGGGGCAGGTGCTGGCGCTCGGCAGCGAATCTCTGACCGTGGCCGACACGCGTGGTATTCTGGGGCTTGCAGGACAGGAACTTTTCTTCCGCGTTATGGACGCCGTAAAGCGGCAGGACTGTGTCGCGGTGTCATCCGTATTGCGTGACGTGCTGGATCAGGGGCTGGATCTGGGCTTTTTCCTGCGGGAACTGACAAGCGTGTGGCGTAACCTTTTCATGTTGCGTCAGGCTGGTGAAAGTGCGCTTGCCGTGCTCGACCTGCCCGAAGACGAAGCCAGAAAATGGTTGGAATGGGCTCCGCAGTTTGCGCTTTCGCATATTCATGCCTGCTGGCAGATGACGCTGGAAGGGCAACGCAGAGTGCTGAACAGCCTTGAACCGGCCATGGCGCTGGAATTGCTGCTGCTGAACCTTGCCTTTATGCCGCGCCTGCTCGGTATGTCTCAGGCGTCACAGGTGGCCCCGCCGCCCAAAGCTGCGGACACAGATGCCGCAGCACCTAAAGCACCGGCAGCAGGTGCAGTGCAGCAAAACCCCTCTTCTGCTGCGGGAGCCGCACAGGTTCCCCCCGCAGGTACACACGGCCAGACAGTGCAGCAGCCTTCCGCTCCGCAGTCCATGCCGGATGATGCTCCGCACCCTGCGGATTCTCAGCCGGATACAGGGGACCATGCAGCAGCAGATGCGCCGTCTCCGCCGGAGGAAGCCCCGCCGGGGCAGCCTGAGCCGTCCGGCCCCGCCACGTGGGAGGGATTTGCACAGTTCTGCCAGCAGCAGAACGGGCAGGACGGCGTAAGTTTGCAGCTCCTGCGACAGATGAGCGGCGTATTCCGCGACGGCGTTTTGCATATTGCTCCCAAGTATCAGATGCAGTACGACCGTCTGGCCCATCCGGATATGATGACGGCTCTTAAGCCGCTTGCGCAGCGCTACTGGGGCAGCGACGAGGTTGAAGTCGGGCAGCCCACAGAGCAGCGGAAAGCGCTTAGCGACCTGCGCAAGGAAATTGATCAGCATCCGGCGGTACAGCGTTTGAAAGACGAGCTGGGTGCGCGCATTCTGGCTGTGAAATATTTAGAGAAAAACAATAAGTAATTGTCGCATAAGGCTACGCCACATAAGCGACATTGTCGGAGGATATCACTATGAGAGGCATGCAGGATATGCTGCGCCAGGCGCAGATTATGCAGAAAAAAATGACCGAACTGCAGGAACAGCTGGGGGAACGCACTGTGGAAGCCACCGCTGGCGGCGGTATGGTGACCGTGGTTGTAAGCGGTAAGCAGGACCTTAAGTCCATCAAAATCGATCCCGCCGCAGTTGACCCTGAAGACGTGGAAATGCTGCAGGACCTCGTACTGGCAGCCATCAATGAAGGTGTCCGCCTTTCTAAAGATATGGTGGAAAAAGAAATGGCTGCCCTTACCGGCGGCATTAAAATTCCGGGCATGATGTAGCACTGTGTCTGCACAACGTTTGCCCGAACCGCTTAAGCTGCTTGTGGACCGGCTGGCAAAATTGCCGGGTCTTGGCCCCAAGTCTGCATTGCGCATGGCCATGACATTGCTCAAGTGGCCGGAAAGCGAAACCCGCGGCCTTGGCACTGCCATTGCCGGGCTTCGTGATAATCTGCACCTGTGCCATCGGTGCGGCTCGCTGACGGACGTTGACCCCTGCAGCATCTGTACGGATGCCTCGCGCAGTCGTGAAACGCTGTGCCTTGTCTCGGAGTGGGACAGCCTGCTGGTTATCGAAGACGGCGGCTTCTACAAGGGGCAGTTTATGATTCTGGGCGGGTTGCTGGCACCGCTGGATAACGTGAATCCGGAAACACTGGAGCTGGAGCGGCTGCGCCGCAGACTGGCAGAAGGCGAAATCCGTGAGATTATTCTGGGGCTGGGTACCACGCTGGAAGCGGAAAACACCGCATCCTACATACGCAGCATGATTCAGCGCGATTTTCCGGACATTCGTGTAACACGCCTCGCTCAGGGAATTCCCCTTGGCAGCGAAGTGAAGTTTATCGATAAGGAAACGTTGCGCCAGTCGCTGCAGTATCGTCAGGATCTGTAACAAGCATTTATGTAGAGTGAATAAAGGGATGCCTTGTGCATCCCTTTTTTTGTGGCTGATGAGGCTGCCTGACGTGTTTGCCCAATGGGGTTGGCCAATAGGATCGGTTAACAAAACGCTTCGCGCCCTTGGGGGGGCTTTTCTATGGAGGGTTTGTCGGGGTGATATACAAGATAAAGGGGTAAACGGAGGGCTTGGGGTCTTGTCCGGCAGTTTTATGAAGGCGGTGAAGCACTTCCTCGGGCAGTACAGCTTTCGTTATGCTTAAGCGTAGGTTGCCGCTTTGTTCAAAAAACTCTATTTGTCTGTAATGCAACAAGATACAGAACATAATACTCTTCAGGCGCTTGAACGTGGACTGCCGCTTGCCGGAGTACGAGTGCTTGAAATCGGCTGCGGGGATGGCAGGGTTACGGCGCAGTATGCCCACCTGCCTGCAAGCATCACGTGCGTGGAACCCGAATCAGCACCTCTGCTGAAGGCCCGTAACGTGCTGTCTCAAGCCCGTTTTGCCTGCTGCTCGGGTATGGAGCTGCCTTTTGCCGCAGATAGCTTTGATGTGGTTCTCTACACGCTTTCGCTGCATCACCATCCTGATTCCGAAAAAGCGCTGGAACAGGCCGCTGCCTGCCTCTGCTCCGGCGGGCTGATCGGCGTGCTTGAGCCTTGTTCTCATAGCCATATTCAGGAGTTCTGCTCCATTGTGCGCAACGAAAACATCGACCTGCATGTTGTGGAGGCTGTTTTGGGGCGCACCGACTACTCTGTTGCCGCCCGATTTGAATTTGATACGCGCTGGGTCTTTGATGATTTTGTCGAGTTGCGTGATACGACGCTGAACCATTACGGCAAGCCGCATACGCCGCAGATAGAAGCAGCCATGCGGGACTATCTGCGCGACCATGCAGATGATACGCCGCTGGTACTGCGTGATACTTTGCGCTTGACCTGCCTGCGGGTGTAGACGGTAAGTAGCCGCTGCTGATTCGTAGCCAGATGCTAGCTAAGGCTTGCGGGTTCGGTAAAAAAGCAGATGGTACCGCATGAAGTGCGGCATAGGCGTGGGCAGGATTTCCAGTACCGCTTTTGGGGAGCGTGCTTCGATTATGCTTCCTCTGCGGTTTGATGTGAAAGAATTTGAGGCCGTAGGCATCTTGTACAAGTAGCCTCTGCATACGACTAAAGACTTACATAAGTGCGTGCTGAGACAAGTGCACTGATCGAATGAATGCAAGTGAATACAGGAGGCTCGAAGAATGAGGCAGGCATCGCTGAATGCTTGAATCAGGCTAAGTGTACAGGTGGCAGCGCACCTGATGCTGATCGGAAATCGGTACGGCTTCGGGGATGTGTTCGCGGCATTGCGGCATTACGTGCGGACACCGCGGGTGAAAATGGCAACCGGCAGGCGGTGCGAGCGGACTTGGCGGTTCTCCGCCAAGGTGCGGATGTCCTTTGCGTGCTCCGGGAACGGGGACAGGCAAAGAGTCCAGCAGGGCTTTGGTGTATGGATGCTTCGGGCTTTCATACAACATGTCGCGGGGGGCTACTTCTACAATCCGGCCAAGGTACATGACGGCGACCCGATGGCAGAGATGCCGCACCACGCCTAAATCGTGCGAAATGAAGAGGATGCTCAGCCCGAGATCGTGCCGTAATCCTACCAGCAGGTTCAAGACCTGAGCCTGCACCGAGACATCCAGTGCGGAGACAGGTTCGTCGCAGATAAGCAGGCTTGCATCCGGTGCCAGTGCCCGCGCAATGGCGATTCGCTGACGTTGCCCGCCGGAAAATTCATGCGGATAGCGGTTGTAATGTTCCGGCGCAAGCCCCACCATGTTCAGCAGCTCTTCCACCCGTTTCACCCGTTTGTCGCGGGGCATTCCCTGCACTTCAAGCGATTCGCCTATGCTGCGGCCTATACGCATACGCGGGTTGAGCGACGAAAACGGGTCCTGAAAAATCATCTGTACACTGCGCGGCATATGCACGTGTGCGCCACTTTCATGGTGCACAGGCTCGCCGTCTAGCAGAATGCGTCCGGAAGAAGGCGGCAGCAATCCTGCCACCATGCGCGCAAGCGTGCTTTTGCCACATCCGCTTTCGCCCACAAGCCCAAGCGTTTCCCCGTGCTCAAGGTGCAGAGACACGGCGTCAACAGCCTGCACTGTGCTGGCGGACGTATCAAGCAGCCGCTGTTTCAGTTTGAAGCTGCGGGATACGTTTTCCAGTTGCAGATGCGGCTTGGCGGATGCTGTCATAGGCTTGTCGTTGTGTAGCGGCGCGGGCCGGTTGCTGTTCGGGTGCCGCTGCCTGCCGTATGTGGTGCGGCATGCAGCGGCATGCGGATAGTATGCTAGACGATTTCGCTACCGGCAACTCCGGCGGTGGAAAACGTGGCCATGTCGTTAAAAATTGCAGCCGCAGAGCGGAGCAGGAACAATGTAAGCGCTGCGCCGGTACCTTCGCCAAGGCGTAAGCCAAGATCGTGCAAAGGTTTAATGCCTAGCATTTTCAGCGCGGCTTTGTGGCCTGTTTCTGCCGATGCATGGCTGAAAAAGCTGTAATCAGCAACGGCAGGGCAGAGCTTCCATGCGGCAACCCACGCGGCGGTAGAAATAAAACCGTCTACCAGCACTGCCATGCGATAGTAGGCACCGCCCAGAATAAGACCCGTCAGCGTGGCAATTTCGTATCCGCCCAGCGCGGCAAGAATATCCAGAGTATCGCCGGAATCTACAGCCTTGCTGTTGACGGCAAGACCGGTACGGATAATATCAGTTTTACGCACAACGCCTTCGGGGGTGATTCCTGCGCCGGGTCCGGTGATGTCGGCAGGGTCGATACCAAGATATGCGCAATACAACGCTGTGGACGGGGTTGTGTTTGAAATGCCCATTTCTCCCGTTCCCACAGTGCGGCAGCCGGATTCATGTGCCATGCGGGCAAGGTCGATGCCCAGCATGACGGCCTGTTCGCAATGTTCACGGCTCATGGCGGGGCCTTTTGCCAGATTGGCGGTGCCTGCGCCGATTTTGCGCTGGATAAGCCGCGGGTGTTCAGGATATGCACCGCCGCAGCTGCCTGCGTCCACCACAAATTGTTCGCAGCCTACAGTGTTGCATAACACATTGATACCGGCCCCGTTGTTCAGAAAATTCATTACCATCTGGCGGGTGACTTCCTGCGGAAACGGGCTTACGCCTTCCAGGGAAACGCCGTGATCACCGGCAACAGTGTAAATGCGGGCCGGATCAGCAGCCAGAGGGCGGTTGCCGCCTTGAATACAGTAAAGGCGCATGGCCAGCTCTTCCAGCCTGCCAAGACTGCCCAAAGGCTTGGTCAGATCATCCAGATGGGCCTGTGCGGCAGGCTCAAGGCTTATATCAACGGGCTGTATACTCTTGATTATATCGTGCAGCGGGTGCAGCATGGAGACTCCTTTTCGAATCAGGCAAAGTACAACCGGCATGGTGAAATGGCAATACCGCGCTTGCGCGGACATTCAAAGGTGGCAGATACTATGAGCATATGCGATACTCCGGCAAAAACAACAAGATGTACACGACTTGCCTCGTTGCGCGTTCATATTGCAGAAGCACCGGCAGCATATCTTTGCGTTTTCATGCTGTGCTTCAGCCTTCTGGCGGCAGCATCTCCCGCCCGTGCCGGACACGGAGCCATGCCGGACTCTCCCCGCATCACGCCTGTAGTGCGGGCCGTGCATAAGGTTGCCCCTGCGGTAGTAAATATTACTACCGCACGTATGGTTGAAGGCTCCAACCCCTTCGGCCCTTTTGCAGAGTCTCCGCTGTTTCGTGAAATGTTTCGGGTTCCGGGGCGTCAGCAGCGCATGCAGCGGCACAGCCTTGGGTCCGGCGTCATCATTGACGGGCAGAAAGGGCTTGTGCTGACCAATGCGCACGTCATTGCCGGAGCAAGCAGCATCCGCACGCACCTGCTGGACGGCAGAACATTCGAGGCGGAACTGCTGGGCGCAGCACCGGATTTTGATATTGCGGTACTGCGCATCCATGACGCAAAGGCATTACCCTCTGTGCCTATGGCTGATTCTTCAGATATCATGCCGGGCGAGACCGTTGTTGCCATCGGCAATCCCTTCGGATTTAAACATACGGTAACCACCGGTGTGGTCTCGGCCCTGCAACGCTCCATACGCACGCAGCAGGGCACCTTTACCGATCTTATCCAGACCGATGCAGCCATTAACCCGGGCAACAGCGGGGGCCCGCTGATCAATATTCTGGGCGAACTCATCGGCATAAATACCGCCATTCAGGCCAACGCGGAAGGAATCGGATTCAGCATTCCGGTGAATAAAGCCCGCAGGGTGGTGCAGGATTTGCTCAGCAAGGGGCGCGTCAGCCCTGTATGGCTCGGGCTGGAAGGGCAGGACCTTGACCAGCGCACAGCCGCATGGCTGGGGCTGAACAATACAAGCGGCATTCTGGTGACAGCGGTATATCAGGGCTCGCCGGCGGAGAAGGCAGGCTTGCAGGCAGGAGACGTTATTCAGCAGATTGAGTCAGACGCTGTGACGGATAAGGACCATTATCTGCAACTACTGCGAAACCATACCCGCGGTCGCCCGTTGAGGCTGCTGATATTCAGACAGGGTGACCGCATGGAAATGTCTGCCACACCTGCGGTATTTCCTGTGCGTGACGCTTTGGTCATGGCAACCCGCAAATGGGGCATGGCCATGCGCGATGTAAGGGGGCAGGGCGTTATGGTGGAGAGTGTACAGGAAGGCAGCCCCGCAGCACGTCTGGGACTACGTGCAGGTGATCTGATATTGCAGGTAGGAGGCATGCGGACGGACTCTTTGCAGGCATTTGCCGAAACGTTTATCCGGTACCGTTTGTCGGGCGCAGTTATCATGGTTGCAGCCCGAGATGGGCGTGCTGCCTATGTGCGCATGATTATGTAGTTTTTTTGATTGATTATAATATTTTTTGCCCTGCTTTGCTGAGAATGCACCTCAAGTCTTGACACCGTATGGGGGGAAAGCTATCTGCACTGCAATGGTTAGCTGCCATAAGTCCGCGCTTCGCGGCTTTACGCGGCGCGGTTTATAAATCGTACGGGGCACTGCCCCAATAAAAACGCCTGGAGGATTACCATGGGTTGGAATGTAACTGTTGATCACGACAAGTGTACCGGCGACGGCGAATGCGTAGACGTATGCCCCGTAGAAGTTTACGAACTTCAGGACGGCAAAGCTGCTGTTGTTAACGAAGAAGAATGCCTCGGTTGCGAATCCTGCGTGGAAGTTTGCGAAACCGACGCAATCACCATCGAAGAAGTGTAAGCTCGCTTTTTTTTCGCTAGCGTACGCTACGTGCTGCCGGACGACAGGATTCCTGTTGTCCGGTCAGCATTTTTTTAACAGGATATTCCCCGCATCCTGTATTATTCCGCACACGTAGTCCGGCGTGGCGGAAGCAGAACAACTCCGGCCTGCATCGTTCGCCGGTTCCGTTTCGGGCCATAAAAACGCCCATTTCCGTAACGGAATCGCCATGATTGGACCGTCATGCACTGGACAGGCCCGACCGCGGTGATTACCTGACTTCCCGACCGACCAGAAAAACCGGCCTCTCCGCCGAAGTAAAGCAATCGCATGCTGCTGTTTGAAACGGCGCGTGTCTGTTTTGTTACGCGGACCGGGGCGGCGAGGAGCAGAACTAGAATGACGCAGGATTTTTCCGAAATTTTTGCCAGATACGAAGCGCTTGTGGCCGAAGTAGATACGGTCTTCAAGCGTGTGCAGGAAACGCATCCCGAGTGTGTGACCTGTGAAAAGGGCTGTAGCGACTGTTGCTACGCGCTGTTTGACCTGACGCTGGTTGAGGCCATGTACCTTAACCATCAGTTTGCAACTAAGTACGGCTTCGGGCCGGAAAGGTCTGCTCTGGTTGATCGCGCGGGTGAGGTGGACCGTCAGCTTGTAAAGCTGAAACGTCAGGCTCATCGCGACGTGCAGAATGGCCGTGATGCACAGGACATTCTGGAAGAAATGGCCCGCCAGCGCTTGCGGTGTCCGCTGCTGGGTGAATCCGATACTTGCGAACTGTACCAGTATCGGCCCATTACATGCCGCCTGTACGGCATCCCCACCGCCATCGGCGGCAAAGCCCATACCTGTGGCAAGTCGGCGTTTGAAGCCGGCAAGCCATACCCCACTGTGAATATCGACAGAATTCACGAACGCCTTGCAGAAATGAGCCTTGAAATCCGCGATGCTGTAAATTCGCGTTTCAAAGAGTTGCATACGGTACTGGTGCCGGTATCCATGGCGCTGCTTACCAAGTATGATAATGACTATCTTGGTATCGGCGCACCCAAGAAGGAAGGTCGTTAACAATGAATATTTCTGCCAGCATGTTCCGTGACGGAACAATTCAGGAACTTACTCCTGAGCAGGAAGAACAGAAGCGGTTCATTTATGAAAAAATGTCACCGCGACGTAGAAAATTTATCGACCGCATCGGTTACGCCAAGTGGGACCCGTTCCAGAAACCTAATGATCCTCTGGATATCAGACAGGACATTACAAAGCGTACCACGCAGCAGTTGATCCGTGAATTTTTGCAAACCCGCAATCATTCGGATTATACAAACGAATACGGCAAGGGCGCTCTTGAATGCGCTTTAGGCATCATAAACAGAGACGAGAAATACCGGGGCATTTTCGATTTTTGCATCTGGTATCACGAATTGTTGGAAAAAGAGGGGTTTACGGACTATGAAGGATAGCTACGATAACATCGACGAGTATATCGCCGATTTACAGGCCGAAATTAAAGAAAACGAAAACTGCGCAAACCACTACTACAACCTCGGCGTAGCCTTGCTTTCCAAGCGTGACTGGGCTGCTGCGGAAAGTGCGTTCCTTGACTGTGTACGTAATTCCCCGCGCTTTGCCGAAGCGTTTGTGCAGCTTGGCGGCATCTGCCTGCAGCGTGGCGATCTGGAAGGTTGCAAGCGTTACAACGAAGAAGCCGCTCAATGCCGTCCGAAGTTCCCCGCTGCTGCGGCAAACATCGGTTTTGTCCATCTGCAGCTTGGCGAGCCCGAGCCCGCCATCAAGGCGCTGAAGAAAGCCCTTAAATGGGACCCTGACTTTGTGCAGGCCAAGGCAAGCCTTGCCACCGCATACTTCATGGTAGAAGAATACGATGAAGTACTGCAGGTCTGCAAAGAGATCATCAAAAAGGAACCCGCCTTTGCTCCGGCATACAACAACATGTCGCTGGCATACTTTGAAAAAGGCGAGTTCGATAAAGCTGTGCAGTTTGCCGATGAAGCCATGAAACTGGGCTTTGACGTTGCACCGCCCTATCTTGAAGAGCTGAAAGCACACCGCAAAGGGTAATCAGCCCCGCTAATGCATACAAAACGCCGGAAGGATTTCCTTCCGGCGTTTTTTTGTGAAAAACAGAAAGTGAGTCGTCTTGCACGTTACGTAACTTCGCAGGATACAAAGTATCCATCAACGCAGGAGCCATCTGCCCGCTGATAATAATTTGGTATTACCCGCACAGCAGGCAACGCGCAGCCCAGAAAGCTATTTATGCTTTTTATCTGCTGCCTTTCTACTTCCTGCAACGGCGCAGAGGAAGAGACAATAAACCCCGCGCGCCGATATATTGCTGTTATGGAAGCTGGTTGCATGGTGAACAGCGTTTGATGCCTGATGCCGTGCTCAAGCATCATCTGTCGTACGCGTCCGGCAATCGCTGTTGCGTAACCACGGCCCCTCAGCTGGTCCTGCACAGCAATATAGTAACAATGAATGAATCCAGCATCTAATACAGTGCCCGCAGTAAAGCCTGCCGCAGTAGAGCCGTTATACGCGATAACACAAAACACGTTGTGACTTCTGAACTTGTGGACAAACTCTGTGTATGACTGAGGGCAGTTAACATATTCATTAAATGTCGCCTGTACCAGATTGAATACATCCACCGGAAGTTCTTCAGCTTGAACAAAACAAAATGATTTCAGCTTCTGCATGTGTTCTCTTTTTCTGCGCCAGTGTTCCGTTTGTGTTCTTTTGCAGGAATATTGATCAACGCGATTTTCCCGCCACCTGTCAATGAGCTCCTGACATGAAAACCGCCTTCAGGCATTCTGCCTGTTGTTAATGAACAGGGCAGTGGCTCCTTTCGGGATGCAGCTTTTTACTTTGTCTGCCGGCAGGATGCGAGGGTTGATTATGACTGTGGAGAATGGTTAGGTGTTCAAGTCGCAACCTGAGCGTCTGCAATCATCGTTTAGATTGATTTGAGAACAGTCGGGCAGGTTGCACGGAGTCAATGCTGCTTTTTCATTGGCTGCGGCACGGCAGTGGCCGGAATGGTATCAGCCGGATTGTGAGTTGGCTTTTGTCTGTTTGCTTTAAACATATTGCAAAAGCAGGTTAACTCTACTGAACCTTAGCTGTTGCTATTCACGCTGCGAGGGGCATTCTGTTACTGAATGTTCGGGCTGGATATGTGCGATCTGTTTTGGGAGGATGTGTTAACGGTAATAAATACGGGGGAATAAATGTATGCATAGCTGATGAGGCAACAAGATGTCTTTTTATGGTTTTTTTCTGGTGTTATTGGCCGCATGCTGTCATGCCACGTGGAATTTTTGTGTTAAAAAGATAAATGGCGGGCCGGAGCTAATTTGGCTCTTTTCCTTGTGCTCCATCATAATTTACCTTCCGATAGCTTTCATAATCGTCGGTACCAATCCGGTACCAGTCGAACCTCGCACGCTATTTTTTATCGTTGGCAGCATACTATTGCATACGGCCTATTTTCTTTTGCTCCAGTATGGATATCGAAAGGGGGACTTGTCAGTTGTATATCCCATCGCAAGAGCAACAGGTCCCATGCTTTCTACTACAAGCCGCACTAGGTGGATTGCTTATCATTTTTTCTGTCAGCCAGTTAATGTCAGGCAATACAGGGCAAAAAAACAGTTTTCTGCCATCCCTGTTGCTTGGTCTGGGTGCAGGAACATTAATCGGCGGGTACACGGTATGGGATGCCTACACAGTCTCAGTATTGCTATTCCCTCCTCTGCTTTTAGATTACGCCGCAAATTTTGGACGATGTGTGCTGTTAACACCTTTGGCAATAAAAAGAAGAGAGCAAATCAACATACTATGGAAGCAGCATAAATTACCTGTATTGCTTATTTCAGTCTTTAGTCCTCTTGCATACATTCTTGTCCTTTATGCGCTTACATTTACTCCTGTGATATATGTGGCACCAACCAGAGAGATAAGCGTATTGCTATCCGTATTATTGGGTACTTTTCTATTGAAGGAAGGAGACATGCATAGACGTGTCCTGTGGGGAACAGTCATTGTCTGTGGTATCGGGCTGCTCTCTACGGGGTCGTAATCTTCCTTTCAGTCCCCGTCGGCACAAGAGCTGCTCTACGTTATTGTCGCAGCGGCTCTTTTTGGGGGCTCTGCTTTTTTGCGGCTTATGGAAAAGAAAAGAGAGGGGCGCGAGTATGCGCCAGCGCAGGGCTTTTTTAACAGACCGGTTTTGCAGGCAGTACGAGTTCTGCCTTTGTGCCGCCCTGAGGCGGTGCGGTTACGCGCAGCTCTCCGCCCTGTTCACGCATGGCTTTGCGGGTTGCCATCAGGCCGAATCCTGACCCCGTGGGTTTGGTGGTAAAGCGGCCCTTTTCCAGCGCGGCGGCAGCTTCGGCAGGTATTCCGGAACCATTATCCAGAACAGTCCAGCGGACAACCACAGGCGTTGCGGTAACGGCGATTGTAATACGCCCGTCGCCCCGTTGCAGGAGTCCCGTCGCTACAGCGTCTGCTACAGCGTCTATGGCGTTAACCACAAGATTCATCAGGCAGGAATGGATAGCGCTTTGATCAAAGACAGGCAGAGCTGTTGCGGAGAGGGGCGATTGTCCGTCTGCCGGATGATGCCCTGAAGCCTCTTCATCACAGGTCAGTGTCGCCCCTGCCTCATTTGTTCTTGTTGCCAGCAGGCGGACAACTTCCTGCGCGACAGATGCAGGATCTGCCGGTTGCGGATCAAGCTCTGCGGGACGAGACAGGTTAAGCAGGTTGATGGTTAAATCCCGCACACGGGCAACATCGTTGCGCAGCATGTGCCAGCCCTGCTCCAGATATTCCCGATTGTCCAGCTCGAGCCCTTTTTCCAGTACGAACATGGCGCCTTCAAGCCCGCCTGCCAGATTCTTGATGGCGTGGGCCATTCCGCCCGCTGTTTCACCAATGGCGGCAAGGCGCTCGGCGCCTAATAATTCTTTAGTGCGACGTTCGACCAGTTTTTCAAGTTCCTGAGTGTGGCGGCGTATGGCATTGCGCATATTGATGCGCTCTACTGCACGGGCCAGAGCAAATTCCAGTACATCGGCGTTAACCGGCTTGGTCAGAAAGTCACCTGCGCCTGAACGGAGGCTTTCTACCGCCAGACTCATGTCGCCGTGTCCGGTAAGCATCAGAACTTCTGTTTCAGGCTGCTGTGCCTTGATGGCCTGCAACAGCTGCATACCGTCAAGCCCCGGCATGCGTATGTCACTTACTATCAGCGCAGGGGCATTCTGGCTGAACAGATCAAGAGCCTGCTGTCCTGATGATGCCGTTAAAACTCGGTAGCCCATGTCTGCAATCAGCGGGCCGAGTGTCGCTAGAATTCCTGCTTCGTCATCAACCAGCAGTAAGAGCGGTGCATTTTGCACCTGCGGAGAGGGTGAATATTCCATATAATGCCTGCTGCGTTTTCAGGGATTATTCCGTTGCGCTGCCATGGCTGCGTAGTTACCAAAGAGATTATTTCCACTTGCAGAGAGCTGCCGGAGAACGGTGATGGCAAAAGGGGCAGCTTTTCGTGAAGCAACGTTGTTAGTTCCGGCTTTGAAGAGAGGCTAAGCGGATTCATCCTCTTTTTCCGTACCAGCTCCTGATCCGGCAGAGGGAAAACGCAAGGTAAAGCAGGCTCCGCCGCCTTCCGCATTTTCGGCCTGTATGTTGCCGCCGAAGCCCTTAACCAGCCCGTAGCTGATGGAAAGCCCCAGCCCTGTGCCTTTGCCCACACTTTTGGTGGTGAAAAAAGGTTCGAATATTTTGTTTAGTAACGATTGCGGAATGCCTTTTCCCGTGTCGCACACTCTTGCAATGACTTCGCACTCTTCTACAGCCGTGGTGATGGTGATAACGCGGCTGGATTCAGGGTGGCGTTCGCAATGTTCTTCAATGGCATCGCGGGCGTTCAGCAGCATATTGGTAAAAACCTGCTCCAGCCTGTTGGGCACGGCCATTACCGGCGGCAGCGGTTCTGTAAGGTGCCAGTTCACTTCAATCTGGCGCAGGGTCAGCTGGCGGGCAAAAAACTCGCTGGAAGCCTTGAGAACTGCGTTCAGGTCTACCTGTTCCAGTGTCAGGTCTGACTGCCTGCCGAAGTCGCGCATATGGTTGATGATGCTGCTGGCTCTGTCCACATGGGTGTCGATTTCTCTTGCCATGGTACTCAGCACATCGGGTGCAATGTTTTCCTGCCTTGTAACCTTACGCATAATAAAGCTGCTTGCCGTTTTGATAACTGTAAGCGGTTGGTTGAGTTCATGTGCGACACCCGTCGCCATTTCGCCCAATGTCGCCATTTTACCGGCCTGAATGAGCTTTTGCTCTGTTTCCAGCCGTTCGGTCACGTCATTTGCAGCCACAAGTAGCACCTTTCGTTCATGGTATTCTGCGGGTGACAACATGATATCAACATAAAACTCGCTCCCGTCTTTGCGCACGTTACGGGCGCGTGTAAGCACCGTGAATGCCCGCAGCTGAGACGCATACCGCCTGCGCTCTTCCGGCAGGAAGATATCAAGAAATGATTTGTCTTTAAGATCAAGGTGGCTGTATCCGTATGCGGCAACGGCAGTCTCGTTACAGTCCACAATATTCAGGGTTTCCGCGTCCAGCACGAATACCGAGTTGGGTATGTTGTTGAAAATGGCGTGATACTTTTGCTCCGACCGGCGCAGGCGGTCCTCTGCTTTTTTTAGCGCAGTAACATCTATGGACATTTCCATTGCCGCAGTAACGTTGCCGTCATCGTCCGTTATGGGTGATGTATGCACAAGCCAGTGTGTTTGCGTACCGTCCGTGTTGGTCCGGTACTCCTCGCTGCAATGCGAGCGGCCTGTCTTAAAAGTGCGTTCCACAGGACAGTTGGGGCATGGGGCTGTCCTGCCTTTGTAGGCCTGATAACAATATGCGCCGGGCAGCGGATGAAAGCGTCCGGCAAATTCTCTGTTAAATTGCAGCAGGCGAAAGTCGCTGTCCTGAACTGTGATGCTGCATGGTACCTGCTCGAAAAGGGTCTGGTACTCTTTGCGTTGCCGTCGCAGCTCGTCCTGCTTTTGTCTGATTTCTTCTGCCATGGCCCGAACCGCTGTTGCCAGTTCGCCAATTTCATCCTGCTGGTCGGTATCTGTTACCAGAACAGGCTCTCCGCGACCTATGCGACGGGTGTTTTCCGTCAGGCGGTATACCGGCTGGGTGATAAAGCGCCTGAGAAGCAGAACAATGACTGATGCTGCCAACAGAAAAACAAAAGCAGTTGCTCCCAGCATTCCTTTCTGAAAGTTAGTAAAGTCATGCTGCGCCGGACCAAGGCGCATCACAACGTCCATAGCGCCCAGCACCTGCTTTTCTGCGGGGTGAAAATGGCACGGCCCGCCTGAGCATCCGGGTTCGTTTTTAATGGGGCGCAGGCTGCCCAGAAGGGGTTCGCCTTCGGCGGATGTAAACTGACGGGTGCGTTCGTCCAGTGCAAGTTCTGTCTTTGGCGGCTCTATGCGGTGGCAGACATTGCAGGCTTCGTCGCGGATGTTTGTTACCTGCCCGATTTCTTCCGGCAGGCCGGAAAACATTATCGCCCCTTCTTTGTTGTATATGCGGATGGAGTGAATATCCGGCTGGCGGGCAAGGTCACGGATGATCTGGTCAAGTTCGTGGCGGGCATTTGTCATCATGGCATAGCGGGTGCCCAGCAGAATGGTGCTGCTCAGCCTGTCAGCCCCTTTGGCGAATTCCGTCATGGCGTACTGGTTGTGGTAGCGAAGATTTACCCATGAAAGTGCTACCAGCCCGGCAAGCAGTGTTAAGCCGGTGGTTATTACTATACGTAATGCCAGACTAATGCGGAATCTGGGACGGTGCACCATGCCAGCCTCGGTTCATACCATGTGCAAAGTGCAGCTATAGTATGCGTGGTTGCGGTGTTCGGCGTAGCCGGAAACTGCCCTTGTCTCCGGCCGCTGCAGTCTCTGACTACGTCACTGAATGTTCGGGGTATGTTGTGCACAAAAAGCGGCACCTCTGATTGCTCAGTAATGTGCCGCACATTTACAGTGTTCATCTTCTATGGTTTTGCAAAAATCGCCAAAGCGTACCCCTTGATCGGAATAGGCCACCAGTTCGGCAAAGTTGAAGCGGTCAAGCCTCTGGAACATTGCAATGCCGGCTTCTTTCCATAGCATTCTTGTCAGACACCCCTGAGCATGAGTACAACCTTCTTCATCACGTCCGCAGCCCACAATGTCTGTACCGCCTTCCAGTACGCGTACCACATCGCCTACGGTGAAACTTTCTACATCACGCGCCAGCGTATGGCCGCCGTTGGGGCCGCGCTGGGCCTTCAGATAACCTGCCTCTTTCAGCTGGCGTGCTATTTTTTCAAGATATTTTTGTGAAACTCCCAGCCGTTCAGCCACGTCCCGCATGAGGACCGGTCCTTCTCTTCCATGAACCGCAATATCCAGCAGCATGCGGGTCCCGTATCGGCTGTTGGTCAACAGGCGCATTCTTTCCCCTCCGGTATTCTGGTTCGCAGAATCAGGCCAAGGCAACCTGTAACCATATGCCCTGCCCGGCATATACTGCGGCTGCGGTCACGTTGACAGCCACCCCTTTAGCCGCAGGTTGCCTTGGCCTGTGCCATTTGCACTGTATAAACAAGAAACAGCGCCTAGCAGATTGAGGCAATCAGGAATGCCCGCAACCTTCTTCTGCCCGTTTGCAAAACAATACCCTACCAGCCGGAAACACTCAACGGTGTCATTAAAAAAATATATTAAATTAGTACGTTCAGGGAAAAAAAGAATGTGGAGGAGTGCGGCGGACGGAAAGAATCATTCATCATGCCGGAATGTTAGTGGTTACTGACATGGGGTGTTTTTTCCTTGCACAATTTCACAAGCCAACCTGGAGGCTGCGTTGTCCCCGATGTATTTGGCGAAAACGCCAAATACTTCTTGACGGGCATTGCTGGCAGATTGTATTTGGCAAAAACGCCAAACAGCTTGGAGGGTAGATGTAATGACATCTCCAAATGACACAATTCTGCACGAGCAGGCCGCAATATTTAAAGCATTAGGGCACCCTGCGCGTCTTTTGATGGTACGGGCACTTACGGACGGTACGCTTTGCGTCTGTGAACTGCAGGAGCTTGTAGGTTCGGATATGTCCACCGTTTCAAAGCATCTGTCGCTACTTAAGAAAGCCGGAATAGTGAGGGACGAACGACGCGGGAACAACATGTATTACTCAATCGAGTTGCCGTGTGTTTCTTCGTTCCTCCGCTGCACGGAAAACGCTGTACGGGGAAGAGTTATTCTGTAAGCGGGGCAGCTTGCAGCCGCATTTGCGATTAATTTGTAACACATCCGGCTTAGCGCGCTAAGCGGCAATAAGCAAAAGCAGGAGATACTTCATGGCACAACATAATCCTTTCAGTACACCTTCGTGTTGTTGTTCGCCTAAAGGCGGGAGTGAACAGCAGGGTGAGAAAAGCGATGGTTCAAAACAGGCTGCGACCTCTGCAGGGCTGGCCACTGGTGCAACAAGCACGATGCAGGCTTTTACGCCGCTGACTCCGGTAAACCGGAAAAAAGGCATAGAGCCGCGCACCGCTATCAAACTGGCAGCAGGTCTTATACTCTGGTTTGCTATATACTGGCAACTTGTCCCGTTTTCACAGCTGGTAACCTACGATCTGCTGGGGATTGCACGGGGCACACATCTGGGCGATGCCGTGGAGTTTTTCATTTATGATACGCCCAAGGTCCTTATGCTGCTTATGCTGGTGGTTTTCGGCGTAGGCATTATTCGGTCTTTTTTTTCGCCGGAACGCACACGGAAAATGCTGGCAGGACGCAATGAAGCCATAGGCAACGTCATGGCAGCCGTGCTGGGCATTGTTACACCTTTCTGTACCTGTTCCGCCGTGCCGCTGTTCATGGGCTTTGTTACCGCTGGTGTTCCGCTGGGCGTGACTTTTTCGTTTCTTATTGCCGCCCCCATGGTGAATGAGATTGCGGTGGTTCTGCTATACGGCCTGCTGGGCTGGAAGATAGCTGCCATCTACATGGGCACCGGTCTTGCCATTGCCATCGTTTCCGGCTGGATTATCGGCCGCCTTGGCATGGAACGCTATATTGAAGACTGGGTGACGCAAAGCCAGCAGGGCAGCATGAAAGGTATGCCCATGCATTCCATGTCATGGGAAGGCCGCGTTCAGTATGCTCTTGATGCCGTGCGTGACATCGTTAAAAAGGTCTGGCTGTACATTGTGCTGGGAATTGCCGTGGGGGCGGGCATCCACGGATACGTTCCCGAAGGATTCATGGCGTCCATCATGGGTAAGGAAGCATGGTGGTCCGTACCTGCAGCAGTAGTAATGGGGATTCCTATGTACTCCAACGCGGCGGGCATTATTCCTGTTGTTCAGGCTCTGCTGGGCAAAGGCGCCGCGCTGGGCACTGTGCTGGCGTTTATGATGGCGGTCATTGCCTTGTCATTGCCTGAAGCAGTCATCCTGCGCCGCGTACTCAAGCTTCCGCTTATTCTTACCTTCTTCGGCGTGGTGGGGGGCGGCATTCTGATGGTGGGCTTCCTGTTCAATATGCTGATTTAAAAGCACGCTTAGCTGTTATAAAAGCCCGCCAGTGTTGCTGGCGGGCTTTTTTGTGTTTACGGGCAAGGTGTTGCAATTACTTGGTGCCGCAGTCTGCCTTCCGGTAAACGGAGCTTATTTCGTACGCCTGTCCGGCAGGCTGCGCTGATAACGAAGCTTCTTGGTACAGTGTCATTGCGTTCTTTTTATTTTTCTGCCGTTACACGATAAAAAAGGCGGGGATGAATTCCCCGCCTTATATTTATCCAAACGTGCTGCTGGCTGCTATTCGTCATCGTCCGGCAGTTCGCGCGTATACCGGCAGCTGGGGCAGGCGATATGCTTGCCTTTTGCTTTGGTGGACTTGATGGTCAGTACTTTAGACTCACATTGAGGGCAGGCTTCCGCAACAGGGTAGTTCCACGTGGCGAAATCGCACTGGGGGTACTTGTTGCAGGAATAGAAGATCTTGCCCCGCTTGGAGCTTTTTTCAACCAGTTCTCCGTCACACCCTTCGTTGGGGCAGGGAACGCCGGTGGAGAACGACTCCGCGTGTTTGCAGTCCGGGTAACCGGTACAGGCTATGAACCGGCTGCCGGTGCGGGCGCGCTTGATGACCAGATCTTTCTGGCACTCAGGGCAGGTTCCCACGGGTTGCAGTTCTTCTTTTTCACGCTCCACAAGCTGAATTTTGCCGTGTTCATCGCGGGTGAAGTTGCTGGTGCTCTTGCAGTCGGGATAGCCCGTGCAGGCAAGGAAGGTACCCGCTTTGCCGAACTTGATAGCCATGGGCTTACCGCATTCAGTGCAGCTGATTTCTGTTTCCAGTCCGCCTTTTACGGTTTTCATTTCTTTGGCGGCAGCGGCAAGAGTGGGGTTGAAGTCGCTGGTAAATTCTTTCATCAGCGATACCCAGTCCTGCTCACCTTCCGCCACTTTATCCAGAGAGGTTTCCATCTGGGCGGTAAAGCCGATGTCCATCAACGTGGCAAAGTGACCTGTCAGCATATCGCAGACCACAAAACCAAGGTCGGTAGGCACAAAGTGCTTTTCTTCCAGCTTGGTGTAGTCGCGGTCCACGATGGTGGAAATGATGCTGGCATATGTGGAAGGGCGGCCGATGCCGCGTTCTTCCATTTCTCTTACCAGTGATGCTTCAGAGTATCGGGGCGGCGGCTGGGTGAACTTCTGTTCCTTTTCCAGCTTGGTCAGTTCCAGCGCTTGTCCTTCCTGCATGGGCGGCAGCTCGATGTTGGCATCCTTGGTGGATGCGGGAGCAACTGCCATATAGCCGGGGAAAAGCAGACGCTCGCCTTTTACGCGCCATTGGGTATCGCCGCAGCCGATGAGCACCGTGGTGTCATGGAAACGTGCGGGAGCCATCTGAGAGGCCACGAAGCGCGACCAGATAAGCTTGTACAGGCTGAACTGCTCGGGCGCGATGAGACCCTTCACCTGCTCGGGTGTCAGGTTGACGTCAACGGGGCGGATGGCTTCGTGCGCGTCCTGTGCAGAGCCTTTGGTCTTGTATGCCGGAGCCTTCGCAGGACAGTATTCTTTGCCGTACACTCTGGCAATCAGCTTGCGGGCACTGTCGCGGGCTTCGTCCGCCACGCGGACAGAGTCGGTACGCATATAAGTGATAAGGGCTGTTGTGCCCATTTCGCCAAGATCAAGACCTTCATACAGGCGCTGGGCAACAGACATTGTGCGCTTGGCGGAAAAACCCAGCCGCTGGCTTGCCATCTGCTGCAGCGTAGAGGTGATGAACGGCGGCTGAGCTTTGCGCGAACGTTCTTTTTTTTGCACGGATTCTACAACAAAGGGTTTGCCTTCGATGGATTTTTCCAATGCAGCCGCTGCTTCCGCACTGGGAATTTCGGGCTTTTTGCCGTTTACTTTGTGCAGGTCGGCTTTGAAAGGCGGGGGAGCATCTGCTGCAAGGTTGGCGCGGAATACCCAGTACTCTTCAGAGGTAAAGGCGTAACGCTCGCGCTCTCTGTCTACAATCAGGCGCAAGGCCACAGATTGTACACGACCTGCGGATATGCCGCGCTTTACTTTATTCCACAGAATGGGAGAAATTTTATACCCTACCAGCCTGTCCAGTACCCGACGGGCCTGCTGGGCATCAAACAGGCTGCGGTTCAGCTCGCGCGGGTTTTCCAGCGCTTCACGCACGGCACGGGCCGTAATTTCGTTAAACTGGATACGGCTGATCTTTGTGTTTTCTTTGCCGATAATTTCAGCAACATGCCACGCAATAGCCTCACCTTCGCGGTCGGGGTCAGGCGCCAGATAGACGTTGTCAGACTTGGCTGCAGCCTCACGCAAGGCCGCAACAACTTTTTGTTTGCCCTGAATGACCTGATAATTGGGGGAAAAATCATTTTCCTCGTCCACGCCCAGTTCTTTGGTAGGCAGGTCGCGAATGTGTCCTACGCTGGCCTGAACAATATATTTATTGCCCAGAAATTTCTTGATAGTTTTTACCTTTGCAGGAGATTCCACGATGATGAGGTCTTTGCCCATGAGCTGTCCTTGTTTGCAGTCTGCCGGAGTTACATAGCCGCGTTGCAGCCTGACGGGTGCATAATGTATAAGCGTGTGCGGCTTGCCGCTGACGCATGCTTTCAGGTAGGGGAAGATACGACAAATGCCAACAGCGTCAAGGTGGTGATGCCCCGTACTCGCCGCTGAGAACGGGTTGGAAGCAGCCGGAATCCAGTAAGGACGGGATTATGCGCAAATTTATGAAAAATTGGTTTTATATTGGTTTGGTTGTTATGGCTGTGGCTTTGGCCGGATGCGCCAAAGCGCCGTATACGGGCCGTAACCAGATGATACTTATGGATTCTCAGCAGGAAATGGCCCTTGGAGCCAGCTCCTCGAAAAAACTTTTGCAGACAGAGGAAGTTGATACCACCAGCGAAAAAGCGCAGATGGTATCGCGCGTGGGCAAGCGTATTGCCGCTGCTGCAGCGCATCCTGAATACCGATGGGAATTTCATACCATTAAAAAAGATGAGTTGAATGCTTTTTGCCTGCCGGGAGGCAAGGTTTTTGTCTATACCGGTCTGTTTAAAGCCGCGCAGACGGAAGAGCAGCTTGCCGCGGTGGTCGGGCATGAGGTTGCCCATGCTCTGGCCCGCCACGGTGCAGAGCGCTATTCAACGCAGGTTATGTTGCAGGTGGGGCAGGTAGGCACTGCTGTGGCAGTAGGTTCACAGGCTTCACCCGAAGTGACGCAGGCCGTTCTCGCCGCATACGGCGTCGGCGCCAGTGTCGGCGTTATGCTGCCGTACAGCCGCACCCACGAATATGAAGCAGACCGCATCGGGCTTATTCTGATGGCGAAAGCAGGCTACAACCCTGAATCTGCCGTCATCCTGTGGGAAAACATGGCAAAGCAGGGCGGGCCTAAGCCGCCGGAGTTTCTTTCCACTCACCCTGCTGATGCAAACCGTATCAAGGCTATCAAAAGCCTTTTGCCGGAAGCGATGCAATACTACCGGCCCGCAGCAAAGTAGGCCGGCGGCGTCGGATATCCGACAATAAAAAAAAGCACAGTTTTCATCTGTGTTTTTTTTGTGTGCAACGTGCTGTATTACCATAGGTAGTGCCTTCAGGCACTATGATTGCTACCAGTGTTTCGGGGGACTCCCCCGTGCGAGGTAGCATCATGGCATACGATCCTTACAGCATGTTAAGTGTGCAGGGGCTGGGCAAAGTCCTGCGCACTCCGGTTACTGGCAGACGCCTGCCCGGGCAGCAGGCGCAGCAAGGTATACAAGACAGCGGGCGTTTTGAGCGGCTGCTTTCTGACCCTGCGTTTTTGAACAAAGGGCAGTCGCTGTTGAACGACGCGCTTGGCTCCGACGAGGACGACAAAAAAACGTCATTGTTCGAAGGCGCCGTGATGGGCAGCATGAACCTGCTGAATACGCGTGCACTGGCTACGCTTACCCGTGTACTTACAGATGATGGTAATCAGGTGGCGGCTGACCCGAGGTTGAAGAGCGGATTAGTTTCACTCCGATCCGCCATTGCCGATGCGGTGGGGCTCGGAAGTGATACCGGTCAGGTGCGGGGCTCAATTTCGTGGGATACCGCGGCAAAAGCCTATAAGCAGCAGACACGCGTAAGCCCTGACGGCATGGGGGCTGCCGTACCGGCATCTGATGCCGGAAAAATGGCACAAGTCATGGAGGCCGCAGCCGCGGCGCTGGAACCCGCTTCCGAGGCTGCACCGGCGGGTATTGCAGGCGCAGACGGCGCGCAGGCTGCAGCAAGCCGTGCGCTTGGCTGGCTTGCTGCGCAGTTTGAATCCGGCACAAAAGGCGTGTCCAGCATCGGCTACGACAGGCATGGCGGTACCTCATACGGTAAATATCAGATTTCATCACGTGCCGGCAGCATGGACGCCTTTATCCGCTTTTTACATCGCGCAGCTCCGGAGTATGGGCAGCGACTTGCAGCAGCAGGCCCTGCCAACACCGGCGGCAAGGGGGGCTCAATGCCGCGTGAGTGGAAGAAAATAGCGGCTGAAGACCCTGACCGGTTTGAATCGCTGCAAAACAGGTTTGTGCGCGACAACAATTTCCTGCCCGCTTTGCGTAAGCTTACCCGCAACACTGCATTTGATCGTGATGATATTACCGGCGTTATGGGCGAAGTGTTGTGGAGTACTGCCGTACAGCATGGCCCCACCGGTGCGGCGCGGATTTTCCGGCAGGCACTTGGCAAGCTGGATAGCGGCGATGGCCTGACTGACCCTGAATTTCAGGGTAATCTCATCCGTACTGTATATGACCTGCGCAGCAGGCAGTTCGGCTCTTCCACTTCTTCGGTCCGTTCCGCCGTGCAGGACAGACTCGGACGCGAAATGGAGCTTGCTCTCTCGCTCATCGGCAGCGACAAATCCATGTTCGCATAACGGGCTACACTCTTTTTATAATGCCTGATTCTATGCGGCCTTCTTCACAGGGGGTCGCTTTTTTATGGAATGCGCAAGAGGACAAGATGTTATTTTTTGTTGCCGGATATTTTTTCAGGCCCCCGTTGACACGAAAGGGCAGGAGATGTACTTCACATATGAATACTTGTTCATATGTTCTTTTGTTCAATTTCTGCATCTGTATGGTGCCGGAGGATACATGCCTGAAATTATTATACAGTACGCATGGGCTGTCTGGGATATCCTGCTGGAAGCTTCGCCTTATGTGTTGCTTGGATTTTTTGTTGCGGGGTTGCTGAAAGGATTTTTACCGGAAGACCTTGTGGCCCGCCATCTGGGCCGCGGACGGATTTTGCCGGTTATCAAGGCGTCACTTTTCGGAGTCCCCCTGCCGCTCTGCTCATGCGGCGTCATTCCTGCCGCGGCAGGGCTGAGGCAGCAGGGAGCAAGCCGCGGTGCGACAACTTCCTTTCTTATTTCCACTCCTGAAACAGGCGTTGACTCCATAGCAGTCAGCTACGCACTGCTTGACCCGGTTATGGCTGTGGTGCGTCCCGTGGCGTCATTTTTTACAGCCATCGTTGCCGGTGTCGCGGTGAACTTTTTACCGGAAGAACGTAAGGCGCAAGCCGGTTCCGGCCTTTTGCCCGCTCCTGTTGTGCAGGCTGGCGGCATCGGAGCTGCGCCCGCCGAATCTGCTTGCGGCATTGGCTGCGGGTGTGATTCGCATTCCGATGCTCATGCACATCTGACTCCGCTGCAAGTGCACCCTGAAACGACAGATGCGCAGCATTCCGAAGCAACGGCGCATGACCACGAACACCTTGCCGGGCTTGACAGTTGCGGCTGCAGTTCCGATTCTTGCTGCTCTTCTTCCGGCCCTGCTCCGGTTACAGTGATGGAAAAGTTTACCAGCGGAATGCGTTTTGGTTTCGGCGAACTTGTCAGCGATATCGGCAAGTGGCTTATGGTAGGCATCCTGCTGGCCGCTGTAATTACAACCATTGTTCCGGATACTTTTTTTGCCAGTTACCTTGGCGACGGGCTTATGAGTATGCTGGTGATGCTTGTTTTGGGGCTGCCGCTATATGTATGCGCCACGGCATCCACCCCTGTGGCGGCAGCAATGGCGCTTAAGGGGCTTTCGCCCGGGGCTGCGCTGGTGTTTCTGCTTGCGGGGCCTGCTACCAATGCGGCCACTTTTACCGTGGTGGCAAAGTTGATGGGTAAAAAGGTTGCCGCTGTGTATGTAGCCAGCATCGCTGTGTGTTCCGTGATCCTCGGGCTGTTTGTAAACTGGCTGTACGCCTACTTGGGGCTGAGCATCACCGCGTGGGTGGGAGCTGCAGAGGAAGATTCTCACGGTATTATTGCTGTTGCTTCTGCCGTCGTATTGGTGGGACTTGTGGTATACCGCATGTTTCTTTCTTCAAAAAAATTAGGCCCCGCACATGATCACGCCCATGGTTGTTCCTGTAACCATTAAGTGGCAATATTTTGATATTATTATGGAATAAGAAGTAGAGCTGGACCGCTGATACAGCCCTCCGCAGCAACAGGATGCTGTGGGGGGCTTCTTTTTTATACTCTATACAAGCATGTTACATGACAGGACGTGCTGATGTTATGCGTTTGCAGAACGTAAGTGTACTGTAATCAGCAAACTGTGTGATTTTAGTTGAAAAAGGCAATTCCAATGCAAGCTGAGTGGCCTTCGTGGACAAACAATGTTATGGCAGAAGCAACACTACAATACCCCATCCTGATAACGAGGATGAAATACGCATAAAGAGCGTGCTTCTGAACGCAGGCACACTGATAAAGCCAATGGAGGGTGCGGAATGAACAGTAACGAAGATAGAGGCATTTTGTCCCCTATGGGCAGAAGAGAGTTTTTAAAATGGACTGCCATTGCAGGGGGAACCCTTGCGGCGCACGCCAGCGGCCTGCTGGCGTTTGTCGGGCAGGCACAGGCTCAGAAAGCGCTGGGTTTCGACCGGTCTGTGTGGACATGCTGTACCGTGAACTGCGGCAGCCGTTGTCTGATTAAAGGCCATGTCAAAGACGGGGCGCTGGTGCGTATCAGTACGGATGACACTGGCGACGATACATACGGAACCCATCAGATCAGGGCATGTCTGCGCGGCCGCTCCATCCGCAAACGGGTAAACCACCCCGACAGACTGAAATACCCCCTGAAGCGTGTAGGCGAACGTGGTGAAGGCAAGTTCGAACGCATTACATGGGAACAGGCTTTTGAAGAAATCGCCGGTCGAATGCAGAAAGCCATCAAGGAACATGGCAATGAATCGCTTTTCATTAATTACGGTACCGGCACCCTTGGTGCGGTAATGTCTCGCTCATGGCATCCCAGCGCAAGCCCCATGGCCCGTCTGATGAATGCTATGGGCGGCTACGTTGACCAGTATGGCGACTACAGCGCGGGACAGCTGGAAAGCGCTCTGCCGCCTATGTTCGGCAGCGGCTGGGTTGCCGGTAATACGTTTGCGGATATCCGTCACAGCAAGCTTGTTCTGCTGTTCGGCGACAACCCCGCAGGCTGCCGCATGAGCGGGGGCGGTCTGGTATACGACATCATCAAGGCGCGTCAGGACGGCATGGCCCGTATCATCAGCATTGACCCGCGCTATACCGACACCAATACCGCCGTGGGTGACGAATGGATTCCCATCCGGCCCGGTACGGATACGGCTCTGGTGTGCGGCCTTGCCCACGTGCTGATCAGAGAGAATCTGGTGGATCAGGAGTTTCTGGATAACTGTACCATCGGGTTTGATGAAGACCATATGCCCGAAGGCGTCGGCCCGAACAACTCGTACAAATCGTACATTCTGGGGCTGGGCGAAGACGGTGTGGAAAAAACACCGGAGTGGGCATCTGAAATTACCGGTATTCCTGCGCAGCGCATTATTCAGCTTGCGCGTGAAGTTGCAGGGGCAAAGCCTGCGTTCATCGTGCAGGGCTGGAGTCTGCAGCGTCATGCCAACGGCGAACAGACTGCCCGCGCTATCTGCACGCTGGCGGCTCTTACCGGCAATATAGGCGTGCGCGGCGGCAACACCGGAGCAAGAGAAGGCAACGTCGGCTTCAGCTTTGTGCCGTTCCCCATGCTGAAAAATAACGTGAAGGCCGTTATTTCGCACTACGCATGGCCCATGGCCATTGAACGCGGCAAAACCATGACCGCCACCAATGCGGGCGTTCGCGGTGCGGAAAAGCTGGGTGCCGACATGAAGTTCCTGTGGAGCTACGCAGGTAACGCACTTATCAACCAGCACTCAGACATCAACGCCACTGCAAAACTGCTGAAGGACGACACCAAGCTGGAAACAATTGTGGTGGTGGACAACTTCATGACTTCCAGCGCCAGGTTTGCAGACTATGTGCTGCCTGCCGTTACCACGCAGGAAGAGCGCGACCTGTGTGACGGAGCCAAATCGTCCGTCATGCAGTATCTGATTTTTGCGGATAAAGTTGTAGAGCCGATGGGTGAGTGCAAAAGTATTTATGATATTTGCGTAGGCATTGCCGGAGCAGTCAGCCCCGAGCTGAAGCAGAAATATACAGAAGGCCGCACCCGCGACCAGTGGATTGAATACCTTTACCACGAGACCCGCAAAAAATATTCTGACCTGCCTGCAGATATGGAAGAGGCCTTCAATATGGGCGTATACAAAAAGCGCATCGACGGCGAACCCCCTGTGCCATACGAAGCGTTTAGAAAAGACTCTGATGCACATCCTCTGAACACGCCCTCCGGCAAAGTGGAAATATTCTGTAAAGAACTGCATGACATCGGCCTGCGCTGGGAACTGCCAAAGGGTGACCGTATCACCGGGCTGCCTATCTATGATCCCGCGTGGGAAGGCCCTTCGGACCCGCTGACGGAAAAATATCCGCTGCAGCTTATCGGCCACCATTACAAGCAAAGAACCCACTCGTCATATGGCAACCTTGAGTGGACGGCGCAGGTGGCGCCTCAGCGTGTTTGGATGAACCCGCTGGACGCTCAGGCCCGTGGTATCAGTCATGGCGACATGGTTGAGATATTCAACGATCGTGGCCGTGTGCGTATTCCCGCAAAGGTGACGGACCGTATCGCCCCCGGAGTAGCTTCGCTTCCGCAGGGTGCGTGGTATACGCCGGACAAGGACGGTGTGGACACCGGCGGGTGCATCAATACGCTTACCCTCTACCGCCCGACGCCTCTGGCAAAGTCCAACCCGCAGCATACCAACCTTGTTGAAATCAAGAAGGCGTAGGAGGGGTAGCAAATGGCAAAGCAATTAGGTTTCTATATCGATATGAACGCCTGCACGGGCTGCAAAACCTGTATGATCGCCTGCATCGACAAGCATGATCTGCCTGCGGGTGTGCAGTTCCGCCGTGTAAGCGAATATGTGGGTGGCGACTGGATTGTGTCCGGCAAAACGTTCACCCAGTCGGTGTTTGTGTACAACCTGACAATGGCCTGCAACCATTGCGAAGACCCCGCCTGTGCCAAGGCGTGCCCTACCACGGCCATGCACAAGGAAGACGGCATAGTTTTTGTGGATGAGAAAAAATGCATCGGCTGCCGCTATTGTGAGTGGGTGTGTCCGTACAGCGCTCCGCAGTTCAATGCAGAAAAAGGCAAGATGACAAAGTGCGACTTCTGCCGTGATTATCTGGCGCTGGGTATGCCGCCGGCCTGTGTGGCTGCCTGTCCCACCAGAGCGCTGAAGTTCGGCGAATATGAAGAGCTGGTACAAAAATACGGCAAGGCAATGGTGGCCCCGCTGCCCGCTGCCTCGGTTACCGGTCCGCATCTGGTGCTTACGCCGCACCGCAATAGTCGTCCTGTCGGCTCCACCGAAGGCAATGTAGTGAATAAGGAGGAGGTGTAACATGCATATTACCTCTGTCAGTCTTATCGTCTTTACGGTGCTGATGCAGACCGCCGCAGGATTGGTTCTTGCTGCCGAACTGGCAAGAACAGACGATGCGGCGGAGCAGTCCAGACTTGCTCTGTGCCTGCCTGTTGCACTGGGGCTTGGTATATTCAGCCTGATGTTCGCCTCGACACACCTTGCCAGCCCGCTTGCTGCAGTCTACGTGCTGAACAATGTGTTCAGTTCTGCCCTCTCGTTTGAGATATTCTGCTGCAGTCTGTTCATCGGCCTTATGGCCGTTACGCTGTTCCTGCGGCTGAAGGGGCTTGAGCTGGCTTCGCTGTTCGGCAAGCTGAGCGCCGCCGCAGGACTGGTGGCTGTCTATTCCATTGCCAGAGTGTACATGCAGGAAACCATGCCGACCCTTGATACCGGCGGTACGCTGCTGTCATTTCTCGGCACCGGCCTTCTGGTGGGCGGCGTACTGGGCATGCTGCTGTACAGCCTGAAAGTGAAGAATACTCCTGCGGAAGAAAATAGCTTCAGCCCCGCAAAAGTATTTATAACTGTTGCCCTGCTGGGTTTCGGGCTTGAATTTATTGCGCTTCCGCTGAACATGATGGCGCGTAGCTTTGAAGGCGCATACGGCACAACCGGATTGCAGATGATGCTTTCCACTGCAACGGCGGCCTGCCTGCCGTACAGTAATGCCCTGATTGTTGCAGGTCTGCTGGCCTGCCTGTGGGGATGGGCCGGTTCGCTTAAAAAAAGTTACGCCGCGCCTCTGGTGCGCGGCAGCATGGTGGGATTTGTCTGCGTTCTGGCTGGGTCGCTGGCTGTGCGCTACTTCTTTTATGAATCCTATATCCGATTAGGCATCTAAACGGCGGCTGGGTCGGGCCATGCGGCTCGTCCCAGCCTGTCATATAAGTGAAATATCATGCAACAATATGCACTTGCGTTATCTTTTTTTGCCAGACTTCTTACGCAACGGGTTGATGAAGCCTTTTTACATGAACTGATTGATCAGAATCTGATGGACTCATGGTTTCTGCCCGTAAAAGACGCTGACGCGCAGCAGGGGCTTGACCTTCTCCGCGGCTCTCTTACCCGTTCAGGCACTGCGGGAATACCTGCACTGAACGTTGCTTTGGATGCAGATTTTTTTGAACTTTTCGAGATGTCGCCGCCACGGTGCTATGTTCACGAATCCGTGTGGCGCAGCAAGGACAAGCTTTTCAACGAAGAAGAAACGTTTCAGGTAAAAGCCTGGTATGCACAATACGGTCTGCTGGGTACAGGCAACCATCATGGCCCTGTGGACCATATCGGTGTGGAAATGAGCTTTGTATCGCACCTTTTGTATCTTGCGGATTCCGCGGAGCAGAGTGCTGCCGGGATTATGCAGGATGTCCGGAAGTTTCTTGCCTGCCACCTTATGATGTGGGGAGTGGGATGTCTGGATGAAATCAGCGTTAAGGCCGGAACCGATTTTTATAAGGGGACCGCGCTGCTGGCCAAAAGCACACTGAAGTCTCTTGATGCGGCTGTATCAGAAGTTGATTTGTAGGACAGGGGTAACATAGGTCCGATCACACAGGTCCGGCAGCACAGCAAGCCGGTATTTCAGCGTTTGGTGGCAAGGGTGCCCGTAAGCTGCATTTCCACAGAAGCTTCTGTGTTGGGGCTTTCGGCTGGAGGATCGAATGGAGCACCTGCGCCTGCGGGTGAAATATGCAGGCCTTTCAGCATGGCCGCATTTTGAATGGCGGCCTGCTGCAGCAGGCCGATGGCCTCTGGCGTGGCGTGCTCTTCGCACAGGCAGCGTGACTCCTGATGTGGCAATCCGGCAACGCAGACACTGGCGGGACTGCCGCATATCAGGCAAACCACAGGATTTCTCCTTTCATATGCCGGCAGAAAGCTTTTTCGGGGCAGGTATGTTTTTTCATGCCTGCCCTTGCTTTTCGGTACGGGTTGCCGCCATTTTGCTCAGCCATTTCCGCATCTGGTCAAGGTCCTGCTGATGTACTTTTTCTGACGTGGCGAGCAGGGTTTTCAACTGTCCTACCTCGCGCCGCAGCTCTGCCACTTCGCCTTCTCTCTGGCTTAATGCCTTTTCCAGTGCAGAAACAGAAGCATCCTTGCGATTCATGACCGCAAGAGATTCCGCAATGCGCTCCATGGCTTGGCTTTGCTGTTCCAGCAGGGCGAAAAGGGCGGCTTGTCCCTGTGTGATGCTGTCCGGATTGTCTATAACCGCAAGGGTTGCGGCCTGTTGCAATGCAGGCGCCGCGTCAGCAGGTTCAGAGGCTGCAGGCTTCGCGTGTTCGGGAGGGCCGAAACGCTGTTGCAGTGAATGCTCGACAGTCATGGCATTTTTGCGATGATGCATTTCGTTCACGATAAAGGTGAACGTTTCCAGCGCAGCAGGCAGGTATCTGCGCCGCTTTCCTTGCCCCGCATGAGGCAGGTAGGCAAGAAACCGCTTGCAGTAATAGCGGGCTGTGGATTCCGGCAGGTTATGCCGCTGTGCAAGTTCCGCAATGGTCAGAAGGCCTGTTGGCTGAGCCTGTTGTCGGGACATGGTTCCTCCTTGCTATGTGGCGGGCAAAGGGGACAGAGCGCATTATAGTTTATGCTATTACAATCGTAATATGTTCGCCATAAGATAGCAACCCGTCTCTGAAAAACAGATGAAAAGTTGTAATGCGGCTGTTTTTTAGGGGGCACCCCGATTGACAAGGGTCGTTTGAGACTGCATAGAAAGTGGGAAACTATTGGTGCTAGGCTTTTTCCGGGGGGAAAACACGGTTCCATGAAGGAGGAGCTCCAAATGCTGACCAAAGCTGAATTCGTTGCGGCTTTCAAAGACGCGCTGCCCGAAGTATTCGAAACCAAAGTTAGTGCCGAAAAAGCATACGATGCTTTTTGTCAGGTACTGGCTGACGGCATTGCCGCAAAGCAAGGTGTGCGTTTGCCTAACGTAGGCGCACTGACTGTTGCAGAGCGTGCAGAGCGTCAGGGCCGTAACCCTCAGACGGGCCAGCCCATGACTATTCCCGCCCGCAAGGTGGTAAAGTTCTCGCCCGCCAAGAGTCTTGTAGAAGGCGTGAACAAATAGTTCTGTTTGGGTAACGCTAAACGGCCATGGTTTCCATGGCCGTTTTTTTATGCCTGCTGAACAGTTGCGGTGTGCCTTTGCGGAAACGTAAAATGGTTGCGCATCCTGCGACGGCCTGACAATGGCGGGCTAGGGTACTATGCGGCGTACAGAAATAAGTCTGGGCCACCAGTAGCCGTTTGTGTAGGGCTCTTCCCGTACGGCAGCGCCGGATTTCGGGCTGTGTATAAAAGTACCGCCGCCGCTGACTATGCCGGTGTGCAGCCCCTTTCGCCCGATGCGGAATACAAGGATATCGCCTGCTACAGCCTGTGCAGGGGCTATCGCCTTGCCTGATGATGCCTGCGCGGCCGTCATGCGGGGTACGGCAAGGCCGTTGTGCCGCATGACCCACCACACAAAGCCGGAGCAATCAAAGCCTTCCTGCGGGGATGCTCCGCCCCATTTGTATGGTACGCCGATGACGGCTTGTGCCGTGCGTACAACGGCTACTCTGTCTTTCTGCCCTTGCGGCGGCAATGTTCTGTACGCGACGGAACCTTGATGTCCCCCTGCACCTGAAGCGGGCAGGACGGTTTTTGAACCGCACCCGCCTGCCAGCACAAGCATCAGCACTACCGGCAGTAAGGCCGCTAAACGGTGCGTAAACGCGTTGGAAATGTGTGACGACAGTGACAAAAACTTCATGGAGTATTATTATCAATAAGATTGAATATTATCCAGCACAGCCTGCCAGGAGATTATAATGTCTGGTCATTGCCCGTTTTCTGATTTTATCACACTTGCCCACAGGGCAGGGGCGGAGATAGCTGCACGGCAGAATGCTATTGTACGCGCAGGGGCTGATGCTGTGTTTCGTAAAGACGATAATTCGCCTGTAACAAAGGCTGACAAGGCGGCAAGCACGATTTTGTGTGAAGGATTGGCCGTGCTGGCGCCGGATATTCCTGTTATTTCCGAAGAAGAAGCCATTCCGCCCTTGGAGGTACGCCGTAGCTGGCAGGAATATTTTCTGGTCGATCCTCTGGACGGCACCAAGGGCTATCTGCGCGGGGACGGTGACTACAGCGTCTGCATTGCGTTGATGCGTAATAACCAGCCTGTTGCGGGTATTATTCATGTTCCGGCACGGGATGTTACGTATTACGGTTCGCCGGAAGCAGGAGCATGGAAAGTAGAGGCTGAAGGCAAGCCGCAACAGCTGTACACCAGAACGCAGAGTCCCGAAGGCAGCTTTGTGGTTTTGCAAAGTCGCGTAACCTCAACGCCCAGACTGGATGCATATATGGGCGGTACTCCTCATACGCGGCTTATTGCCAGCAGCGCGTATAAATTCTGCCTGCTGGCAGAAGGGCTGGCGCAGCTGTACCCCTGCCTGCACCCCACATGGGAGTGGGACACTGCCGCAGGGCAGGCAATTCTGCACGGCGCAGGCGGCGTAGTGACAGATCTGGAAGGCCTGCCGTTGCAATACGGCAAGCAGTCGCTGCTTAACGACAGCTTTGTGGCAAGAGCATAGGGTCTGTGCCGCAACGGGCTTTCCCCTTCGCTCCGGCCCGCCACCGTATTGCTTCCGCAACGTCCCGCGATTCAGGCGTCAAATAAGCAGCGCAACGCAGGCCGCGGATGCGCTATCCACGCACACAGCAAAAAGCGGCACGCCCCGCATAGAAAGAGTGCTGTTCGTTACCGTTCTGTCCAAAGGGCACGGCGGCCTTTCACACGCAGTCTGCCCAGCGGCAATCCTTTGAAATAAACTCCCGCTTCCTGTGAGGATATGTCGAAATTGCGGCCAAGATGTTCATCCGCGCTCAGATCAATACTCTGACCGGACAGCAGGCCGGTAAGCAACGCCGGATCATCCACGTTTATGGCGTGCTGCGGGCAGTTTTTCATATCGGGCATCATGCAGTGCAGGCGAGGCGACAGGCGGACCTCCCCGCGGGCGGCTTTACCCAGCGGATACCCGCGCCAGCGGAATGCAGAAGGCAGCATGGTCAGAGCCTGACGTGGTAAGAACAGCGCATTGTTGCCGAACAGGGCAATTTCGCCGTCGGGCAGCAGGTTGGAGTCGGCACAGGGTGCTTCTACCGACCGCCTGTTTACTGCCAGAACCTGAAGCGGACTTGCCGCAGGCGGGGTTGCCGGACTGCCTTCTTTGCGAAAGCGTGCTATATAAAATCCTTGGGCGGAAGAGCAGGCGGGGTTTACACGTAGCGTACCTTCACAGCCGGGCAGCAGCGGGTCTTCAAACACAAATCCTTCAAAGGGGGCTACAGGCTCGGGCACAAGCCCCAGCTCTTCCACTGCCCAGCGGACTTGTTCTTCATTTTCCTGTATGTTTGTCGTACAGGTGGAGTAGACCACAACGCCGCCGGGTGCCAGCAGACGGGCTGCTTCTTTCAGCAGCAGGCGCTGGATGCCCACAAGGGGCTTGACCTTGTCCCCTTTCCAAAGCTTGAGCACATTGGGATTTTTATCCACAGTACCCCAGCCGCTGCAGGGCGGGTCAAGCTGGATCCGGCGCCACATGCCGTCGGGCAGGGGCAACGTTTCACCGGAATAACTACAGGTGGCGGTGTGGGGCAGGTTAAGAGTGAACAGGTTCTGGCGCAACGTAGCAAGCCGTTGCGGATTGGGCTCGTTGCCCATGACGAAACCGTCCGGCCCTGTAAGTTGAGCCAGAAAGCCTGTTTTACTGCCCGGACTTGCGCACATATCGAGTACCGCGGCGCCTTGTTCCGGTGCAAGCGCCAGCGGCGGCAGCATGGAAGAACGGTCCTGAATGTAGATAAGGCCGAAAAATGCGGCAATACTGCTGCCCAAAGGGCGCGGTTCGTGCGTAAGCCTGCGCACCCACGGTGAAATAGGTTCGGGCTCAAAGTCATAGCCCTGACTGCGCAACAACGCTTCTACAAGATGCTCCCGCCCAGCGGGACACACTATGCGGAACGACCGCACCGGATTGGAATCTGCCATTTGTCCTCCTGTTTTCTGATGCGCCTCTACCCTATGCTTGCTTGCATCAGCAAGAGGTATTATGAGATGACATTCACGGCAGCATGTCTGCCATTGATGTATGTGACCGAGATTGCGACCAAGGAGACCTTGATGCACCGTATACAGCGTTTTTCGCTGGCCATTATGCTGCTTGCCGTTGTGGCAATGCTGCCTGCCGTTGCCAGCGCCGCCGGACTGAAGACCTATGCCGTACTGCCGTTTAAGATTAACGGCCCTGATCAGTACAAGTATCTTGAAAAAGCCGTACCGCAGATGCTTACCTCGCGGTTATACCTTAAAGAAAATTTTGAATCCATCTCGCAGAGCAGCATTGCAGGAATAAGCTACCCTGCAGACGAAAATGCCGCTGCATCTGCTTTGTCAGCCCTCGGGGCGGACTACGTTGTCTGGGGTGATGTGACCGTTATGGGCACGGAATCCAGCCTTGACGTGCGCGTGCTGGATAAAGCCGGAAAAGTTTCTCCCCTGAATAAGCAAGTTCCGGTGATGCAGCTGATTCCCGCTTTGAAGGATGTTTCTGACGACATCAACCGTGATGTGTTCAAACGTGCCGACATGCAGGCCGCTCAGAGTACTGCCCCCGCAAAGCAGGTTGTTAACCAGATGAACCCCAACCTGACGCACAATCAGGTGGACGCCAACAAGCAGGTGTATCTGAACCCTCAGTTCCGCTATGCCGGTAACGAAGGTGAAGATTCCCGTATGCGCAGTCAGGCACTGCCTTTTGCTGCACGCGGCATGGTGGTGGGCAACCTTGACGGCAGCGGCAAAAACTCCGTTATGCTGCTGGACGAGCACATCGTGCGCGCATACCGCTTTGACGGTAAAATGCTGGAGCCTGCCGGAGAGTACCAGCTGCCGCTTTCTATTACCTGTCTTAACATGAACATGCTGGACATGAACCGTGACGGTATCATGGAAATTGTGGTCAACGCCTACGACAGCGCGCAGGAACCCAAAAGCTTTATCCTTAACTGGAGTAACGATACGTTTTCTCTGGTGGCAGAAAAAATCCGCTACTACATGAACGTGGTCAAAATGCCGCCGGACTACATGCCCGTACTGGTAGGCCAGAATGTGGGCCGCCCCAAACTGTTCCGCGGCCCTGTGCATGAAATGCTCAAGATGGGCGGTTCGCTGGAGTTCGGCCGTTCGCTCAGTCTGCCCGAAGGCACAAACGTGCTTAACTTCACCTGGCTGCCCGGCAGCGACGGCGAAGGTCCCAAGCTGATCGTGCTTAATGACCGTGAGCATCTGGTTACTTACACCGACCGCGGTGGCCGTCTGGCACAGACTCAGGAAACCTACTCCGGCTCCTCTGTGGGTATTCCCATTGATATGACCATGCCCGGACTTGGCGAAGATACAGTTCTTATTGATGAAATGTACTACATTCCGCAGAACATGCGTGCGGTGAACCTTGACCGTGACGGCCGTTTTGAGCTGCTGGTAGTCCGTCCCATTTCTACCGCAGCGCAGTTCTTCGAGCGTTACCGCTTCTTCCCGCAGTCCGAGATTCATGCGCTGCACTGGGATGGTGTGGGCCTTTCCCTGCAATGGAAAACACGCCGCATCAAGGGCGCCATTGTCGGCTTTGATATTGCCGATGTAAACAACGACGGTATCAGAGACCTTGTTGTTGCCATTAATACACACCCCGGCGAGCTGGGCGTACGTTCGCGCAAAACACAGGTTCTTGCATATCCGCTTGACCTGAGCAGCGCAGATCCCAACACTGTTATCGACCGTACGTTCAACGAAGAACAGTAGTCGGGCAGACAACAGGCCGGTTTACCGCAAGGGATGCCGGCAGCGCAGAATAACGTCGCATCACGGTGCATCCAGCGTATGCTGAAGCCGTCAGGTTGACCGGATTTCTGCAAAATCAGTCGCAACTCACGGCCCGGGCAATTGCCCGGGCCTTTTTCATACCGATGGAGAGCATATGGCAACAGCGCCGCACGGGCAGGACTCAGGCGGGAAAAGGCAGGAAAAAGGCCATGCGGAAACAGGTTCAGGAGTACAGCACCTGACTGTTTCTCAGGCTGAGGCCGGGCAAAAGCTCCTGCAATTTCTGCAGCGCAGGCTTGGCAAGGAAGTTCCTCAGGGCTTTCTGATGCGTATCATTCGCAAGGGGGAAGTCCGTCTAAATAAAGGCCGTATGAAGCCGTATGACAGAGTGGCAGAGGGCGATATTGTCCGTGTCCCCCCCGTGCGGGATGTAAAACCGTCGCAGGTTGCTTCTGAACCCGTCGGGGCATCACTGTGTACCTCCTCTGCCTGCGGGATGGTTGTTGCGCGGTCAGAAGGGCTGCTGGTGCTTAACAAGCCTGCCGGGCTGCCTGTCCAGCCAGGTACCGGCCACAAAGATTGTATCACTGCCCGCCTGAATCACTGTTTTGCCAATGCGGACTTTACGCCCGCACCTGCTCACAGGCTTGATAAGAATACCTCCGGCCTGTTGCTGGTGGGTACAACCTATGCCCGTTTGCGGCAGTTGCAGGACCTTTTTCGCGATGGACACGCCATAAGCAAGGAATATTGCGCATGGGTAGAAGGCGACTGGCCCTATGACGATACGCAACACCTGCATGACGAACTGGTAAAGGATGCCTCAGCCGGTGAAGCCGGTCAGGAAAAGGTGCGTGCGCTAACTGCAGACGACGGCACGTTGTACGGGCAGAAAACAAAAAAGGCAGAAAGCAGAAGCAGTTCCGCAACAGGAGGCTCTGATACGGGGCAGCCTGCCAAAGTTCGCGATGCACACTGTGCTGTAACGCCGCTGTTGCGGCGGGATGGCTATACGCTGATGCATATTGCGCTGTTCACCGGACGTACTCATCAGATACGGGTGCAATTGTCCTCTCGCGGGTACCCCGTTGTGGGGGATGGTAAATATGGCGGTGCCCCGTGCTCAGAGGGGATGCTGCTGCATGCGTTCCGCATTACTCTGCCGGAGGATTCTTTCGCAGGGGAATCATTCAGCTGCCTGCCGGCATGGAAAGGACGCTGGGCTGTAGAAGAGCGGGATTTGCCCGAATAGCGCATAAAGTCTGTGCGTAAGGTCTGTTATGATCTGCCAGTTGGCTTTCGGGGCACAGCAGGTCATCAATCGGGCCAAGCCGGAGTCACGGTTCACATTCTGCCGCGCACTCATGGCGCTGATGCATCAATGCTGAAAAGGTTGTTGTATCTGCTTGAGGCACACAGAACTCCTGTTTTTTGTGAACTATCTATCCTCTTTTGTTGTGTTTGCTCCGGCGACATGAAGGGCGCGGGGATGATGTAACGGTAGCTTTTGCAGCACCTACTGTTTGCAAAAATTTTCAGGGCAGGCTGCTACAAATAATTTTTTGTAACGACCTGCCTTTTTAATTTTCCGGCAGTGTACAGATTGCCGTCTGGTTAGCAAGGACTCATTGCGGTGGTGTGCAGCCTCCACTCGTCGGATTAGGTGCCCGTGGGGCTGCGGATTTGAAGTAAAAAAGAAAACGCGGAGCATTCGGTGTTGCTCCGCGTTTTTGTGTATTTTTTGCTGAAACAAGCTACGAGCGGATATCATCGCCCGGAAAGACAACTCTGCCGGCTTTGCTTGTATCGTAACCTTGCAGGTTTGTTACCAGCCGGGCAAATTCCGGTGTGGTGAAAAGTCCCATAAACAGCTGGATAGGCCGCTCAAAGAATGTTGCACGTGGGATGAGCAGGTCAAACCGCTCCCAGCCCAGTGAGATAAAATCAAGCCCCAGCAAACCGGCAACGGCGCGGATGGCGGGTGCTGCATCGGCCCTGCCGGAAAGCACTTCCAGCCCCACGTCCATATGGCGCGAAAATTCGTTGTCATACCCCTTAAGCCGCGCCGGATCGATACCTGCCTTGGCCAGTTCAGAGTCAAACAGCAAGCGTGTACCGGTGCCCAGCGGCCTGTTGGCTACGGTCAGGCCCGAACGCGCAATATCTTCTACTTTGCTGATTCCGGCGGGGTTTCCTTTGGGTACCAGCAGGCCCTGCTCGCGCAGGCAAAAATTGACAACAGCGGGACGTTCTTCCAGTTCGCGCTCTGCATGGGCAAAGTTGTAATCCGAGCTTTCCTCCTGCTTCAGATGGCTGGTTGCCATATGACAAACGCCTCTACGCAGGGCTTTAATGCCGCCCATGCTGCCCATATTGGCAAACGCCGCAATGTAGTCCGGCTGTGAATCCATGAAAAGCTTTAGCGTACGCTCAAAAAGAATGTCGTTACTGCCTGCTATCAACAGCAAGCCGTCAGCCTGCGGAGCGGCATCGCCTTTGCGCGGAAAGTTGATGGTGGAGTTTTCAACCCACTGTTCCACAAGGTGGGCCGGAAACAGCCATTTGCCAGTCACTTTTGTGGCAGGTAGCCCTTTGTCGGAAATAAGGGCGTAGACCATTTTCTCATTCACACCTAAAAACTGTGCGACCTCGCGGGTGGAAAGCAGATTTTTCATTCGTCGTCCTGTGGTTGAGTCTGGAACGAAGCAAAAAATACTGCATTCCGGTGCTGTGGGCAACCGGCACGGCAATATGGAACTGTGACGCAGCAACTATGCTATGCCCATGGTTGGGTATAGCTTGATTTTATTACGTGAATACAGCCGGATGGAATTTTAAAAGAGCACTCCTCGGTACTGGGGGCCGCTGCAGTCTGCGTTCTTTTTCCCGCTATGGTGGTTTGGTGCAACCCCGATTACCTGCAGGAGACAGGAGACAGGTATCAGGGAGCATGTGTCGGGGGTACGTGGCAGGGGCAGATGCCTGGGGCAGTAGGAAGCAACGCCATTATAGTTGTTTACAGGCGGACGGGCACGGTAAAGAGCTGTGCCGGCAACAGCATGCCGCGGGGTAAAATTTCCGCTGCAAGCTGCCACGGGTCTGGATGATCTATATTCTTGGATTGGCTGTGGACTTCTGTTATGGATATTGCTTGCATGTGGTGCAACTTTACGGTAATGGGCGTATCCCTTGCGACCTTTGCGGGAAGTTTCCGCCACATCCGGTCGCAATCACATGGCAGGCGTTGCGCCTGCTGCATACGCGCAAGGCTCTGCCTTGCACCGGACTGAAAAATGTTACCCAAGATAGCTCTTATCGGTCGCCCTAACGTGGGCAAATCCACCCTTTTCAACAGGCTGATCCGCAGCAACCGGGCCATCACACACGACCGCCCGGGTGTTACACGTGACCGCATGGAAGGTTACGTGAAAGTGGAAGACCGTAAGTTCATTATTATTGATACCGGCGGTATTACGCTGGATGAACACGCCGCTGTAACCGAAGGCCCCGATGAACTGCGTGGCTTCGAAGCAGAAATTTTGCGCCAGACAGAAGACGCGAGACGCGATTCCCTGGCGTTGTGCCTTGTGGTGGATGGCCGTGAAGGCCTGACCCCCTTTGATGAAAGCCTCGCAGATTACGTCCGTAAATCCGGCAAGCCCGTGCTGCTGGCTGTGAACAAAGTTGACGGCGAAGAAAATGCCGACCTCTATATGGCGGAATTCCACGCTCTGGGCTTTCCCATTATTCCGCTTTCCGGTGCGCATGGGTTTAATATCCGCGCGTTCAGCGAGGAGCTTTTTGACCTGTTGCCTCCCGAAGAAGAAGCCGTGGAGGAAGAGGAAGAAAAGCCGCTTAAAATCGCTATGCTGGGCAGGCCGAACGCCGGTAAATCATCACTGGTCAACGTCCTTACCGGCAGCCAGCGTATGATTGTATCCGACGTTGCTGGTACCACCCGCGACAGCGTCGATATTACCGTGGAAATCAAAGGCGAGCGTTATGTCTTTGTAGACACCGCCGGTGTGCGCCGCCGCGCCAAGATTCAGGACCCTGTTGAACGCTACAGCGTAAACTCGTCGCTGAAATCTACCACCAAAGCCAATGTGACTATGGTGGTGCTGGACGCGATGGAAGGTTTGACGCAGCAGGATAAGCGCCTCATTGACCTGCTGGACGAGCGCAAGACGCCGTTTATGCTGGTTATCAACAAGATTGACCTTGTTCCGCGTGAAAGCCTGACTGCGCTTAAGCGTGTGTACAACGATGCGCTGACTTTTTGTAAGCACGTGCCCATCTTGTACATTTCTGCCATGCAGAAGCGTGGTATAGACAAGCTGCTGCCCATCGCGCGCCGCATTCATAAAGAATGCTACGTGCGTGTGGGAACGGGCCTGCTGAACCGCACTATGACCGATGCCATCACGCGTCATCAGCCGCCTGTGGTAAAGCGTGTGCGTCCCAAGTTCTTTTATCTGACGCAGGCGGAAACCAACCCGCCGACCTTTGTTTTCTTTGTGAACGACCATGAGCGCATTAAAGAGTCGTACGCGCGGTATCTTGAAAAATACCTGCGTAAGACCTTTGAAATTGAACACGCGCCCATGCGTGTGCGGTTCCGTTCCAGCCATAAAAAGAACCGCGATAAGAAATAGCATCCACTGCATGCATAAAGCCGGAACTCAGGAGTTCCGGCTTTTTTTGTATTGTCTGTCCTGAAATGTCAGGGAGAGATGTTCCTGCTTACGGTGAGAGTATAAGGCGATGCAACGGCAGGCATCACGGGACGTTTTCTGCTATCACGAGGCTGCCCCGCTCTGAACGGGACAGGCGCATAGCCTGTTGACGGAACTCTGACGCGTACCATGCAGAAAATACGTAGCGAGTCTGTGCAAGGGGAGAATTTATCTTTGCGGAGTTTATACGTCGCGGTTGCTCTATACCGGCGCGCTGCCCGCAATAAAAAAAGCCGCCCCGATACGGAGCGGCTTTGTAACTTGTTTGAACACCTTCTGTTACAGCATGCGTGAGTAATATTGGCCGTCTGTGACTTTTGCCCATGCCAGCCAGTCGGCCATAAAGGCCTTGTAGTTATCGTGGATTTTGCGTGCCATGGGGTCTTTATCGGCTTCCTGTTCCAGAACCTCGGCAGAGATGCTGCGGAATGTATCCAGTACTTCCTGCGGGAATTCGACAACTTCTATGCCGCCTTCCTTTTTCAGCTCGGCAAGAGCGCGGGCGTTCATGATGTCGAATTCACCCAGCATAGTGGCGGTCATTTTAGCTGCTGCACCGTCGATGACGCCTTTGAGGTCTGCGGGCAGCTGGTCGTAGTAGGCCTTGTTGAAGACCACTTCGGTGTAGCCTGTGGGCTCCTGCCAGCCGGGGATATAGTAGTACTTTGCCACGCGGTTAAGGCCCATGCGCTTGTCCAGAACAGGGCCGACCCAGTCTGTGCCGTCAATGACGCCACGCTCAAGCGATGTGTATACTTCGCTGCCGGGCAGCAGCACGATAGAGGCTCCCGCTTTGTCGTATACTTTGCCTGCCAGACCGGGGAAGCGTAGCTTAAGCCCCTTAAGGTCTTCAATACTATTAATCTTTTTATTGAACCAGCCGCCCATCTGGAAGCTGGTGGCACCCAGCGGGCGGGGCATCAGGTTGAACTTTGCATACAGTTCTTCCCACAGCTTAAGCCCGTCGCCACTGTTGAACCACGCATTGTAGCCTGTGGAGTTCATGCCGAATGGTACAGACGTAAACCATTGCGTACCGGGGTGCTTGCCCGCCCAGTAGTAAGATGCGCTGTGGTAGCACTGCACCATGCCCTGCGAGACAGCATCAAAAACGCCCAGCGGGGGAACCAGCTCGCCACCGGCGAAAACTTCGATGGTCAGATCGCCGTCGCTCATTTCTGATACCAGCTTGGCAAAACGTTCTGCGCCGGTTTGCAGAATGGGCATACCGGGAGGCCACGAGGTGATCATCTTCCATTGAAACTTCTGACCAGCCAGCACGGCGGGGGCAGATACCGCATTAACAGCCACTCCGGCTGCCATGCCTGCACCCGCAGTCTTCAAAAAATCTCTGCGCTTCATATGTTCTCCCTATATTGCCACCACATTGAAGTGGTGTGATTTCACAGTAAAAACAAGCGTTACAGTAAATTTGCAAAAATGGGAATAACGGTACGCTGGAAAGAAAGTGACCAATGCAAAAAATCCCGCCATGCAAACATGGCGGGAGGGTAGTTGTGCAGGAAGAAGGCTAGGCAAGCGACTTATGCCATACGTTCATGCTTTCAATCTTGCCAGAGATATTGGTGTTGTTAACCAGCGTTCCGGCAAAATCAAAGCCGGAGCGGGCAAACGTTGCGTTCATGCCTATGGATACGGCGCGGGCAATGGTGAAGGCGGTTTGAAAGCCGGATTGCAGAAGGCATTGCTCCATGTGGTGCAGCAGATGACGCGCAAGGCGTTTGCCTCTGTGCTTAGGTAAGGTGGCAAAGTCTGTCATTTCGGCGTTGGCATGAGCGGCATCCATTTCTGCTGAAGCCAGAGCAACTATACGCCCTTTTTGCATCGCCCCGAAAAATCGAACGTTATCCTTCATGCAGTCGCATAAATACTCAGAGTCATTGATGGGAAACGGGTAGCTGGGAAAAACGGTGTCGTACAGCTTTGCCATTTCTTCTGTGTGCTTGGGCTGCATTTCGTGCAGTGTGTATCCGCCAGTCAATGCCGGCGGCTTCTGGTAGCCTTTGGCTTTAGCTATCTGCAACGCCTGATGTATTTTTTTGGGTGTATCAGGCTGCTGGCGCCATAAGCGTAGAAAACGGCTCATGAAACAGATGTCTTTTTTGCCGTTTTGCATACGCGGAACGCAGGCCTCTTTTGTAAAGCCATGTTGCGTAAACAGCGGAATGACGTCCTGCGGTACTTTGGCAAACAGCTTGGAATAGCCGTTTGCCTCTGCAAGTTCGTATACGGCTTTCATCAGGCGCTGTGCGTCTGCAGGGTCCACCTTCATCAGATACACTCTGTCGTTAAGGGGGCCGTGCTGGAGGACAGACCTGCCTATCTGCTCGATGCTGTCCGGTTGCAGAGTGTCCGGTTGTACAGTGGTGGTAACCAGCTCCGGAGAAGGTTCTGCCACGAATTCTGTCAGTGTGCTCTGCATAAAAGCTACCCCTGTACTGCCCGCTGTTCAGCACTTGCCTTACTTGGACATGCCGAAATTTCGTCTGTCCCGATTTCATCTACCGCAGCTTCGTCGTAAGCATCGCGGCGTGCCAGGCGTTCGTTGTTTTCCGGCGTCAGGCTGGTCGTATCGTCCCAGTCAGAAAGCAGTTTTTCAATGCCGATTGCAGATGCTTCGTCCGCATCTTCTTCTTTCAAAGTCAGATGGCACGATTTGCAGTCGCGGTCGCAGTACGTCGCTTCATAACTGTCCGGCTCGGTGTATGTTGTGATTACGCCTTCGTAGTTGCGCAGAATGACTTTGTTTACACCTTGCGAAATGGCGTAGTTGGGCATCATGGGAATTTTGCCGCCGCCACCGGGCGCATCAATGACATACGTGGGCACAGCCATGCCGCTGGTGTGCCCCACAAGGCTTTCGATAATCTCAATACCTTTGCCCACAGGCGTCCGGAAGTGCGAAAGTCCCTCGGAGAGGTCACACTGGTACATGTAATAGGGGCGTACTCTGTTTTGCACCAGTTTCTGGTTCAGCGTGCGGAACAGGCGCGGGCAGTCGTTGACGTTGGCCAGCAATACACTCTGATTGCCCAGCGGAATACCGGCATCGGCAAGGCGCGCAAGGGCGTCACGTGAGGTGCGTGTAAGCTCTCTAGGGTGGTTGAAGTGCGTGTTCAGCCATACGGGGTGATGTTTTTTAAGCACGTTCAGCAGGCTGTCTGTTATGCGGTATGGCAAAACCACGGGCATCCGGCTGCCGATGCGGATAATTTCTACGTGCTTGATGGTGCGGATTTCGCCCAGCAGCCAGTCGAGACGTTCGTCTGACAGCATCAGGGGGTCGCCGCCGGAGAGCAATACATCGCGTATTGTCGGGGTATTGCGGATATATTCGATACCCAGCATCAGCTGGTCACGACCGGGTACGGAGTCCTGATCGCCCACTTTGCGCTTTCGCGTGCAGTGCCTGCAGTACATGGAGCACAGGTTGGATACATGAAACAGCACCCTGTCAGGGTAGCGGTGTGTGATGCCCGGCGCAGGGCTGTCTTCATCTTCATGCAGGGGGTCAGCCATGTCGTGCGGTCCGACATTAAGTTCACGGATATCAGGGAATGCCTGCATGAACACAGGGTCGCTTTCATAATCATTCTGGTCGATAAGCGAAAAATAATACGGCGTGATGGACATGGGGAATTTTTCCAGTGTGCGCTTGTATAAGGAGCGCTTTTCATCGCTGAAGGTCACGCCGAGGATTTTTTCCGCTGCCTCAACAGTGCGGATAGAGTTGCGGACATGCCACTTCCAGTCTCTCCATGAAGAGCCGGAAGAGTTTTTACCCATCATATTTACCACTTCACGCTGGCGATCATTCAATTCTCTCATAGTCCTGCTGAGTACGGCTTTTTGCCGCGGGTTGCGTCGGGCCGGAAAGGCTGGTTCGTTCGGGGCAGAATGCCTTCGGCGCTTTCGAAATGTAGTCAATATGCATGATGTAAAAATATAAAAAATGTATATTGCATAGTGACGTAAGATTTCGAAGACTGATTCTTGTTTATATTTTGTCTGTGTCTTATTTTAGTATAAGCGAGACGCATTTTTTGTCAAAGTGTGCTTTATTAATGTTGGATGAAGGTGTTTTAATGTATTTTTGCGTCACGAAAAATTTTTTAAAGTAGATTTTTTTCTTGTTTGCATTGTTATAGCTGTAATGATGCATAAAATAAAAAATAATTAAAGAGACTATTTTTACCCGTATTAAGCTATGTTCAAGTGAAAGCTTGATGGTCAAAGTGTTTGTTTTTTAAAGGCAATATAGTGTTGTCGATAAAATGGGGAGGCCAAAATAACGCTCAGTGATGACTGTTATTTGCTGTGCGTGAAAACTGTGTGAGCGACCGCTGCTACGTGTGTGCCTCTGGAGCTGTGTCTGCTCGATAGAGGCTAAGCAAGGGTATTCATTGCGGGGTTATAAGGGGAGGCGCGCAAAGTGCTTTTGGCTGTAAGTCTGGTTGCGGCGTGAACCACTTAGGAGTGAGTCACTTGTAGTACATAACGGGGCGAAGAAGCAGACGGTACGCAGGAATGCTTTCGGGCTGGGGGCGTTTGCTCCGCCTGCTGTGTATATGGTTGCAGGCCGCTGTAACTAAAGCAGCAGAGCTGTGTTCAGAGTTCGTTCGGTACGCGAACCCTTTTCCCGTGGTACAAAAAAAAGAACCGGCACATGGCCGGTTCGTCTGGGTAAAAAATAGAATGCGGGCGAAGATTACAATTTGTAACCGATTGCACGCAGAAAGCCTTTGCGTTTTGCAATGTCATCTTCAGTTTCGACACCCTTGGGGGCAAATCCGTCCACAACGCCCATCAGGCCGCGTCCCTGTTCTGTTTCTGCCACAATGGCCTGCAAGGGGTTTGCTGTGGCGCAGAAAATGCGCACGACTTCCGGCACCTGCTGGATGGTGTTGACGATGTTTATGGGGAACATGTCGCGCATGAAGATGATAAACGTATGTCCGCAGGCGATGGCCTGAGCATTTTTGATGGCAAGTTGGGTCAAAGGATCATCTGTGCCGCTCCAGCGGATAAGGCAGTCGCCGGATGCTTCGCAGAATGCCAGCCCGAACTTGGCTCCGGGTACGGTGCCTACGATAGTTTCGTGCAGATCTTCCACGGTTTTAATGAAATGAGACTGCCCCAGAATCAGGTTGAGGCTTTCAGGATTTTCTACGGAAACGGTATGAAGCTGCATAATGCCTCCTTTCAGACGGTCGTATGGGCGCGTTTATGCGCCGGATGTGCGGGAATTGCCCGCACGGCATAAGAAAACGCGGTCTGTCTGTTCTGCCCTTGCCGCTGGTAAAGCGCAAGCAAAAGGCTGAAACCGGCTTAGCGGCAGATTAAAGGAGAAGAAATGAAAAAACGGCTTCCGTTACCGGAAGCCGTCTTAGCAGTTAAATTGTTCGCAAAAGAAAGAAGGTAATTTAAAGATAGCAACTGCCGTGCCAAAACTTTAAAACTTCAGTGTTTTATAATAACATATTGTAATTCAAAAGTTATTGCTTTGTCATGAACACGTAGTCATCTCCGGATGCGTAAAAAAAATTTAACTTACCTCTACGGCAGGGGGGTGAGGTTAAAGTTTTTGCACCCCATTCCTGATGTGGACAAAGCAGGCGGAACGAAACCCGCAATGTTGTGCCCAATGGCAGAATGCACCGCTTAGCGCAGATAGCGACCTATCTCTGCCAGCAGCGCGCCCGGACGTTCCTCAATAACCAGATGGCCTGTTTTGGGGATGGTAATAAGCGCCGATGTGGAAATGGTTCCATGCAGTGCACGGGCCTGCTGTATGGGAATCCATGTGTCTTCTTCGCCCCACAGGAGCAGTACGGGGCAGGATATGCCGCGCATTTTTTCCTGAATTTCATCTGTATAAGCAGAGTCAGCCTGAGCAATCTGGCGATAAAAGGCAGCCTTACCGGCGGATCCCGTCCAAGGTAAAATTATTGAACGAAGCGTTTCTTCCGGCAAAGGCAGGTGCGCGGCTGTTTTCACGTAAGCCTCCACAATGGCCTCGTGGATATAGTCGGGCACGCCTGCAAAAACTTGTTCATGCTGTTGTACGTGCTTGAAAAACGGTGATCCCCAAGGTGACAGTGCCACAGGGTCGATCAGCACGATTTTGCGGAAGTCCCGTCCGTCCAGCAGTTGGGTGCGCAGTACCGTTGCTCCGCCAAAGTCGTGACCGATAATGAAGGGGGCGCTGAGCTGCCAATGGTCCAGCAGTGCGCTGAGTATGCGGTTCTGAATACCGAGAGAAACATCGGCATCGGATTTGTCGGATTGACCGTATCCGGCCATGTCATAATAGTACACTGTGTATGATTCGCGCAGACCGGCAATAAGGTGGCGCAGGTTGTACGAAGACCACGGGGTGCCGTGCACCAGCACAACAGCAGGGCCGTTGCCTTCAACGTCGTAGCGGATTTCGCGGTTTTCAAAGAAAAAAGTCTGCTTCAGATTCCAGTCGGACATTGCTGCCTCCTGTTTTATGTGTGTCTTTATGGCGCAGCATAAAAAAAGCGGGGTGTTTTTGCACCCCGCCTGACATTGTTATTGTTCCTGCTCGACATACAGATAGCGTTTAATCTTGTGAGTGGGCGTTTTTTCAAAAGGTTCAGTCTGTTCGAAAACTTTTTGTACCCGCGCAAAAGAGGCCACCTGCTGGTTGGTGGTGGTGCGGAGTTCCTCCAGCAGTGCCGTGGTTTTCTGAGTCATTTTAGAAGCAGGCAATGAGCCGAATTCTTCATCCAGCCGTGCGTAGTCCAGATGGATACGGGCTGTAAGCTTGCCTTCATGGCGGTATACCAGAGACTCAAGCACATAGGGCGATTGCTGGATAACAGCTTCGACTTCTTCTGGGTAAATGTTTTCGCCGCTGGGGCCCACGATGACGTTTTTCAGGCGACCTTTGATGTACAGGTAGCCGTCCTTGTCAAATTTGCCCAGATCGCCGGTGCGGAACCAACCATCGTCGCTGAGCGCGCTTTTGGTTATCTCTGGCGCTTTGTAATATTCGCGCATGACATTGGGCCCGCGTACAATGATTTCGCCTTCTCCTGTTACGGGGTCCGGCTCATCTATGCGTACTTCAACACCATCCAGAGGCCACCCTGTTGATTGCATACGGGTATTCGCGGGGCCTGTTCCGGCCACAAGGGGCGACGTTTCGGTAAGTCCGTAGCCGATGGCGTAAGGGAATTTTGCCTCACGCAGAAAAAGCTCCACATCAGGAGCCAGCGAAGCGCCGCCGATACAGAATATACGCAGCTCGCCGCCGAATGTTTCCAGCAGTTTTTTGCCTGCAATGGCGTTCAGCTTTTTGCGTACAGGGGCAAAGCCGTACAACAAGCGTTTAAAAGCCGATCCGGTCAGCTTGGGCAGAATGGCCGACTTGAATATTTTTTCGATAACCAGCGGCACGGACAACATGCAGGTGGGGCGCACTGCGGCCATGGCAGGAATCAGGGCGCGTGCGGTAGGCGGTTTGTCCATGTAGTGAACGTGCGCACCGTTCAGTACAGGCAGAACCAGCCCCAGCGTACATTCGTATGTATGCGACAAAGGCAGAATGGACAGCAATCTGTCGCCGGGGGCGATCTGAACAATGCTTTTTACCGCATCTGCATCAAAAACGATGTTGCGGTGCAGCAGTACAACTCCCTTGGAATGCCCTGTAGTGCCGGATGTGTAGATAAGCGAAGCAACATCGTCTTCTTTAACCTCTGCAGGTTCCATCTGGGCAAGGCGCAACGCTTTTTCTTTCAGCTTGCGGAATTCACGCAGGCCTGCGGCTTTGACTTCCCGCACGATATCGCGCGACATGCCAAGCTCCACCGGACGGAATGTTTCCATCAGCAGAAAGATAGGGGTTTCATCAAACTGGCCGTCTTCAACCTTGCTGAAAAGTTTTTCAGAAACAAAGACAACTTTTGATTCGGAATGGCGGATAATGTGGTGAACCGCATCAGGGTGGAATTCCGGCAGAATAGGTACGGCCACCGCACCCATGGTGGTGATGGCAAAATACGCTATACCCCAGTTGGGGCTGTTTTCTGCCAGCAGGGCCACGCGGTCGCCGGGACCGATGCCCTGTTCTATCAGCAGGCCGCTTAAGGTTTCCACCTGTTCCTTCAGTTCATGGAAGGTAATGGGGTCGCCCCCCACGGCAGAAAAAGCGGGCTGGTCGGCATACATCTGTGCGCTGCGGTTAAGTACGTGGCGCAGGGTAAGGGCTTCAAGAGACTGCATCAAATTGCCTCCGCAGATCGTTACGGCTAAAAAACGTTCCCTTCGTGTAAGGGAAACGGACAAATGCTGCAATCCCGACACTTGACCCCGCAGCGCCAAGACGCATAGTCTTAACGGCTGTGATATGAATTAAACCCACACCCGCTAAGAGGTATCGCATGATTAAGCATATTGTATGGTGGACTCTGAAAGAAGAAGCAGAGGGCGCAACAGCAGCAGAAAACGCAGACAAAATGATACACATGCTGCGTGAACTTGATGGCCGCATTCCCGCCCTGATGGCTATTGAAGTGTCTAAAACCGTTGCAGCATCTACCACAGAGCAGGTGGATGTCATTTTGCAGACTGTTCATGCTTCGCTGGAAGACCTGAAGACGTACGCAGATCATCCCGAGCACATGAAGTGCGTAGGATTTATCAAAGCTGTTGTCGCCAGCCGCAAAGCCATTGATTACGAAGTGTAATCGTAAAGCATCTTCGTAAATATAAAAGCCCGTAACAACGTTACGGGCTTTTTTGTATTTACTGCGGGGGGCATTTCCAGATGCACCTTGATCCGTGGCTAATAACTGTATCTTTTGCTTTGGTACTGTGTACCTTGCTGAATTCTGGCTGAGATATGGCAGCAGGCTAGGCGGGCTTAAAGCCGCTCTTCCAGCCACATATCCTTTGGCGTGACATGCAGAGTCAGCGTGTCGGAAAGAGGGTGAGCCACATGGTCCGGTTTTGCCATGAACATTACATATCCCACCTTGGTGCCGTTTACGATGACGTCGGTCGCTATGGACTCTTGCCCTTCGCGCAGGTCATAGAACTGGTCCAGTATGATGTCGTTGCCGGCAACGGTAAACCACTGGGTAATGCGTTTGTCTCTCATCAGCATCACTTCGTTCAGCACGTTGTTCGGGTTGTATTCCATGGAAACGTCTGAGGCATAGTACTGTGTCAGGTGATATTTTTCGGCAGGTGTGTCCGGTGCATCAACGGGGGCGGGCGCAAGGCGTGCGTCGGAGCCGACATCACCCGGTGTGATTTTCCGTGGTTGTTCGGTGGCGTTGCTGGCCCGAAAGAACAGTGTCCATTCTTGTCCGCTGCCGAACAGGCCGTTCTTTTTGTACTCAATGCCCATCATGTCATCAAAGGCAGAAATGGATACGTGCTTATTGTGTGCTGTTTTTGTATTTACAGTGGCAAGCAGGGTGCCATCCGGCAAGAAAAGCTCTGTTTTCAGCTCGGTATTGTTTTTTCCGTAGTCCGTGCGGAGCGTGAAGAACGGGGTGGTGATGGTGCGCGAAGAGTCCGTACAGTTTGTCTGCTGAAAGACCTCTTTGTTTTTGCGGTCTGTTATGCCGATGCGCAAAGGGGTACACCTGCTGAGAGGCTTTTCGGGGTATGCCAGCAGCGGGTCCGGCACACGGGTATCACCATTTTTATAGTGGTAGCGCTTTGCAACCAGTTTGCCGTTGTTGTCGAACTCTTCCGAGTACAGGCTGTAGCCTGCGCGATAAATCCGTCGTTCTTTCAGGCTTCCGTCTTTACGGTAGCTCAGGCTTTCGCCCTCACCGCGGGTACTTACGTAATTTTTATCACCCACTTCCTGCATATACCGCTGCAGCTTGATTTTGCCGTCAGGGTAGTAAAAGGTCTCTTTGCGCATGAGGTCGGGCAGGTACTCTGTGGTGTCTGTGAGGGCACCGTAAGAATAGTCGGCTTCACGCTTTAGCGTGCCGTCCGGCGCATAGAAATGTTCAGTAAAAAAGTCGAGCGAAAATGCCGTGGAACGCCGCATTTTCAGTGTTCCGTCGGGATAGAATTCTTCGTGCAGAATTTCGGGCTGGTAAAGAGAAGAAGGCTGTGTTGCGTTTTCAGCCATGCCTGTAGCGGCAAAGCAGAAAACGCAACACAGAGAAAGAGACACAGAGAATATTTTAAGCATCAAGAGCTCGTCGTGACAAAGTTAACGATGGCAAAAGGCCACTTTGATGCTTGGTACGCCTTTTTCGCCGATTGTGTCTAGCTGATTTCGCGCGTCGTACGGAATTCCATCCTGGGATAGCGTTCGACAGCAGACTCAAGACGCCACGGGTTTGGTGCCAGATAGGCAAGACAGCCTTCGGCGTCCATAGCCAGTTCGCCGCGGTAGTAATCTTTGAAGTCTGCCATGGTGTTGGGGTCGTCGGAATGCAGCCAGCGTGCAGTGGTGATGCTGCACCCTTCGTACATGGCATTGACGTTGTATTCATCTTTCAGGCGGGCCACGATAACCTCAAACTGCAGCACGCCAACGGCGCCCAGAATGTAGTCGCTGCCCAGAAGCGGCCGGAAAAGCTGTACGGCGCCTTCTTCAGCCAGCTGTACAAGCCCTTTTTGCAGCTGCTTGGCCTTCATGGGGTCACGCAGAACCACACGGCGGAAGTGCTCCGGCGCAAAGTTGGGGATGCCGGTGAACTTCAGCGGTTCGCGCGAGGTGGTAAATGTATCGCCGATTTTTATGGTGCCGTGGTTATGGATGCCGATGATGTCGCCGGGCCATGCTTCTTCCACGCCTGTCCTGTCCTGCGCCATGAAAATGGTGGCATTGGCAAGCGCTACTTCTTTGCCTATGCGGTGGTGACGCACCTTCATGCCGCGGGTGAATTTGCCGGAGCATATACGCATGAACGCGATTCGGTCGCGGTGGTTCTTATCCATGTTTGCCTGAATTTTGAACACCACACCGGAAAATTCTTCTTCGTAGGGGGATACTTCGCGTGTCGTGGTCGGCCGCGGCTGCGGCGGGGGCGCCAGCTTTACAAAGGTGTCCAGCATTTCACGTACGCCGAAGTTGTTGATGGCAGAGCCGAAGAACACAGGCGTCAGTTCGCCTTTGCGGTACCGCTCTTCATCAAAAGGATTGCCTGCCTCTTCCAGCAGTGCCAGCTCTTCGCGCAGGGTCTGGGCCTGTTCGCCCAGCAATTCGTCCAGCTTGGGGTTGTCCAGTCCTTCGATGACTTCACCGGCTGCGATTTTGCCTTCGTGCACGGCAGAAAAAACGTGCAGCTTCTGAGCGCGGATATCCCATGTGCCCTTGAAATCCGCCCCCATGCCGATGGGCCATGTAAGCGGGCTACACTGGATGTTCAGACGGCTTTCGATGTCGTCCATTACTTCCAGCGGATGCAGGCCGTCGCGGTCCAGTTTGTTGATGAAGGTGACAATAGGCGTGTTGCGCATACGGCACACGTCCATCAGCTTCAGGGTCTGGGCTTCAACGCCTTTTGCGGAGTCGATAACCAGCAGCGCACTGTCCACTGCGGTGAGAACCCGGTACGTATCTTCAGAGAAGTCCTGGTGGCCGGGTGTGTCCAGCAGGTTTATTTCATACCCGTTGTGGTGAAATTTCATAACGGATGTGGTGACGGAAATACCACGTTCCTGTTCCATGGCCATCCAGTCAGATGTGGCATGGCGTGCGGCTTTGCGGGATTTGACGGTGCCAGCCATCTGGATGGCGCCACCGAAAAGCAGCAGTTTTTCAGTCAGGGTGGTTTTACCTGCGTCAGGGTGGCTGATAATGCCGAACGTACGGCGTTTATCGACTTCTTTTTGATGTTCCTTGCTCACGGCAGACCTCGGCGGGGGTGGTTTTGCGTCCCCTGAGAGGGGCACATGCGAAGGGCGGTGTTATGCTATAGATGCGGGCTCCGGTCAACCTGATGCGCTCTGCCGCAAAATTTTCTGTAGTGCCTTATGGTTGCGTGGCTGGCGGATTTGCAGCCTGCCGTGCGGGTTTTCATATGCGGAAAGGACTTTCCTCCAAAGGCTTTTGCAGGTATAGTCCATCGATTTCGCGTACTGTTACCGGGCGGCGCCCGTCGTCAGATTGCAATACTCCGGTAGGACTCATGGCCGCAACACCCTGTTACGGAATAATACCAGCTCGTTACGATTCTTCACGATTTCCAGGAAAACCGTTGGCAGACATACAGGGGCGCCCCATGTTCTGGCATGTGTGGCACAGGGCAAGCCTGTGTCCGCAGATACAGAAAGTGGTGCTGGCCACTGACGACAAACGGATAGCGGAAGCTGCAGAATTACTTGATGTGCCGGTTGTTATGACCCGTGCGGACCACCATAGCGGCACGGACCGCGTATTTGAGGCGGCAACCGCTCTGGGTGTGGAAGAACATGCTGTTGTCGTGAATATTCAAGGCGATGAGCCTGTGCTGGAGCCGCGTATGCTGACTGAGCTTATTCAGCCTGTTGCAGAAAATGCTTCTGTCATGGTCAGCACGCTCGCGCGCGTTATTGATGGCGGGCTGGTGCAAAGCCCTGATGTGGTTAAAGTGGTTTGTGCCGCCAACGGCAATGCTCTATATTTTTCGCGTGCGGTGGTTCCCTATGTCTGTGATGATGAGCCGGAGGCTCGTTTTCTGGGGCATGTGGGCCTGTACGCATTCCGTTATGATGCATTGCGCCGGTTTACGCAGCTTGCGCCTTCCGCTTTGGAGCGCACGGAAAAGCTGGAACAGCTGCGCCTTTTGGAAAACAATATTCCCATCCGGGTGGTGCAAACGACCTTTCGTACGCACGGGGTCGACCGTCCGGAGGATATCGACGTAATTCTCAACATGATACGGGAGAACGAAGGATGAGAGCGCTACTGGCCCTCGAAGACGGTTTCGTATTGGAAGGCCGTTCCTTTACCGGCCCCGGTGAGACGGGCGGTGAGGTGATTTTCAATACCGGCATGACCGGTTATCAGGAAGTGCTGACGGATCCTTCGTATGCGGGGCAGATGGTCTGCATGACCTATCCGCTCATCGGCAACTATGGCGTGACCCGCGAAGACGTGGAGTCCGGCAAGGTGCATGTGGAGGCCTTCATCGTTAAAGAATGTTGCAAGGTGCCTTCTAACTGGCGTTCTGTGGCTTCTTTGCCTGATTACCTCAAAAGGAACGGCATTATGGGAATCGAAGGCATCGACACCCGCGCCCTGACCCGCCATCTGCGCATCAACGGTGCCATGCGTGGCATTATTTCCACCTCTGAGACTGATCGGGAAAAGCTGGTTGCCCGTGCCAAGGCACTGCCCTCCATGGAAGGTCAGAACCTTGTGGTGAAAGTGGCTCCCAAAAGTCCTTACCGCTGGGACGGTGAACGTCCTCAGAATGTTTCCCTGCAGGACGGTGTATACGCATGGCCGGGCAAAGGTCCCCGCGTTGTCGTGTATGACTTCGGCATCAAGTGGAACATTTTGCGTCTGCTGGCTGCAGAAGGTCTGGACCTGCTGGTTGTTCCTCCCAGTTTTACCGCCGAAGACGTTAAAAAATCAGGTGCAGAGGCCGTATTCCTTTCCAACGGCCCCGGAGACCCTGCCACACTGAAGGCTGAAATTGCAGAAATTGCCAAGCTGACCGATATGCTGCCTGTTGCAGGTATCTGCCTCGGGCACCAGTTGCTGGGACATGCCCTCGGCGGTACCACCCGCAAGCTGAAGTTCGGCCACCATGGCTGCAACAGTCCTGTGAAGGACCTGACAACAGAGCGTATCGAAGTGTCTTCGCAAAACCACGGTTTCTGTGTAGAATTGGATTCGGTACCCGATGTGCGGGTTACCCATGTAAACTTGAATGACAACACGCTGGAAGGTTTTGAGCATACCAAAAAGCCCATTATCTCGGTCCAGCATCATCCCGAAGCCAGCCCCGGCCCCAACGACAGCCATTACTTTTTTGGCCGTTTCCGCCAGCTGTTGCGGGATCACCTCGGCAAATAGCCGTATCGACCGGAGAGATACATGTCCGCACAGCTAACCACAGCACGTAAACAATTATCGCAGATCAGGTCGCTTTTGCGTCAGGGCAAAGTTATGCCCGCTGCTCAGGCGTATCATTCTGCGTTGGTTGCCGTGTTGAAAAATCCGCTCATGAAGTCTGAAAAAGAAGAATTCGAGCGGCTTTTGGAAGATGCTGCGCATCATATGAATAACGATGCGGAACTACGGAAAGTTTTTCCGCTGACTATTTCGTATAAGCCCGGTAATGAGCGGGAAGTACTCGACGTTGTTGCCTCTCTGTTAAAAGCGCTGGAAGAAGCCGCCGTTGCAGAAGCGCAGGAACAGCTGAAAATGCTGGAAGTGCGTAAGACGGAAGAGCTGGAGCGCGGGCAGAGAATGCTGGACGGTCATCAGTATGAAGATGCACAGGCTCATTTCAGGGCGCTGGTTTCGCAATTCAATGATGACCCGCAGCTGAAGGGCGAAATCGGTGACCGGTTTTTAAAGGCCGGTCGTTACGAAGAGGCGTTCGAGTATCTTGCGCAGGCTCTGGACGAAAGTCCTGAGTCCGTCCATCTGTACAATCGTATCGGCATTGCCTTGCGTAAACTGGGTAAATTTGAAGTAGCGGAAAAATACTACTTCAAGGCGTCCAAATACACAGGTAATGACCCGCACCTGTTTTTCAATCTGGGCCGCTTGTATGTGGACTGGGGAAAATGGGACAGGGTGGCAAAAGCGGCAGGGATGGCTTTGAAATTAAAGCCTGACTTCACTGAAGCTGAAAAAATGCTGAAGTTCGCCCTGAAGAAACAGTAGACTGCGGCACCGCTGCCTCGGGCGTTAGTGGACTACATGCGGCTCCTTTCCGGAGCCGCTTTTTTTTGCACAATCAAAATAATCATTCGCGAAACACATGCGGACGCCTTGAAACATATTGTTTTTATCTGATTGGCGCAGAGGACTGAGTTTAAAAACTCCCTGCAACATGTAAGAAGAGTTTTGTAGATATGTTGTTTTATATTGGCATGTTGTGAGGTGTTTCCTGACAGCGCGTTTCGCGGCACAAACTGTGCATATGCGTATTGATTGTTTTGTTCAGGCACATGCGTAAGGTTTGGTGTAGTGTATTACTATGATCAAATGTTGTGAATCGGCTCGCTTTTTTTAATGTTTTAAGTCGGACGGAAATTTTATTTTTAGTAGCAAATCGTCGCAATCGTTATACTGCTTAGTTTGTTTCAAAGGGTTGTCGCTGTATGGCTTCTGGGGGAATGTAATCCTCTGCACCCCCGATATCAGCACGTGCAGGAGCTGATAGCCTGCATATTAAGGTGGTTGCATTTTGTTGCAGGAACGAGCTTTTTGTGAGTGATGAGCCACTCACAATGCTAGAATAAAAACAAGTTGACAAATCGCTTTTCTGTGCGGAAATGTGCTCTATATATTTGGTTTAGCAGACTATTGAGCTTGTGAAATTTTTACCTTGTGTTTTGGGGCAAAACTTTTTAAGGGTCACAATTGGTCATAGGCATTGAGCTAATCGTTTCCGATAGGGCTGTCGGAAGCGCCGGTGGGCAGCCGGAGCGCATGTGATCAAAGTGTTTGCAGTTATGACGATGACAACGTGTTGTTCGGGACGTGCGCAGTGATCCGCGCAATAGTCTTTTACGCAGTGTCATCGTAGCCGGTATTCCGGCATGTCAGGAAGCTTCCGACGTCGGGCAGGGCAGGAACTTTCCGTCCGGCGGCGGAGTATACAAGCGACGGGTGAACAATGCTGACGAGAGTTTTCCCTTTCCTCGGATGGTTCAAAGGATATTCATCTGAGAGCCTGAGAGCAGATATGATCTCGGGTCTGACGGTAGCGCTGGTTCTTATTCCGCAGTCTATGGCGTATGCGCAGCTGGCAGGGCTGCCCCCATATTATGGTTTGTACGCCGCGTTTCTGCCGCCCATGATCGCGGCGCTGTTCGGCTCCAGCCGACAGCTTGCCACAGGCCCTGTGGCTGTTGTGTCTCTGATGACGTCGGCATCGCTGGCTCCGTTGGCAACGCAAGGCAGCGAAGGGTACATCGCATATGCGATTATGCTGGCCCTTATGGTTGGTCTTTTCCAGCTGGCGCTGGGTGTGCTGCGCCTCGGACTGGTTGTAAATTTTCTTTCACACCCGGTGGTAAACGGTTTTACCAACGCTGCGGCAATCATTATTGCCACGTCGCAGTTGTCCAAGATGTTCGGCGTATCAGTAGATAACGCGGAACATCATTACGAAACGATTATGCGCGTGGTAAGTGCGGCGATGCATTATACGCACTGGCCTACGCTGTTTATGGGAGCCTTGGCCTTTGCCATTATGTACCTGCTGAAAAAGTACATGCCGAAGGTGCCCAACGTTCTGGTGGCGGTTGCCATCACGACGACGCTTTCGTGGGGTATGGGCTTTCAGCATGACGTGAAAGCGCCTCTTGATGCACTGCATGCACCCGAAGCCGTAACGCTGATCAACGACTTTAACAGCAAGGTCAACATGATTCCTGACCTTGCGGAAAAACGCGCAGAGCTGGGTAAAAAGCTGGAAGAAGCCAGTGGGCTTGTCCATGATGAAAAGCACCTTGAGCTTGAGTTCCGCATCAGCGAGACCGGCCTTGCCATGGAACGCGTGAAGGGCAGCATTCATAACCTGCGTGCCGACCTGCGTGACAAACTTTTTGACGGTGTTGTGATGGCCGACGGCTCCATGCAGTTTTACCCGAAAGGTGAAACTCCCGCGGGGCTGGAAACCGATGGCCGTGTATGGCGGTTGAAAGTAGGGAATAACCCCATCAAGACCACAGCGTTGCCCATGACCGGCGGCGGCGCAGTTGTCGGAGAAGTTCCCAGTGGTCTGCCTACGCTTTCCATGCCTGCAATTAATATTTCGGTTATGCTGCAGCTGCTGCCCTATGCCGCGATTATCTCGCTGCTGGGCTTTATGGAAGCAATTTCGATTGCTAAGGCTATGGCGGCCAAAACCGGTCAGCGTCTTGACCCCAATCAGGAACTGATTGGTCAGGGGCTTGCAAACATTCTGGGTGCGGTAGGTAAAAGTTATCCTGCTTCGGGTTCATTTTCCCGTTCGGCAGTTAACCTTGCCTCCGGTGCGGTAACAGGGCTTTCTAGCGTGTTTACTTCCATGGCAGTCGTTATTGTGCTGCTGTTTTTCACGCCGCTGCTGTACCACCTGCCCCAGTCCGTGCTGGCTGCAGTAATCATGATGGCTGTTATCGGGCTTATCAACGCCAAGGGTTTCCACCATGCGTGGAAGGCCCAGTGGTACGATGGTGCGATATCCATTGTGTCGTTCCTGTGTACGCTGGCATTTGCGCCGCACCTTGATAAGGGAATTTTTGTAGGTGTCGTACTTTCACTTGGTGTGTTCTTGTATAAATCCATGCGCCCGAGGGTTGCTAACCTGTCGCGCGATGAAAATCTGGATATGAGAGACGCCGAGGCACGGGGCTTGCGCCAGTGTGAGTATGTAGCGGTTGTCCGTTTTGAAGGCCCGCTGTTCTTCGCCAATGCAAGCTTCCTTGAAGATCAGATCATGGAGCGCATGGAGCATATGCCCAATCTGCGCCACATTCTGATTGTATGTAACGGAATTAACGATATTGACGCATCGGGAGAGGAAGCACTCAGCCTGCTTATCGACCGCGTACGCAGTGCAGGCATTGAGCTGTCTTTCTCGGGCATCAACGAAGCCGTGACTGCGGTGCTCAAGCGCACTCACGTCTGGGAACGTATAGGTGAAGAAAGCATCTACTCCACCACAGACGCGGCAGTGTGCGCAATCCATGAAAAGGCCCACGAACACGGGGCCGAGGACAATTGTCCGCTGACATCATACTGCGCCCTGACGTAGGAAAAACCGACAACTGTGGTCCCCGCTGCAATGGGGCCGCGCTGAGACGGAGACAAGCCATGACGCAGCTGGAATTACTTCTGGAACGCATCATTGACCGAGTGAACGTGAACCTTCGCAGTCAGAAGTTTGATGTGGGTGACTACGTACGTCGTCAGACTCCGCATCTGCACTACTCGAAGTTCTATGCATTCTACGGTCTTTCGGCCGATGATCCCGTGCATTTTCACTTCAAGAACTCAAGCCTTGCAGGTAGCTACTTCATAGGCCGGGTTAACGTGATGCATTCCGCGCTGTATAAAAGTGATATCCGCGGTGATGAGCTTAAACGCAAAGGCCAGCACTTTGTCTGCGACGGAAAGATGATTCCGCTGCACGATGATGAAGTGATTTCCATCAAGGACAGCTTCCTGAACAAAACACTCGTGCACTCCAATTCGCATGACCCCGAGTCTCCGGAAGAGTTCACCATTCGTAACACTGTGGCCATGCCGTATGCCAACATCCACGGTTCGCTGACAGAAGGTAGCTTTATCGGAACCTTTGCAACGGTTGACTTGTCTAGCATTCACAACAGCGTTGTGCGTTACTTCTCGTACGTGCAGACGGGTGAACTGGCAGGCGAAACGGTTGAGCCGGGTCAGATCTGGATCAAGAGCGGCGATGTGGAGTTCCGCTACAGCTTCGATAAGGCTGTGTTGGACAAATATATCTGCCAGGAAGCCGGAGCATGCCCCACAGGCACCCTGATGGAGTTCGTGGAAGTCCGTCAGGAAGACTTCGAAGAGGCTTTTGCGTCGGGGCACATGGGTAATTCTGCCGGAACCGGAGCCGGGGCATTCGTCAGCGGTTACTCGGTTATCAAAGGCGATACCACCATTGGTGAAAATGTACTGGTGTCGCAGCGTGCCTACCTTGATAATGCATGGATGGGCAAGGGCAGCAATGCTCAGGAAAACTGCTACATCATTAACAGCCGTCTGGAACGTAACTGCGTGACCGCTCATGGCGGAAAGATTATCAATGCCCACCTTGGCGATATGATTTTCACCGGTTTCAATTCGTTCCTGCACGGTACCGAAGAGTCTCCTCTGAAGATCGGCGACGGTTGCGTTATTATGCCGCACACCATTATTGATCTGGAAGAGCCGCTGGAAATTCCGGCCAACCACCTCGTATGGGGGTATGTCCGCAACAAAGAAGACCTTGCCAACCATTCCATCAGCTTTGAAGAGTTTGCCAAGGTCGACGGTGAAGTAACCATGGGCCGTATGACCTTCCGTGGTAAGGGGGGCCCCTTCCTCGAAGCTTTCCAGAAACGCATCAAGCGTATTCTCAGTGAGAATGGTGCGTTCTTTGAAAGCGGGGAAGGAACCGGTCATGCACAGAAGGGCCAGAACTTTACGTTCAACATCATCCAGCCGTATCAGGATGGTGAGCCTCGCGGCATGTACCCGACCATTCTTATCAAGCCCAATAACGGCTCTTAGCAGCATGGCATTTGCGGTGCCTGTACGCTGCACATAACTGCAATACACAAAGCCGCCCTTTCAGGGCGGCTTTTTTTGTGCCTAAAAGTTACTGCGTCGTGGTAACGCAACCTGCAGTAACCGACGATGGATCCACCCAGCATGGAACAGGCAGCACTGCGCTCTCCGGTATGACTTTATCTTGTCCTTACTGCCCGAAAACTTTTTTCAGAATGTCGGTCGTGCGGGCTACCGGATTTTCGCGAATGTTCGCTTCTTCGCGTTCCATAATCAGGAAAAGCCCGTCGAGCGTTTTATCAGTGACGTACCCTTCAAGGTCGGGAGCAGTTCCTGAAAAACCGGCAAGCTGTGCTGCGGATGCAAACTGGTTGTAATATCCTGTCACATTCACGCTGCTCATGGCTTCGCTCACAATGGGGCGAATGCGTTCTGCAAGTTCTGCACTGGAGTTTGCCCTGAAGTATTCAGTAGCGGCATTGTCCGGCCCGCTCAGGATTCGCTTGGCGTCGTCAAATGACATTTTTTTGATGGCGCCGGAGAGCACGCTGGCGGTTTCAGGCACAGCTTTTTCTGCTGCGCGGTTCATACTGGTAACAAACTCATCGGCCAGTGCATCTTGTCCTGTAAGGCGCAGTGCGGTTTCAATTTTTGTCAGGCTTTCGGGTACGGGAATAGTCACGTCAGGGTTTTTCAAAAAGCCGTCTTTTTTGCCCAGAAACGAAGTGGAATAATCTACGGATTTATTCAGCGCTTCCTTCAGCCCTGTGACAACTTCCTGCGAAGTCAGGTTGGCAACGCTGCTGGAGCTGGTATTGCTTTCTGTTGATTTTACATACGCATCTTTGGCTTGGTCCAGAACGTTGGTCCAGTCTGCCTGTGTCGGACTGGCCACTGCAAAAATAATCATCAGTGCCAGCAAGATATGAAGAGTACGGTTCATGTTTCCTCCTTACATGTATACCCCGTATATGCTTTCAGGCTGTCTGCTGCATATGGGGGATGCGTACGATAACACATTGTGCGGTAATAAGCCGCAACAAAAGCAGATCTGCGGTTTTTATCACGTCGTGAAGAATTGCGCGTCATTACAATGTATTAAGAGTGATGGATTTGCCATGCACCTTTGCAGCCTGCGCAATTGCGAAGCGTGTTGCGCGTATTTGAAGGAAAATACTTTGTGTAAAAAGACGTAGCGGGTACTGTGTAAGTATGTGTCATGGTTTTTGCGGCGTCGCTTCTGTACGGTTTGTGTTCTCGCATGACCGGACCTGTTAAGGAGCGACGCCGCTTGTCTGTCCGGTAAGCTGCCGGTGCAACATCTGTTGCAATGCCGCGCTGACACAGCGCAAGGAGGTGACATGGACAATGCCACGGTAACTCTTCATGCTCCGCAACGCTCGCAAGTAGCAGGCTGGCTGGATGTTATGCAGATGGCAACAGGGATGCTGCTTATTCTGTTCCTCTGGTCACACCTTATTTTAGTCTCCAGCGTTATTCCCACCCCCAGATTAATGAACGCCATTGCCCGCTTTCTGGAAGCCACCTATATGGCGCAGGTCGGCGGTCCCATGATTTTTTTGCTGATGTTTGTGCATTTTATTCTGGCGGGGCGCAAAATGCCGTTTCGTACCAATGAGCAGCAGACGATACTAAAGCATATGGCTATGTTGCGGCATCGTGATACGTGGTTGTGGGCTGTTCAGATTGGTACCGCTCTTATCATTTTGATTATGGCCAGCATTCATATGTATGTCGTGTTGTCGGACCTGCCTATCACCGCGCAGAAAAGCGCCGCGAGAATCCAGTTCGGCGGCTGGTTGCCGTTTTATCTGGTTCTGCTGCCGGTCGCAGAACTGCATGTAGGTATCGGTTTTTATCGCATCGGCGTGAAGTACGGCCTTATTACCCGTGAAAAGCGCGAATGGTACAAACGCGCAGAATACATAATGGTGGCAGGCTTTGTTGGGCTAGGATTACTGGCCCTGATGCGGTTCCGGTTTCTTGAGCTTGCGTAGCGGTTCATTGTTTCTGTCTGCGATTGTTCGTCATATTGATTATAGTCTTGGCCAAAGGGGTGACGAACGTTGCGAAGACGTCTATTACAGAGGGCGGCGACATTCTCGTCGTCCTCTTTTTTGTGGTTGTCAGTTCGGGCTGATAGCCGCGGTACAAAAGAGCCGGTCGCACAAAGCCGGACAGCAAGGGGATTTCAGCCACAACGAGGTGTATGCATGAGGAAAATTCAGGCATCGGCAGTGCATGAAGCCGTAACGGAGATGATCCTTACGGCAAATACTGTGCTGGGCAGCGACTTGTACGAAGCGTTCCGGCTGCGCATGGAGCAGGAAACAACGGATTCTGGCAAAGAAATTTTACGGCAGTTGCTGGAAAATGCGGATCTTGCCGCAAAAAGCGGGCTGGCGTTGTGTCAGGATACGGGCGCAGCCATATTTTTTGTTGAAATGGGTGAAGATGCACGGATTGAAGGCGGTTCGCTGACGGAAGTGCTTAATGCAGCCATGGCGGAAGCGTATGAACAAGGATATCTGCGCAAATCCATGTGCCATCCCCTTACCCGCAAAAATACCGGCGATAACCGGCCGGCCATCATCCATACAGAACTCGTTTCCGGCGATAAGCTGACCATCCGCTATATGGCAAAGGGTGGCGGCAGCGAAAACATGTCGCGCTGTACCATGCTGACTCCTGCTCAGGGCTGGCAGGGGATTAAAGATTTTGTGGTGCGCCGTATGGCAGAAGCCGGTCCTAACCCGTGCCCTCCCACCATTGTGGGCGTGGGAATAGGCGGTACGTTTGACCTTGCTCCTACGCTTGCAAAAAAAGCGTTGTTCCGCCGAGTTGATGATACGCATCCCGATGCGGAGATTGCAGCTATGGAAAAAGAGCTGCTGGACGAAATCAATGCGCTGGGCATCGGCCCCATGGGGCTTGGCGGCAGCACAACCTGTCTGGCGGTGAAGATTGCCATGCATCCGTGCCATATTGCCAGCCTGCCCGTAGCGGTAAACGTGCAGTGCCATTCTTCACGGCATAAGGAGGTTGTATTGTAATGGCTACGTACCATCTTACTGCCCCGCTGAAAAAAGAAGACGTTACACAACTTGTAGCCGGCGACGTGGTGCTGCTGAGCGGAGAAATTTATACCGCGCGTGATGCCGCTCACAAGCGCATGATGGAAGCGCTGGACAACGGTGCTGAACTGCCCTTTGCGCTGGAAGGCGCGGTTATCTATTACGTGGGACCTACTCCGGCGCCCCCCGGACGTCCTATCGGGTCAGCCGGTCCCACCACCAGCGGCAGAATGGATACCTACACGCCGCGTATGCACAGCCTTGGCGTAAAAGCCACGGTAGGTAAGGGCAGGCGCAGTCAGGCCGTACGTGATGCCATGCAGGAACACGGAGCCGTGTATTTCGGTGCAACCGGCGGAGCCGGTGCGTTACTTTCGCAGTGCATCACCGCTGCCCAGGTTGTGGCGTATGAAGAGTTAGGGCCGGAAGCCGTGCGCAGGCTGACGGTAAAGGACTTTCCGCTGCTGGTCATCAATGATGCACATGGCGGCGAACTGTATGTAACCCCCGACATCGACTGAACATCACCTTCAGGAGGCTGATAATGGCTCTTTTCACCAGGGAAGAGGCTCTCAGATATCATGAGGCCCCCCGTCCGGGTAAGCTGGAAGTGGTTCCTGCAAAACCCTGCCGTAACCAGAAAGACCTTTCCATGGCATACTCCCCCGGCGTGGCGGAAGCATGCAAGGCCATCAAGGAAGACCCCGCAGCAGCAGACCTGTACACCGGCCGCTCTAATCTGGTCGCCGTTGTATCCGATGGGTCTGCAGTGCTGGGCCTTGGCAACATAGGCCCGCTGGCAGGCAAGCCGGTTATGGAAGGCAAGGGGGTTTTGTTCAAGACATTTGCCGATATTGATGTGTTTGACATCAACCTGAAGGTTACCGGCCCCGACCAGCTTATCGAAGTGGTTAAAACCATGGAGCCCACCTTCGGCGGCATCAACCTTGAAGACATCAAAGCGCCCGAGTGTTTCTATGTGGAAGAAACACTGAAGCGTGAAATGAACATTCCCGTTTTTCATGACGATCAGCATGGTACCGCGGTTATTTCCGGCGCGGGCCTTATCAATGCGCTTGAAATCACCAACCGCAAAGCCGAAGACATGAAGGTTGTAGTTGTGGGTGCCGGTGCTGCCGGTATTGCCTGCGCGTCTTTTTATGTGGCGCTTGGTGTTGATCCTGCAAACATCTATATGTTCGACTCGCGCGGGCTTATTCACACCGGCCGTAGCGGCCTGAACGAATACAAGGCCCGTTTCGCACAGAAGAAAGACGCAGGTTCGCTGCAGGATGTCATGAAAGGTGCAGATATGTTCCTCGGCCTTTCCACTAAGGATCTGGTGTCTAAAGACATGGTCCGCGCCATGGCAAAAGACCCAGTGCTGTTTGCAATGGCTAATCCTGATCCGGAAATTTCCTACCCTGACGCCAAAGAAGCCAGCCCTAACTGCATCATGGGTACGGGCCGTTCCGACTTCCCCAACCAGGTAAACAACGTTTCCGGCTTCCCCTATATCTTCCGCGGGGCGCTGGATGTCGGCGCATCGGAAATTAACGAAGCCATGAAAGTTGCGGCTGCCAGATCGCTTGCTGCACTGGCGAAGGAACCTGTTCCTGCCGAAATATGCGCCATGTACGGTGTGGACAAACTGGAATTCGGCGTGGACTACGTTATTCCCAAGCCGCTTGATCCGCGTGTGCTGGAGTGGGAAACTCCTGCCGTGGCTCAGGCCGCAATGGATTCCGGCATCGCTACCAAGCCCATTGCCGATATGAAAGCCTATGCAGCTTCCCTGCGTGCCCGTGTCGATGCGTCTGCAAAGCGCATTTCCACACTGGTGGAAAGCTACGACCTGTAGCGCCCGATAGTGTCTGATAGTGTTCAGGAGCCATTTTCGCGCCTGACGTTGCAAAGTGATGATTTGCTGTGCCCCGCACTCTTCCGGTTGCGGGGCGCAGTTGTCTCTGCGTGCGGGTATGAGGATGAGTCCGAGTTGTCTATAGCCCCGCAGCGCAGACAGACGACAGCACGTAGTTTTGAAAAAGCAAGGGCGCTGTGGTCTATGTTTGGTGCTGCCGTACGCTGTCTGTGGTGCGGCCCTGTGCGAAGGGCTGTCTGTATGTTGTGCGGACAGGGCTGGCTGAACTCACTTGAGTAACGAAGCATGCTGAAAATTCGTATCGTGTCTGCCGGTTATAGCAGGCAAGGCTGCCTGAAGAGCCTGCGTCTTCAAGCCGTGCAAGGGGGGTGGTGGGCTGGCGGAGTCTGTCGACACTCTCAAACGAGGTTTCCGTGCGGCAGTGCTCCCATCAGGCTGCCATAACGTTTGCCCTGCGGGTTTCGAAGCGTTTGCCCTGTACCTTGAAGCAGCGGGGCATGTTGCCGCTGCCGCCATCATCAGGTGTACTCATTTCGTCAGTTGCGGTGCGAGCCTCTGCGTGACGAATATGCGTTTTGTCGCTATACTACGCATTGGTACTGAGGGGAAATCCGAGAAAATGTCTGGCAGAGGTACTTTTTGTTCCTTGCCGTGGTTGCCGTCTACGAGGGGTGATGTCTGTACGGCATTGCAAGGCTGCGTCATGTGTTTGCAGATATATCGTCCGTTGCCGTTATACGAATGAATCATACGGTTGACGGGCGTAGTCTTATTGGTGTTTTGTAGCACGTTGTGCATGTAACCAGCATGTACTTTTTACCGGATTTAATACATTACGTTCATATCTGCGCTGATTTTTCGGCCAGCAAGCAAACGGATAGAATATGGAGAACACGATCCTTTCCAAGGAGCGACTTATCCCCGGTCAGACCAGTAAGCTGGTCATTGATGCGCCGCATATTGCGGCTAAAGCCGAGCCGGGCAATTTTGTCATCCTGCGTGTGTGTGAAAGAGGTGAGCGCATTCCGCTGACCATTGCGGATGCTGACCGTGAAAAAGGCACCATCACCATTGTGTATCTGGTAATGGGCAAAAGTACGGCCATGCTGGAAGAGCTTAATGAAGGCGATGCCATTCTTGATCTGTGCGGTCCTCTGGGACGTGCCACCCATATCGAAAAAGGCGGCACCGTGATCTGCGTGGGCGGCGGCACCGGCATTGCTGCCATGCACCATATAGCTAAAGGCCATCATGAGGCAGGCAATCACGTAGTTGCCATTATCGGCGCACGTAATAAGGATCTGCTGCTTTTTGAAAAAGAGCTGAAGGCCTTTGCGCCCGAAGTTCTCGTTTCTACAGACGACGGTAGTTATGGCCATAAAGGGTTGGTTACCGAACTGCTCAAGCAGCGTCTTGAAGAAGACAAAAGCGTGACAGAAGTTGTTGCCGTAGGGCCTGTTCCCATGATGGAAGCCGTAGCACGCACCTCTGAGCCTTTCGGTGTGAAAACAACCGTCAGCCTGAACTCCATTATGGTGGACGGTATAGGCATGTGCGGGGCCTGTCGAGTAACCGTGGGCAACGAAACCCGCTTTGCCTGTGTGGACGGTCCTGAGTTTGACGGCCATAAGGTGGACTTTGCGGAGCTGAGGCAACGTCTGGGGGCTTTTAAGCCGCTGGAGCGCGAATCTTACGACCATCACTGCAGGTGCAAGTGCAATGAAAGCAAGTAAAAACCCCATTATGCCCCGCGTGGAGATGCCCAACCAGCCGCCTGCAGAGCGTGTACGCAATTTTGATGAAGTTGCCCTTGGCTACACGCTGGAAATGGCAAAGGAAGAAGCAGCACGGTGCCTGCAATGCAAAAAGCCCAAATGCGTGAAGGGTTGCCCTGTGGAGGTGCCTATCCCGCAGTTTATTGCAGAGCTGGCCAAAGGTGATGTGGAAAAAGCCTATCAGGTTATCAAAACCACCAACAGTCTGCCCGCCGTCTGCGGTCGCGTGTGCCCGCAGGAAGTGCAGTGCGAAGGTTCGTGCATTCTGCAGGCAAAAGGTCAGCCTGTGGCTATCGGGCGTCTGGAGCGTTTTGTTGCCGATGAATTTATGTATCGCGATGCATGCGGTCTCATTACCGGTAAGCCGGAATGCCCTTACATTGATCCGGAAAAGAAAGTCGCCTGCATCGGTTCCGGTCCTGCAAGCCTGACCGCTGCCGGGTATCTGGCGGCACGCGGCTGCAAGGTTACGGTCTTTGAAGCGCTGCACGAGCTTGGCGGCGTGCTGGTTTACGGAATTCCGGAGTTCCGTCTGCCCAAGGAAAAGATTGTTGCCAAGGAAATCGGCGCACTGCGCGAACTGGAAGTAGAGTTTGTGCGTAACCGTGTAGGCGGCAAAACATTTTCCATTCAGGATCTGTTTGATCAGGGTTATAAAGCTGTTTTTATCGGCGTGGGAGCAGGGTTGCCCCGTTTCTTGAACATTCCCGGTGAAAATCTGAACGGTGTGTTTTCGGCCAACGAATACCTTACCCGTGTAAACCTTGGCCGTGCTTACTCGTTCCCCGATTTTGATACGCCTATTATCCGTGGCAAGCGCGTTACCGTGTATGGCGGCGGCAACGTGGCAATGGACGCAGCACGCACTGCCATGCGTCTTGGTGCAGAGTCCGTGCACATCGTCTATCGTCGTACACAGGCGGAAATGCCCGCACGCCACGAAGAAATCGAGCACGCCATTGAAGAAGGCGTACAGGTGGCGGAACTGTGCGGTCCGCTGGAGTTCCGCGCGGATGAATGCGGCAACCTTGGCTCTGTGCTGTTGCAGAAGATGGAGCTGGGCGAGCCCGACGAGTCCGGTCGTTGCCGTCCTGTTGTTGTCGAAGGCGCAACAGAAGAACTGCCTACCGACCTTGCGATTATTGCCGTGGGTACCCGTTCCAACCCTGTACTGCTGGAAAACGAGCCCCGTCTGGAATTGAACCGCTGGGGCTATGTGCAGGTGGACGAAGAAACCGGCGAGACCAGTATTCCCGACGTATATGCCGGTGGCGACATCGTAACTGGCGCAGCAACGGTTATTCTTGCCATGGGCGCAGGCCGTAAAGCGGCCAAAAATATCGCCGCCAAGCTTGGCTGCGTTGTGGACGACTAGTTAATACAGCCCGTTTATTCAAAAAAGATCAGCCGCCTGCAGCAGTTCACTGCGGGCGGCTTTTTTGTATGCAGAAAACCCCCCGCTAGGCGGGGGGTTCCGTAAATCTTAAAGCTATAGAGATATTAGTAAAACTCCTTTTGATTTGCTAACTAATCCCTGCGGTCTGGCAACTGCAGGTGGCAAATCAAAAGGAGGTCACAATGGGTGACGCTAAGAGTTTAGCCCACACAAAATGGAACTGCAAATACCACGTAGTGTTTGCGCCAAAGTATCGGCGGCAAGTTTTTTACGGAGAGAAGAAGCGCGCAGTGGGTGAGATATTGCGCAAACTGTGTGAGTGGAAAGGTGTACATAT